>NZ_CM002692.1:467577-775522 GCF_000632515.1 Parageobacillus genomosp. 1
ATTCTTTGCATGTTTAGACGATAGGCATTTCGTGAAAAATTTGATATGATAATCATATAAATGGATAATAATAGCATAATCATGTTTTATTTAGGAGTGTGAAGATTCTTTGGGAGAGTTGCCTCTAGGGTTGTTAGGGTGGTTTTTCCTTTGCATGATGTTAAACGCTTTCTTTTCTTCGGCAGAAACCGCATTGTCGTCCGCCAATAAAATTCGTCTGAAGAATTATGTGGAAGAAAATCACCGTGGCAGTAAACGGGTAAATTACATTATGGAACATTTAGACCACGTCTTATTGACTGTGCTTGTAGCCAATCGAATCACCGGTATTGTGGCGGTCGCTTTTTTAGTAGACATGGCGACAACCATGCTTGGGGAGCGCGCGGGTTTGGTCGCTGCAATTATCGTGATGACTGTGCTTCTCGTGGTCTTTGGTGAAATTTTGCCAAAATCGATTGCGAAAGTGCATGCAGAATCGTTATCGATTCGTTATGCAGGCATTATTTACGTATTGATGAAGCTGCTTTCTCCCGTCACGACGATGTTTCATGCAGTAAGGGAACATGTCGCAAAATGGTTTGCTAGCGGGGCGGTTGTTCCCGCGGTGACGGAGGAAGAAATTAAAGTAATGATTGATTTAAGCGAGGAAGAAGGAATTATTGACAATAAAGAAAAGGAGCTTATTCATCGTTCGCTCGATTTTGATGAAATTTTAGTGGAAGAAATTTTTACGCCACGGTCTGATATGGTTGCTGTCGAAGTAAACCAGCCGATCGAGGAAATCCGCGATGTGTTTTTAGAGGAAAAATACTCTCGCATCCCGGTATATGAGGGAGATATTGATAATGTCATCGGAATTTTGTCAGAAAGCGACTTTTTTAGTGAGCTCGTGCAACAAAAAGAGGTCAACATTCGCAAGTTATTACGCAAACCGCTGTTTGTCGTGGAATCGATGAAAATTTCCGATTTGCTGCCGGAATTTCAAAAAAGCAAGGTGCATATGGCCATTGT
Organism: Parageobacillus genomosp. 1; assembly: GCF_000632515.1. Lineage (GTDB taxonomy): Bacteria > Bacillota > Bacilli > Bacillales > Anoxybacillaceae > Saccharococcus. Next base: position 468,589 of record NZ_CM002692.1, read on the forward strand.
TGTCGATGAATTCGGCGGTACCGCCGGGTTAATTACGCTCGAAGATATTATTGAACAAATTGTTGGCGAAATATGGGACGAACATGATGAAGCGGTAAAAAGCATCCGGCAAATCGATGAGAACAGCTATGAGTTTAACGCTGAATTGCCGCTTGATGAATTTTGCGAAATGATGAAAATTGATACGCCAGAAAGCGCGTCGCACACGTTAGGCGGCTGGATATTTGAAATGTTTGAGCGCGTGCCGAACGTCGGTGAAACGCTGCATTACGGACCGCTTACGTTTACGGTGCGGCACGTAGAAAACCGTCGGATTCGCAAAGTGCTTGTTTCGCTTAACAAGTCGTTGGCGGAAAATATATAAGGAGCGTAAAGCTCTTTTTTTTTGGGCTTGAAGGGGAATAATGATGGAAGAAACGTTTTTCCATTTGACAACTAGCCTATGGCTTTTTTATGATAACATATGTTGCTAAAACCAATCGGAATGATGGAGGTTTGGAATATATGAAAAAAACTTTATTACGCAGTTTGTTCTTTTTTATGGCGGCTTCCATTTTGTTATTGGCCGCATGCGGCAATCAACAATCACAAGAGAAGCCGAGTAAGCAAGAAAATGATTTATTAGCGCAGGTAAAAAAATCTGGAGAATTGCGAATCGGGACAGAGGGCACCTACCCGCCGTTTACGTTTCACGATAAAAGCGGAAAGCTAACCGGTTTTGATGTGGAATTGGCAACAGAAGTAGCGAAGCGTCTTGGCGTCAAACCTGTGTTTATGGAAACACAGTGGGATGCGATGTTCGCGGGATTGGACGCAAAACGCTTTGATATGATTGCCAATGAAGTCGGAATTCGCCCGGACCGGCAAAAGAAATATGATTTTTCTGATCCGTACATTACTTCTATGGCGGTGTTAGTCGTTCATAAAGATAATAATAAAGTATCTAAGTTTGAAGACATAAAAGGGTTAAAAGCGGCACAATCGATGACAAGCAATTTTGCCGATTTAGCACGGTCTTACGGAGCACAAATTGTCGGTGTGGAAGGATTTAATCAAGCGGTCGAATTGTTAAGCTCTAAGCGGGTGGACGTTACCATTAACGATAATCTATCCGTTCTTGATTTCCTAAAACAAAAACCAAACGCGCCAATTAAAATGGTGGCAAAGCATAAGGACGCATCACAAAGCGGATTTATGTTCCGCAAAGGCAGTGACACATTGGTAGAAGCTGTGAATAAAGCGTTAGAGGACATGAAAAAAGACGGAACATACGCAAAAATTTCAGAGAAATGGTTTGGTGAAGATGTATCTAAGTAATGTGATGGCAGACCCTGAAAGAGTAGACAGATTGGTATCCATTGCACAAAGTTCCCTTCTCCCACTGGTGAAGGGGGCTTTGTATTATACGATTCCACTGACGATTATTACGTTTATCATTGGATTAATATTGGCGATTGCGACAGCATTGGCGCGCATTTCCGGAGTAAAAGTATTAGAAATGATCGCGAGAATATACGTATCCGCCATCCGCGGGACACCGCTTCTTGTTCAGCTGTTTATTATCTTTTACGGCCTGCCGAACATCGGCATTACGATTCCTTCATTTCCTGCGGCCATCATCGGCTTTTCGTTAAACGTTGGCGCGTATGCTTCAGAGATTATTCGCGCCGCAATCTTATCCATTCCGAAAGGGCAGTGGGAAGCGGCGTATTCGTTAGGAATGACGCCGGGGCAGGCGCTGCGCCGGGTAATATTTCCGCAGGCAGCGCGCGTTTCGATTCCGCCGCTGTCAAATACGTTTATCAGCTTAGTAAAAGATACATCGCTTGCATCGCTCATTCTCGTTTCGGAAATGTTTCGCAAAGCACAAGAAATTGCCTCGACGAACTATGAATTCTTATTATTATACACGGAAGCAGCAATCATTTATTGGATTATTTGCTTTCTACTATCGATTGTACAAAATCGAATCGAAGAGCGTTTAAATCGTTACATTGCACGATAGCGATAAGGAGATACGATGATGATTTCTGTTCAAGGCTTATATAAGCAATTTGGCGACGTAGAAGTATTAAAAGGAATCGATATCACGGTGGAAAAAGGGAAAGTAGTGGTCATTATCGGTCCATCGGGTTCAGGGAAGACGACGTTTTTGCGTTGTTTAAACGTGCTTGAAACGCCGACGAAAGGGAAAATATCGATAGCAAATAGGCAGCTTGATTTTTCGAAGTCTGTGACGAAGCGAGAGATTCATGAATTTCGTCGCTTAACAGGAATGGTATTCCAAAGCTATAATTTGTTCCCTCATATGACGGCGCTTGAAAACGTCATGGAGGGGCCTGTCACGGTCAAACGAGAAAAGAAAGAGCGTGCACGCGAGAAGGCGATGGCATTGTTAGAGAAAGTGGGACTCGGAGATAAAGCCCATCATTATCCGTTTCAGCTGTCTGGAGGGCAGCAACAGCGCGTCGCGATCGCGCGGGCGCTTGCCATGGAACCTGAAGTCATGCTGTTTGATGAACCAACATCAGCATTGGATCCGGAGCTTGTCGGTGAAGTACTGAAAGTCATGAAAAGTTTAGCAAATGAAGGGATGACAATGATCGTCGTCACTCATGAAATGAGGTTTGCGAAAGAAGCAGCCGATGAAGTGGTTTTTATGGACGGAGGAATCATCGTGGAAAGAGGAGCTCCAGAACAGCTGCTCGTTTCTCCAAAACATGAACGTACAAAACAATTTTTGCAACTCATCAAGTAACAAGACAAATGAAGCCCCAGGCAAGACGCCTGGGGCTTAAGCCATGTATATGAAGTTGTTTTATTAGCGAGCGCCGAATTGGCCGCCAAGTTGTTGTTGTGCCATTGCGACAAGACGTTTTGTAATTTCGCCGCCAACAGAACCGTTAGCGCGAGAAGTTGTGTCAGGACCAAGATTCACACCAAATTCTTGAGCGATTTCATACTTCATTTGGTCGATTGCTTGTTGTGCACCTGCAACTAACAATTGGTTCGAATTGTTGTTACGTGCCATGTGTCATCATCTCCTTGTTTAAAGTTTTGATGGCTGGGTTTGCTGGATTTGCACCAGCACCGCATGCTATAAAGCATGCTGCCAAGCTTGGCTGAACCCAACGGATTATTGGTTGTTGGTACTAATAGTTTGAGATGTTTTGTTTTGATTATTCACGGATTTTTTATGGTAATTTTTAACGTTTTACCGTTACCGAAATTAGGGAATATGTAAAATAAGGGATTGTGTTTAGGAGGAAACAGCATGAACATTTGCCCACTATGCAACAGATTACGTAAGGTGACGGTATATTGCCCCCATTGTCAACAGCCAATGGAGGATCAAGGAAAGGTAACCGATTATTTTGATGACTATAGTCCTTATATGGATATCGATATGATGAAAATAGTGGATGGATATCCGTACACATTAGCCAACCATGAATGTGTGCATTTGTTTTACTGTCCACACTGCCGGCAGGAAGAAGTGCGTTTTATTAAAGAATAGGCTCTAGCGATGACGCTAGAGCCTGTGCAGTATTTATATGAAAATGAGGGGAAACCATATTATTTTTCATCAGCAGCACGGATTCGTTTTTCCGTTTCGATATCGAAAAAGTGCGCTTTGTTCATGTCTAAGGCAAGGTCTAATTGGTGGCCTGGTTTGATTTCCGTGCGGGCATCGATGCGCGCGACAAACTCTTGTCCATTAATATTGGAATAAATCATCGACTCTGCACCAAGCAGCTCGGCTACCTCAACGTGGGCGGTAATTTTCGTATTTGGCGATGCTTCAAGGAAGAGTGGTTCATCATGGATATCTTCCGGACGAATGCCTAAGATGACTTCTTTGCCAACGTAGCCTTGATCGCGCAGCACTTTCATTTTTCCTTCCGGAATGCCGAGGCTAATATTGCCGACAACAAACTTGCCGTCCTGCAGCGTTCCTTTAATAAAGTTCATCGCTGGGGAGCCGATAAAGCCGCCGACGAAAATATTTTCCGGTTTTTCATATACTTCTCTTGGCGTGCCGACTTGTTGAATAACCCCGTCTTTCATTACTACTAGCCGTGTTGCCATCGTCATTGCTTCCGTTTGGTCGTGGGTGACGTAAATCGTTGTCGTTTCCAAACGTTGATGCAATTTCGCAATTTCGGAACGCATTTGTACGCGCAGTTTGGCATCCAAGTTGGAAAGCGGCTCGTCCATTAAAAATACTTTGGCGTCACGGACGATGGCACGGCCTAGCGCGACGCGTTGCCGCTGACCGCCGGAAAGCGCTTTTGGCTTGCGGTCCAGATATTGTTCCAGTCCAAGAATGCGCGCTGCTTCACGGACGCGGCGTTCGATTTCCGCTTTTGGGAATTTGCGTAATTTTAAGCCGAATGCCATGTTATCATAGACGCTCATATGCGGATAAAGTGCATAGTTTTGGAACACCATCGCAATATCGCGGTCTTTTGGCGGAACATCGTTCATCCGCTTGCCGTCGATATACAAGTCGCCTTTTGAAATTTCCTCAAGACCGGCAATCATCCGCAATGTCGTCGATTTTCCGCAGCCGGACGGACCGACAAAAACGATGAATTCTTTGTCTTGAATATGTAGGTTGAAATCTTTTACCGCTGTGACGTTGTTATCGTAAATTTTATAAATGTGCTCTAAACGAAGTTCTGCCATTGTCAAGCCCCCCGTCGTGAAATCGGTTTCAATCGCTTTAAGCATACAGAAAAATGGCAAGATTCGTAAATGGACAACTTGCACAAAAAAGAGCCGTCATTTTGGGCAAGATGCCAAACGGCAAAGACGATAGGAAAACGATATAAGTTTCACCTGAAGATCGGCTTCTAGTAAGAAAAAATGGAGCATCCACTTTTTGCTTGTCAAGCAGCCGAACCATGTTCACTTTTCTTCTTATGAAAAACACAAAAAGGGAGACATTCAGCTGCATTTTCAACGTGTTTGGCTTCCATTGGACTCAGCAGCGTTTATTTATATATTGCTGCAACAATATCGCCAAATAAACGGCTACCGCCCCTTTAAAATGTTTAATATCGATCCCCGTTTTTTCAATAAATTTATCAATGCGGTATTGCAGGCTGTTGCGGTGCATATATAATTTTTTCGCGGCCATGGAAACGTTAAGATTGCATTGCAGAAATGTCTGCATGATCCGCAGCCATTCATCGTCTAATGTTTCAAGAAAAGGAAGTGCTTTTTTAACTTCTTCCAGTTCGGGATGGCCATGAATCAACAAAAGCGGAACCACATCTTCCATTTGATAAACCGTCTGTTTCGGCATATATGCCTGGGCTAACTCGAAGCAACGCTTTTCATAGCGGAATGATTCGTAAAGCTGCTCATCGTACGGATGGATTTGTCCGATAAATAAATGGATGGTAGCGTAAAAATCGGTTGCCAGCGTATCGATAATATCAGCAAACGGCAAAGGCTCTGCCGCTTGCTTTTGCTTTTTCTCAATAATGACGCCACGGTGTTCATGTTCCCAAACGATCGTAATCGGGTCAGGGAACAATCCGCTGACGGCATCGTAAAAGTCGCCTTTATTTGCGACCGAGCGTTTTGTTAGAAAGTGAATAAAACGGCAATACGGAGGCGGGGAGAAGAGATGCTGCAGCATCGCTGCATCCTCGTGCACGATCCAGCGCAGCCATGCCTGCTCTTCTTCACTCATCGTATGATTTGCGTCAAGAATTGGGGTGAGAAAGATCGATAATAATTGTTTTTCTTGTTTGGATAGGCGGTGTTTATCGATGCCGATTTTATCCCCCTCTTTTGTATAAAACCATTCATATCTAGCAGCGTCGGCGACCTGTTCGTTAATGACGATCGCGTCTTTGTAATAAGATTTTAGCCGTTCCAGCATCGATACGTTTCCTTTCTTTTTTATGTTAATTTCATTATAATACAAAAAACCGATTTTCCCCGTGAAAAGGAAAATCGGTTTTTTGCATGATTATGTTGTTTCATGAGGCGGCTCTTCTTTGACTAAGTCGCGTGCCTCTTCAATATTGACGGCGTCTTCACGGCCGTGGACATAGCCGCCCGCCATGCCTTCATTAATCATTCGATCGATATCCAAATAATATTCGTCGCGGCCTTCATATTGAGCATCTTGGCGCTCCTGTTCGTTTCGTTCTATCATGATGTTCCCTCCTTGTTTTTTAGTTTGTGTGAAAAAAGCATAGAATATCCACACTCGTCATATATATGGCAAAAGGTAGGACAAGCAAGGAGGGGAAGGCGATGATACGCATGGTGAAACAACTGTTACACGTTACCGCCACATCCACCCAACTGGCGGAGCGGCTCATGGAAACAGTGGAGGAGGAAATGTGGCGGCAGCAATTCATCCGATATTTAGAAGATGCAAAGCGGCAATGTCAACTTTGGCAATACATTCATTACTTGCTTGCCGGGACATATGAAGAAAGCGACAGGGAAGAGGCGGTCCATGCTTTTTCTTCTGAACTGCTGCACAGGCTCTGCTTGCACGAATGGAAAAAAGCAATGTTATGCCGCAAAGCAAGAGAAGGTTTGTCAGGCGCTGCACAAAAGGCGACTGATCACGTTCTGCAGCAAGCGATGCAATACAGCCGCTTATTTTTTATGATGGCGCAAACCCAGCTAGTTCCGCAAATAGAGAGATAAGTTGTTTCGCACCGTTCTGCTGAATATCTGGTTCATCAAAAATCATCGGCTTGGCGTTGAGCTCATATACGTACAATGTACCGTCTTTGCCGACGCCGATATCGGCAGAAAATTCGCCGACAAAGCCGAAATGGCCGCTTATTTCTTTTCCGCAGGCGTCAAGGAGGCCGTGCAGCGTTTTTTCATCGACACGATGCCTTACCTCGGAATATGGCAAAATGGTTCCGCCGTTTAAGACGTGGGTTGTCAGCTGCTGCGTTTGTGCCAACCGGACGCCGATGCCGCTGATGGTATAGCTTCCATGTTTATAATGAACGAGAACGCGTAAATCATAGCGTTGCCCGTTCCATGTGTCTGTATCGATCGACTGCTGGGCAATGTAGCGTGTCGCCGCCAAAAGCGGCTCCAGTTCGTCAAGGGAGGAGAGCGTTTTTTGGCCGTTGATGTGCTCATAAAGGATTGTGTTCGTTAACAGAGAAGCGGTGAGTCGGAAAATCCCTTTTCCTTTCGCCCCGTCGTTTGGCTTCATATAAACGCTTCCGTACGTTTGCAGCATGTTTCGTATGTCATCGATATGCTGCACTAGCACCGTATGCGGCAAGTGGGCCTGCAACCGTTCATTTTTCGCGAGTGTCTCATATACTTCCCATTTTGTAAAAAAAGAACGGTTAAAAAAGGGGATGTGGAGGTTTTCAAAAAGAGCAACGGTCTGTTGGTATACAGCTGATTTTTCTTCGCGCCGGCTTTTAATACGGTTATAAAAAACATCAGGAAGCGGGGTGGTAACGGGCACCCATCGATCCAACGCTGGAACGAATACATATCCGCGAACGGTATGTTCACCGATCGCGCTGACCGGACAAACAGCGCCGATCCCCCCGGCTTCTTGCAGGCAATGGGTGATAAGTTCGATATAGCGCTTTTTCCTGTTGAGCAGGGCCGGAATGGATGATTCACTAACTAGGATGCCGACAAGCGGCCCGATTTTTCCGTTTTTCTCTTTTACCGAAAAGGAGAACGATGGCGTATCGTTAGAAAACGGCAGTAACCCATTGCACCCAAACTTGTAGGCGCGGCCATGGTCTTGATGAAACCATGTGCCTCTGTCTTGATTGTAATAAATGACGGTCATCGCAATAACGCCTCTGGCTCAGCAATGATTTTTTTGCTTAAATAGACAGCATAAGCAAGGGAAAGCATTGCTGTCCGCTCATCATCCTGCTTTAGCTTTGGATGGTTAAAAATCGATCTTCCCGGTTTGGAATTGGCTTCAAACATCCAAATATGCTGATTTTGGTCAAGGCCGATGTCAAAGCCAATTTCGCCGATCGTGACGTCCATCTGCTCTTCCAAGCCGCGGCTTAACGTGAGAGCAGCGTCATGAAGCCGCTCGAGAATGTGCTGGCGGACGGAGGAGTCAGGAAAAATTTCTTCGATTGTTTTAACGATACCGCCGTTATTCATATGGGTGGTGACGCTTCGCTTTCCGGCGATTTTTGCTGCGATTGCACTTACTTGCCAAACGCCTTGCTCATTTTTATTCGTATGAATGCGGAAATCGACCTTTCTACCGTTGACTTCAATGAGCCGAATCCCTTGCTGGATAATATAATGATCCAATTTTTTATGCGAAAATAGGTGTTGCCATAGCGAAGACAACGTCGAAAAAGTGCGCATCCGGTTGTATCCATGTTCGTCGCGAAATCGGCATTCGTATCGGCCGTTTTTCTTTACAAGATGGTAAATGCCAAAACCAAGGCTGCCATTGGCCGGTTTTAAATATGCTTCGCCATAATGGTCTAAAAAACGTTGAACATCTTCCGCGGTAGGATGAAGCAAAGTGTCGGGAAGATAGGGCCGGGAGAGCGGATGCTCCTTTAGCAGGCAGTATACTTCCCATTTATTAAAAAAGTTTTCATTAAACCAAGGAATGCCATATTGGTTTTTTAGCGTTTCTTTAATCGTTTGGAATGTTTCGCTGTTTTCAATGCGGCGGTTTGGCAGGCGGTTGTAAATAACGGTTGGCAGGGGTACTTCCCGCTGCATCCAGCCGCTTTCTGTATAAAAATAGCCGGTTACCGTTCCTGTTTCCCAGTGAATATGATGGGCGCCAAACAGAAAAGCAAACCCGCCGACTTTCTTCTCCTGGGAGAGCAATTTCGCAAAGAAGAAGCTCCGCTTCCCGACAGGACGAAGAGGCGATTTCGTAAACCCGGCAGTAAAAATGCCAACGAGCGGACCGAGATGAACGGTATCGTCATCGAGAACGAGATGGACATCCGCGGGAAACGGAATGTACAAGCGTTTTGCGACGTCGCTTGTCACGATAATGTGTTTGTCTAAAAGTGAAGAGGAAACAAAACGGCAAGGGGTAGAGATGCTTCCAAACGCTGCCATCGTCTGACCGGAGAGAGAAACAGCGGATGGAAGATAGATCGTATTTTCTTCTTTTTCCTGAATCATTAATGAATAGGTCATGAGATATTCACCTCGTTGGCGAGAAACAAACAATATTGCAGCGGTGCCTCGTATACGTCATCCTTTTTGTCAGGATGAAGCGCGGCCACAATCTTTCTGCCTGGCTTGGAATTGACATCGATGATCCATACACCGCCTTCTTTCGTAATACCAATATCAATCCCTAATTCGAAGAGAGGGCCGAATTGTTCATCCACGTAGGCTGGGAGGGCGCGAATAATGGTTTCGATGCCATCGATAATCAAAATACGCTGTGAAGAAGGAAAGGAACGGATCCATTCGGAAAAATCACAAATGTCGGCACCGGCGCGGATGTTGGCGATAAACGTCCCCGGGCGCCCGACCCGCACGGCTCGGCACCGCTCTATCCATTTGCCGGTTCCATCTTTTTGGAACAGGAAGCGGACGTCAAACGGTTCGTTTGCTTTTGTCTGCAACGGCAAAAACGGCTGGATCAAGTAGGAATGGTGCTGCAGTAATGTATCGGTCCATTGCTCGAGCTCGTTTTTTTGTTCGATCAAAGCGGTGATCTGTCCCGTTGCATCGCAAATATGAAGCTTTCTTTCTGCTTTTTGGATGACATAAATGCCGCGGCCGCCCGCCCCGTGCTCCGGTTTGCAAATGACCGCTTGCTCGCGTCGGATCATGCGTAAAATGTCGGCATCCGACTGCAAACGGGCGGTTTTCGGCACGTACGGGGACAGCAGCGGATGCTCGATCATTTTCTCATATACGTCCCATTTGCCTGGGAATCCGTATCCTAAAAAGACAAGATCCGGCCGGCGTTTCAGCCATTGCATGATTGGCTTGCATTTTTTCGAACGGATATCGGAACGGTAAAAACAGCGGTCGTATAAAAACGATGGAATATCAAACGTGCTTTCCGTCCATGCTTGCCTTTTTTCATCAAAAGCGTGACCATGCACTTTTTCTGTTAGCGGGTCGATATCAAGCGGAGTAAAACGGTAGACGGCAATGCCGTAACGGCCGGCTCGTTTCGCGATTTCCGTACAGTATTCCATTTCCTGTTGTTCCTCAATTGTAATAAATCCAAGAGAAATCAAGGCGATTCACTCCTTTTCGTCGATCAGTGACAGACAATAGTCGATAATGGCTTTCGCCGATGGGCGAATAAAGCGTTTCGATATCGACATGTCGGTCTGTTTCGATGGCTTCGTGTTCACTTCAATAATCCATGGTTTATGTTCCCGGTCTATCGCTAGATCAATGCCAAATTCCCCATACAATCCTTCCGCTTCACTGGCTAAAACGGTTGATACTTCGATGGCGATATCTTTTAACAGCATTTTTTGCTGAAATGCTTTCCTTCGTTCATACCATTGTTGCAGCACGTTGTCGATCGGGACGATTTCTCCGCCGCGGGCAAGATTGGCGACAAACTGTTCTTGATTCGCCATGCGTGCGATGGCCGATGTCACGCGCCATTCGCTGTCATGGACGCGGTGGCACAAGAGGCGGAAATCGATCGGCCGCCCGTCGATCGTTTGCATATCGATTCCTTGCTGAATGATCGCCGCCGACTTTAGCCGTTCTTTTAAGGCGGTAAACAGCTCGGAAGTGGAAGCATATTGCTGCGTCGCATCTTTCATTGACGTCGAGTAGTCAAGAAGGAAGCCGGTTTCCTTGTTTTCAATGCGAAAAATATGCCGTCCTTGACTGCCGTGAATCGGTTTAATAAATACGACGGGAAATCGTTCAACAAAGCTATCAAGCGTTTGTTTATTCCTGAATAATTCCGTTTTTGGCAAATAAGGATGCAAGTACGAATGGTTTGCTAAATATTGATGCACTTCCCATTTATGCAAAAAGCGATGGTTAAACATAAGAACGTTCTCGTCTTTCAGTTTTTCGATCAGCTGCTCAAATAAATAGGAATGTTCGGCCTTCCGTGAGTGGAGGCGGTTATAGATCACGTTCGCAGGAGGTACTTCTGTTTTTTTCCATTCCCCATCAATCCAGCGGTAGCCGTTCTTTTCGTTCTCTAAATACATCGACAAAGAAGTGACATAGAAAATAAGCTGGTGCTGCATGCTATAGTTTGCTAATTCCTCGCAAAAATCGTGAATCGATCCGAAATGAATGCACGAATCTTTATAGAAAATTTCTGTCAACACGGCGACCGTTGGCAGCTGATTCATCGTTCTCCCTCATTTATGCCTTCGTTGTGCGAGCCCTATAATGAAAGATTAGGCAAACGTTTATATCGTATCGTATGATGATCGCCTCATTTTGGTGATTATCTTATAGATGGGAAAGGAGAGAAACATGGAGACTTATTTGGATGCGCTGCTAGGAGGCATATGTAAGATTTCCCTTTGTTTTTTGCTAGGCATATCGCTTTTTCTTGGCGCATACGTTATGATAGGGATACGTTACTTTTTTATAGGAGGCTTTTTTTATGTCCAATCACAATCAACTATATGCCCTTGCCGAGCAGCTTGAGAGAGCAATCCGCGCAAGCAGCGATTTTCAGCAGTTAAAACAGGCGTACGAAGCGGTGCGCCACGATGAAACGGCGTACCGCCTATTTACCAATTTCCGCGATGTGCAAATGCGGCTGCATGAAAAACAGATGACCGGGGCGGAAATTTTGCCGGAAGAAGTCGAACACGCACAAAAAGCGATGATTCTAGCCCAGCAAAACGAAAAACTCGCGCAGCTGATGGCGCTCGAACAGCGGATGAGCATGGTCTTAGCCGACATCCAGCAAATCGCGATGAAACCCCTCGAGGAGCTGTACCGTTCCTTCATGGAAACGGAATAATGACGAACACTCATATGAGTGTTCTTTTTTTGTCCGTTTTATCATAGCTATGAAGTGATAGGAAGAAAAGCGGAGGGCGCCCCAATTTCGCCTAAAGGATGTCCACGTCCTGTGGGCAACGGCGAAATGTCGCCATCCTGGCTCCGCGAAACGCGCTGGAAGGCCCGCGAGGAGGCTCAGACCAAACAAAGTTTGGTCTTGCGTGGACTACTCAGAGAAGTTAACTCAATGTGTTGCCGCCGCAGCGGGATCAAAGCGTCGCGAGCCGATGGTGCCCGAAGCTAGACAATAAGAAAAGCGGAGGCGGCGCGATTAGCGCCGAATGCAACAAGAAAAGCGGGCAAGATCGACTTTTTTCACAAAAGGGGGAGACAGCAGTGGCTTACAAATTGCTTGCTCTTAATATTGACGGAACGATTTTAAAAAACAATGGCCGGTTGCAGCGCGAAACAAAGGAAGCGGTTGAATACGTCAGGAAAAAAGGAGTGTATGTCACGCTTTTGACAAGCCGCAATTTGTTCGCAGCGCGGAAAGTCGCAAAAGCGTTAAAATTAGAGAGCGAACTCATTACGTTCCAAGGCGCCATCATCGGCAAATCATTGAACGAAAAACTGTTTGAAGCACTCATTCCCGAAGAACGGACGTTTAATATCGTGCAGGTGCTAGAAAACTTTAACTGCAATATTCGTTTGATGCATGAACGGTATTCGCTTGGCAATCGGAAAAAAGTGAAAAAAAATTTAGTCGTCAAAACGGTATTATCATCTGGAGATCCATTTTTTTATCCGACACAGTTTGTCGATTCGCTTGGCGATGTGCTCATGGATGAACCGCTGGCGGTTCCGAAAATCGATGTGTATTTTGCCAGCGACGAGGAGCGGGACGAAGCTGCCGCCGTGCTGGCTAAAGCGTTTCCAACTATTGACATGATTATGCAGCCAAACGGGAAAATGGAAATTGTCCCGCAAGGAGTGTCTAAACTCGCGGGATTGCGCCGGCTTGGCAATCATTTAGGCATTTCTTTAAAAGAAATGGTTGTCATTGGTGATGGCATCGATGACATGCCGGCGATCGAAGCGGCTGGTTTAGGCGTCGCAATGGGCAACGCGCCAGCAGAAGTGAAAAAAGTCGCTGACTGGGTGACGCGCTCGAACGAACAGCTCGGCGTCGCCTACATGATCAAAGAACATTTTCGCAAACAGCAGCGTCCGGATTTTTTACGGAAGCTGAAAATGAAACGATAAATGGAAAAGCTGGGATGGATTGATCCCAGCTTTTTGCGCTTTTTTTACTTGACGAGCAAAAAGTACTTTCTGTACACTTAAGTAAGCTTGACAGGGAAAGGTGATGTTATTGCGCATTGAAATTCAAGGATTGCACGATATCGAGCGATTTCAACGACCACTGGAAGTCATTACAGGGTTGTTTTATGAAGAATATGAACTGACATTTGCGCCGCTTTCTGATACGGATATAACGGTCACGCTTTCGGTAAGCGGTGACGAGCACATTCATGTGCGCGGGATTTTAACGGAACGGTCGACGGGGAACATTTATCAAGCGGTTCATGAAAAAGATGTATCCATTTACCATGAGGAAAAAGACCGTTGGAAACAACTGAAAAATGCGGTATTCCATGTGTATTTAGCGTTATTCCAGCAATACACCGGCCTCATCCAGCAATGGGGCATTTTAACGGGCGTGCGTCCGGTCAAGCTGTTGCATCAAAAATTGCGCTCCGGGCTTTCGCAAGAGGAAGCACACCGCCAACTTCGCGAAGATTATTTAGTCACCGATGAAAAAATAGCCCTTATGCAGGACATCGTCGACCGCCAACTCACGGTCGTGCCGGATTTATACGATCTCGCCCATGAAGTAAGCATTTATATCGGCATTCCGTTTTGCCCGACGAAATGTGCCTATTGCACGTTTCCGGCCTATGCCATTAACGGGCGCCAAGGTTCCGTCGATGCCTTTTTAGCCGGGCTGCATTACGAAATGCGCGCAATCGGCCGTTTTTTAAAAGAGCGTGGCATTAACATTACGACGATTTACTACGGCGGCGGCACGCCAACGAGCATCACCGCCGACGAAATGGATCGGCTGTATGCGGAAATGTATGAATCGTTTCCAAATGTTGAACGCGTCCGTGAAATCACGGTCGAAGCGGGGCGTCCTGACACGATTACGCCGGAGAAGCTGAACGTCCTGAAAAAATGGAACATTGACCGCATCAGCATTAATCCGCAGTCGTACATTCAAGAAACGTTAAAAGCGATCGGCCGCCACCATACGGTCGACGAAACGATCGAAAAATTCCACCTCGCCCGCGGGATGGGGATGAACAACATTAACATGGATTTAATCATCGGCCTTCCGGGAGAAGGGATAAAAGAGTTTTCCTACACATTAGCACAAACGGAAAAACTCATGCCCGAATCATTAACGGTGCACACCCTTTCCTTTAAACGGGCGTCGGAAATGACGAAAAACAAAGCGAAATACAAAGTCGCCGACCGAGAAGAAATCAGCGAGATGATGAAAGCCGCCCAAGATTGGACGAAGCGGCACGGCTATGTTCCATATTATTTGTACCGGCAAAAAAACATTCTCGGCAACCTTGAAAACGTCGGCTATGCGCTCCCGGGCCAAGAAAGCATCTACAACATTATGATTATGGAAGAACAGCAATCCATCATCGGGCTTGGCTGCGGCGCGTCGAGCAAATTTGTCGATCCGAAAACGCGGAAAATCACGCGCTTTGCCAATCCGAAAGAACCGAAAGTGTACAACGAGCATTTTGTCCACTATACAGAAGAAAAACTGAAGATGCTGGAAGAGTTGTTTGGATAAGCGGAACGGATGGGCTTCAGACAAATGTCTGGGGCCTGTTTTTGTGGGTTTATTGTAAAAAAAGCGATTTTATAGACGTAAACGAAGACGAGAGGTCATTTGTTAAAGAAACTTAGGATAACAATAGCCATCGTCATAAGAAAAAAGCCAATCATAACATACCCAACCCATCTAATTCCTTTAGGCTGTGAATCGAGCCGAAAGTTCTTTCGGTTCCATACACCTCCTGTGATCCTTTGCAAGTCTTCGATAGGTGCAAAGACATTGTCGTCATCATGGTGAAGAGGTTCCGTTGATTGTGTTTCATGCATATCTTTCACTATTTTCGCCCCTTTCTGTTCAAAACCCGATTGCTTTTGGCAACCGGGCTTTATTCATTGTCAGCGGTGGAATAAAATCAGTTTTCCGCTTGATGTTACACAGCGGTGCGTTTTATCGTGGCAGTTATGTTCACGCAATTTTTGTTCACCGATTTTTTTCGCTTCGTCATCGTTCGCGGCTTCGAACGTTTCGTCCAGCAGTTTTTCCCCGTTTTTGTCGAAAGCCGTTAATATATACGTTGGCATGGGAGCTCCTGGTTACTAAAATCTATAAAAATCGACTCATCGCGATGGAACCAGCCAAACTGCTTGCCGCTCGGATTTTCACCGAGTTCCATCAGGAAGGGAATCCTAATGTCTCACCTGCTGTGAAAGACACCCCGTGGATCGCTGTCAGCGACGGCACCTGTCGTGCACCATTCCTTCCATCGGTCAGTACACGACAACGATTTTAGTAACCAAGTCTACACCTCCTTAGTTGAATTTGGTACTGGTTAAGCCAGCAGAATTTGTGCAAGATATTCCATAATGACCATTCATGTTCCTCTTTGAAGTTCTCTATCTTTTTTAACATCATACTTAGATATTGTCGCTGTTTCGTTCCGCTTTTTGATTGCTTATAGGATTCTACCATCGCCCCTCCTTTGTTCAATGGTGGTTCATATTATTATTTTTCTATTTTTAAAAAAATTCCTTCTAAATGATGAAACTTTTCGCTATGATAAACGTGTATGATATCAGTGGAAATTTTATCTAAAATTGGGGGAGTGAGAATGTCGTTACAGTTAGATCGTGTGACAAAGCGGTTTGGCACAGTGACCGCGGTCAACGATGTCACGTTAACCATTCCAGAAGGAAACTTGTTCGGATTTCTTGGCGCGAACGGGGCGGGGAAAACGACGACGTTTCGCATGATTTTAGGCCTGCTGAAACCGACGGAAGGAACGATTACGTGGAATGGAGAAAAAATCGACTACTCGAAAAGCCATCTCATCGGCTATTTGCCGGAAGAGCGCGGACTATATCCGAAGCTCAAAGTAAAGGAGCAGCTTATTTATTTAGGCAGGCTGCGCGGCATGGATAAGGCAGCGATTATAAAAGAAATGGAAGCATGGCTTGAGCGGTTTAACGTACCAGAGTATGCGGACAAGCGAGTAGAAGAACTTTCGAAAGGGAATCAGCAAAAAATTCAATTTATCGCCGCTGTGTTGCATAAGCCGAAGCTATTAATCTTAGACGAGCCATTCAGCGGACTCGATCCGGTCAATGTCGAGCTGTTAAAAGAAGCGGTTGTTGACTTAAAGAACAGCGGCACGACGATTGTCTTTTCGAGCCACCGTATGGAACATGTCGAAGAGTTGTGCGAGCATCTTTGCATTATGCATCGCGGGCGGCCGGTCGTATACGGGGCATTGAAAGAAGTGAAACGGTCCTTTGGTAAAAAGAACATTATTATTCACGCCGATATGCCGCTTGACGAACTGGCGGAGTTTCCAGGGGTCATCAAAATGAAGCGGACAGCGGAAGGCGTTCATTTGCAAATCGAAAACGAAGACGTGTCGCAAAAAATTCTTTCCTATATTGCCAACAAAGGATTTATTCGCAAGTTTGCGCTAGAAGAGCCTTCGTTAAACGATATTTTCATTGAAAAAGTAGGTGCGGCGTATGAATAAGTTTTGGATTGTGCTTGGGCATACATATGTGACCAAGCTGAAAGCGAAATCGTTTATCATCACAACGATCATTACGAGTCTCTTTGTCTTTGCGATGGCGAACATCCAGCATATTATTGAATTTTTTACGAAGGATGAAAAAACAACGGTGGCGGTCATCGATACCACGGGAGCGTTTTACGAACCGCTTAAGGCACAGCTAAAACAAGGAAAACACGATGATCTCAAGTTAAAGAAGGTGACCGATTCGGAAGAAAAGGCAAAGGCGGACGTCCGCAATGGCAAATGGGATGCGCTCCTGATCCTTTCGGCTGACGATAAGCAGCTGCCGAAAGCGGCGTATTACGCGAACACGATTGCCGACAGCGATACGCCAAGCAAGCTCGAGCAAGTGCTCCAGCAGCTAAAAACGGCGATCGCGACGGCAAAAATCGGTCTGAAGCAAGAGCAAATCGCGCAATTATATGAACCGGTACCGTTTGAAAAAGTGGCGTTGGAAAAAAACGCGAAAACGGAAGAAGAGCTGAATCAGGCGCGCGTTCTCGTTTACGCGCTGCTGTTTGCGATGTACATGTTTGTTCTCATGTACGGCGGCATGATTTCCACAGAAGTGGCGACAGAAAAATCGTCGCGTGTCATGGAAATTTTAGTTTCCAGTGTCTCACCGATACAGCAATTATTTGGGAAAATCATTGGAGTCGCGCTCCTTAGCTTAACGCAATTTGTGATTTTATTTACGGTCGGTTTCGTGGCGCTAAAAAGCAGCGGACAAGAATTGTGGAAATTTCTCGGTTTTGATCATCTTCCTGTCTCGACATTTGTGTATGCAATTATTTTCTTCCTTTTAGGATATTTCTTATATGCGACATTATTTGCCGTGCTCGGTTCGCTCGTCAGCCGCGTGGAAGACGTGCAGCAAATGATTACGCCGGTGATGATTGTTGTCATTGCCGCGTTTATGATTGCGATGTTTGGCTTAAACGCTCCAGAATCGTCCTTTATTATGGTGACATCATTTATTCCGTTTTTCACGCCGATGATTATGTTTTTGCGGGTCGGATTGCTTCCTGTTCCATTTTGGGAAGTGGCGCTCAGCCTCGTTCTGCTCGTTGCGACGATCGGCTTGCTTGCCTTTTTCGGCTCGAAAGTATATCGCGGCGGGGTACTCATGTACGGAAAAGCTGGTTCACTGAAAGATATGAAAAAAGCGGTGCAATTGACGAAAAAGTAAGGCCTTGCGGGAAGCAAGGTCTTATTTTTGGCGTCTGCGCAATTGTGGTATACTAACTATACGTGAACAAGGAAACGGAGGAGAATAGGTTGGCCAAGGGAATCGTTCATTATGAGGTTGGCGAGCAAGTCGATGTGTATTTGCTTATTAAATCGGTGACAAAAGGAATCGCCAGTAACGGGAAGCCATTTTTAACGCTGATTTTGCAAGATAAAACAGGGGATATTGAAGCGAAGCTATGGGATGCGTCGCCGGAAGACGAAAATGTTTATGTGCCCGAGAGCATTGTTAAAGTGTTTGGCGACATTCATAATTACCGCGGCAAATTGCAGCTAAAAATCCGCTCAATTCGCCCCGTCCATGAAGGAGATGCCGTCCGCGTTTCCGATTTTCTCGAAACGGCCCCAATGAAACGGGAAGACATGATGGAAAAAATTACAGAATATATATTTGCGATGCAAAATCCAAATATCCAGCGGATTACGCGCTATTTATTAAAGAAACACGAACAAAAATTTTTCGAGTATCCGGCGGCGACAAAAAATCATCATGAGTTTATTTCCGGATTGGCGTACCACGTTGTTTCGATGCTCGAATTGGCAAAAGCGCTTGGGAATTTATATCCATCATTGAATAAAGACTTATTATATGCTGGCGTGATTTTGCACGACCTCGGCAAAGTGATCGAGCTGTCCGGACCGGTATCGGCGTCGTATACGTTGGAAGGTAATTTGCTTGGCCATATTTCGATTATGGTGAGCGAAATCAGCAAAGCGGCCGAACATCTTGGCATCAGCGGCGAGGAAGTCATCGTGTTGCAGCATATGGTGCTTTCCCATCACGGCAAGGCGGAATGGGGCAGCCCGAAGCCGCCAATGGTAAAGGAAGCGGAGATTTTGCATTACATTGACAATTTGGATGCGAAAATGAACATGATCGACCGGGCGCTGGAAAAAGTAAAGCCGGGCGAATTTACGGAACGAATTTATGCACTGGAGAATCGGTCTTTTTACAAACCGATTTTTTCTTCTGTTTCAAATCAAGAAAAAGGGGTATAACATAAGTAAGTCCCTAAAAAAGGAGGGATTGCTTATGATTGAACCCATTATTGAGATCATGAAAGACGCGGAACATGAGCGAAAAAAAGAGGAATTAAAGCAACTAAAAAAAGAATTGCAGCGAGCAAGGAAAAGAACGAAAAAGAAAAAAGACGAATAACCTGCGTTGTCCCAAAAAGGAAAGAGGCGGCAAAACCCGTCTCTTTCTTTATGCATATCCCACCTTTTCCTTGCGTATAGTTTAGTAAGACAAGCTAGAAGGGGGATACGGATGCTTAGCATGCCATGGTGGATTTATTTAGTCGTCGCCGGCATTATTTTTAGCGGCTATATGACAGTAAGAACGGCGGCGCAAGAGCGCGAAATCGAACAAGCCTTTATCGAAAAAGAGGGAGAAATTTATATGGAGCGCATCCGCAAGGAGCGGGAGCGGCGCCAGCAGGCGAAGTCCTTGTAGCAAACAAGGACTTTATTTTTTTTAAAAATTCCCTTTATTTTTTTCAATTTCATGTTAGGATAATAATAACTATTACACACTAAAGAAATAAAGCGGGGGATAAGACATGAAGAGAGCCTATAATTTCAACGCCGGGCCTTCCGCGCTGCCGCTTCCGGTATTAGAGCGGGCGCAAGCAGAACTGCTTAATTTTCAAAACACAGGGATGTCCGTGATGGAGCTGAGCCACCGCAGCAAAGAATACGATGCGGTGCACAATAGCGCCAAAGAGCGGCTGAAACGGCTGATGAACATTCCTGATACTCATGACGTTTTGTTTTTGCAAGGAGGAGCGAGCCTGCAGTTTTCGATGGTGCCGATGAATTTCCTATCTGAAGGGAAAATCGGCAATTACGTATTGACGGGATCATGGTCGGAAAAGGCGCTCAAAGAAGCGAAAAAAGTCGGAGCAACGCATATCGCCGCCTCGAGCAAAGAAGCGAATTACACGCATATTCCGAAGTTTGAAGACATTCAACTTTCCGAAAACGCGGCGTATTTACATATTACCTCGAACAATACAATTTTTGGCACTCAATGGAATGAATTTCCAAATATGCCGGTCGACCTTGTCGCCGATATGTCGAGTGATATTTTAAGCCGGGAGATCAACGTCGGGCAGTTTGCTTTAATTTATGCTGGAGCGCAAAAAAATCTCGGCCCGTCCGGCGTGACGGTCGTCATTATTCGCAATGACTTATTAGAACGCATTCCAGACAACTTGCCGACGATGCTCGATTACCGCACGTACAGCAAAAGCAATTCATTGTATAATACACCGCCGACGTTTGCGATTTACATGCTTTCGCTCGTGCTCGAATGGGTGGAAGAAGAGGGCGGTGTGAAAGCGATCGAAGCGCGCAATCAAGAAAAAGCGGCCATTGTATATGAGGCGATTGATGCCAGCAATGGTTTTTACGCGCCGCATGCCGAGAAGGAAAGCCGCTCGCTCATGAATGTGACGTTTACATTGCCGAATGAAGAATTGACGAAGAAGTTTTTAGCGGAAGCGAACGAAAAAGGTTTTGTTGGACTAGCGGGACACCGCTCGGTCGGCGGCTGCCGCGCTTCGATTTACAACGCTGTTCCGTTGGAAGCGTGCGAGGCATTGGCGGCATTTATGAATGATTTCCGTCGTCGTTTTGACTGAAAATTTTTACTTCACTTTTATACTGCAAAGTGATATAATGATAGAAAAATTCTCGCCATACGTGCAAGGAGCACGAGGAAGAGGAGCCTAGAAAAGGAGAGATGAGGAGAGATGAGCATGAATACGAGAGTATTAGTTTCTTTGGCGCTGTTAGTGGGAATCGGGGCGGTATTGCACGCGGTCATTCCGGGGATTTTCTTCGGAATGAAGCCGGATATGATGTTGACGATGATGTTTTTGGCGATTTTATTGTTTCCAGATATGAAAGCGGTAGGGCTTGTCGGAATAGTGACTGGAATTATTTCCGCGTTGACTACCAATTTTCCAGGGGGACAAATTCCGAATATCGTCGATAAGATGATTACCGCCTTTGTTGTGTTCGCCATTGCCTTAGCGCTGAAAAAATATAGTCAAACTGTCGTTTCCGCGGCAGTGCTGACGGCGGTTGGGACGGTGGTTTCCGGCACGGTTTTTCTGACGGCCGCACTGCTATTGGTCGGGTTGCCGGGCAATGCCACGTTTTCTGCTTTATTCCTCGCCGTTGTCCTGCCGGCGGCCGTGATTAATACGATTGTGATGGTGATTATCTACCCAATTGCATCGTCGATTCTCAAGCGGATGAACATAACAGCGCACGTGTAAATGGTAAAAAACCCGATCATCATCTTGGTCGGGTTTTTTGCTATCACCTCATACGTACCGGAGAAGCCAAGCGGTGATGAAGAAAAGAAACGCTATTCCAATATAGACGAAGGCACGCTGTTTTAAGAGGTTTTTCGGTGGGTACATTTTTGCTTTTGCTAATGAAAAAAGAGTATTTATGAAAAGACAGAAAAATAGGAAAAACATGATAAAAAAAAATGACTGCACATATGTCATCATATTCTCCTCCTAATATTCACTATATGCTCACGCTTTTGTGACTATGAACATGCATGAATTGTCATAAAAATAAAAAAATAAACATTTTTATCTTTATTACTTTTTATTTTACTGATATAATGGAAAGTAAAAAATACGGTGAGGGAAGAGTGGGTGGAACGATGAAAGCGACAGAGCAACATTATTCCATAAAAGAGGCGATGCTATTTAGCCAACGGATTGCTCAGTTAAGCAAGGCGCTTTGGAAATCGATCGAAAAGGACTGGCAGCAGTGGATTAAACCGTTTGATTTAAACATTAATGAGCATCACATTTTATGGATCGCCTATCATTTTAAAGGGGCATCGATTTCAGAAATCGCTAAATTTGGCGTCATGCATGTTTCCACAGCGTTTAATTTTTCGAAAAAATTAGAAGAGAGAGGCTTGCTTTCCTTTTCAAAAAAGCAGGACGATAAGCGCAATACGTATATTGAGTTGACGGAAAAAGGGGAAGAAGTGTTGTTAAAGTTAATGGAATCGTATGATCCGACGAAAAATGCGGTGTTTAACGGAGCCCTGCCGCTGCGCGAACTGTATGGAAAATTTCCGGAAATTTTAGAAATGATGTGTATTATTCGCAACATTTATGGCGATGATTTTATGGAAATTTTTGAAAGGACATTTGAAAATATTAAAGAAGACTTTATTGAGCAGGATGGAAAGCTAGTGAAACGAAATGCGAAAGCGGAAGAGAAAGAAAAAGAGTTGACCGGCCAATCTAACTAACTGTTTTCATTAATTTTTTAAATTCGCTCATCAGCGGAACGAACATTTGCTGCTTAAGGAGAGCGTCCACAGTCTGCTCGAGCGGAAGGCTTGGATGGAGCATCCCCGCAAATTGAATGAGAAGCGGAGTGAACACCATCAACCCTTCCGCTTTTTGTTTTTCATATACTTCGCTTAATTGTTTGCAAAGAGAAAGCACTTCATCGACTTCTTTTTTTGTTAAATTGGCTTTAATGACAAGATAATAAAACGGTTTTTTTGTTTCATCAATCATTTCCATCAGCAATGATTGGTGAAATTCTAGCTTGGCGATTCGTTCCTCTAGCGTTCCCATATATGTACCCCTTTTGTTTCATATAATGGACAAGTTGTTAAGTATATTTTACCGAATTTACGAAAATCAACCAATCAAAAAGTTTTTGGAGTTGGAAGGATTTTCACGCCAAAAAAGCATATTGATTTATAACATGAAACATTGTAAAGTAAAAGCCATGAATATGTATGCTATGAATAAGGAGGGGAACGAGGTTTGGCGCTTTATTTTATACCCCTTGCTGTGATTATTTTGTTTCTTATTAACCAACTAACGTCAAGTCTTTGTGCACAAAGGGAAATCCCGGAGGAAAAACAGCCGAGCGTCTTTCGAACGATTAATGTCCTTATTACTATTTTATTAATTTCTTCTTATTTCGAGGTGCTATTTACATAAAAAGCTGACAGCATGTGCTGCCAGCTTTTTTGTGCATATGCCTAGCATTAGAATAAGCATGCACATCCAACGATAATCAATAAAATAAACAACACGACAATTAACGCAAAGCCTCCTGCATAAGGTGCGCCCATCATAACACCCCCTTTCAAAAAGGAGCGGTTCCGTCTGAATGCTTCACCATCATCATATGTTAGACAAACGCACGTGTATGGGCGGATGACTAAGATGAAAAAGGTTTTTTTCTTTCCAGAAAATATGTTATAGTTATTGTTGTAATTTTTTTTGAAAAAAAATGGTGTAGGAGTTGTGAAGCAAATGAGAAAATGGATGATTGCAGCAGCCGTTGCCTCCGTTTTTGCTCTATCGGCGTGCAATAACGGTGACTCGGAAGTGATTGTAAAAACAAAGGACGGCAATATTACGAAAGAAGAATTTTACAATGAAATGAAGGCTCGCGTCGGCAAAGAAGTGATTCGCGACCTTGTCCACGAAAAAGTGCTAAGCAAAAAATACAAAGTAACGGACAAAGAAATCGACAGAGAGATCGAAAACTTAAAAGAAGCGTATGGGACGCAATACGATTTAGCCGTTCAGCAAAATGGGGAAAAAGTGATTCGCAATATGGTGAAGCTGGATCTGTTGCGGACAAAAGCAGCTGTGGAGGATATTAAGGTAACGGAAAAGGAATTAAAAGACTACTACGAAAACTATAAACCGAAAATCAAGGCGAGCCATATTTTAGTGAAAGACGAAAAAACAGCGAAAGAAGTCAAGGCAAAGCTTGATAAAGGCGAGGATTTCGCAAAGCTGGCAAAAGAATATTCACAAGACCCTGGTTCGGCGGCAAATGGCGGCGATTTAGGCTGGTTTGGACCGGGAAAAATGGTGAAAGAATTTGAAGATGCGGCCTATAAGCTGAAAGTCGGACAAGTCAGCGATCCAGTGAAAACAGACTATGGCTATCATATTATCAAAGTGACGGACAAAGAGGAGAAAAAACCGTTTAATGAAATGAAAGAGCAAATTGAATTCGAAGTAAAACGAAGCAAATTGGATTCAGCAAAAGTACAATCCAAAGTAGAAAAACTGATAAAAGATGCGAAAGTGGAGATTGAAGATAAAGATTTGCAAGATGCGATAAAATAACGACCAAAAACAAGAAGGAAGCGGGAGGAGAACCGCTTCCTTTTGTTTAGGACAATCCTTTTTGGATCGTCGTCGCAATCGTTTGCAAATCGTCAAACGTATAGTCGCTGGCGTGAGATTTCCATACAGCGCCAAAACCGTCGCCTTTGCCGTAGCGAGGGATGAGATGGACATGGTAGTGAAAGACCGTCTGTCCGGCCTGCTCCCCATTGTTGTTCAGCAAATTGAGACCAACTGGGGAGAATTGCTTCTTAATCGCATTGGCGATTTTCGGAACGGCGCTAAAAACGTGGCTTGCCACGTCTGGAGTGAGTTCATAAATATTTTCTTTATGTATTTTTGGAATAACAAGCGTATGGCCTTTCGTCACTTGGCTGATGTCGAGAAACGCCAGCACATGTTCATCTTCATATACTTTTGCCGCAGGAATGTCACCGTTTACAATTTTGCAGAAAATGCAATCACTCACTGAAAAAGCCACCTTTCCTATTTTTTTCTTCCATTTTACCATAAAAAAATCGGGATGTAATCCTAGATAGATTACATCCCGATTGGTGAAAAGGGGCGAGGATTATTATTCATCAAAATGGCGTTTGATGAACACCTCATTTGCAAGAAAATGGTTAAAGAGTGAGCTTTCCTTTGTTCAAGATGACCATCCCCTTGTTCGTTGCGTAGAGGTTCGTTGCTTCACAGCAATGGCAAGATGGTCCTGTTTTTCGCAAATACTCCATTTATAAAGGAGTATTGCGCTGTCTCACTTTTTACAACGGTGTTACTTGGACAAATGTGTCTTTCGTGAACACCTCATTTCAAGTGGATGATTCATCAAATCCTTTTTTGGTTTGCTCCTCATCCCCTCTTCGCTATTTATCATGCCCAGGGTGGGGCAATATATGCGAAAGGGGGATAGATAATTTTTGGAAAAACATGAACCGCTTTGGTACAATGAAAGCGGAACTGACAATTCAGGATGGAAAGGAAGCGGACGATGGCGCTTTTAGAAGTCCAGCATTTATATGGGGGATATACAAAGCAAAACGTGCTCGAAGACGTGTCGTTTACCGTCGACCGCGGCGAGATCGTCGGTTTAATCGGTTTAAACGGCGCAGGGAAAAGCACAACGATTAAGCACATTATCGGACTACTGGAGCCGCGAAAAGGGACGATTACGATTAACGGCAAAACGTTTTCCGAACAGCCGGAGGCATACCGCTCGCAGTTTACCTATATTCCGGAAACACCGGTTTTATATGAAGAATTGACGCTTGAAGAACATTTGCGCTTAACCGCCATGGCTTACGGGCTCGACAAGGCGGAATATGAACGGCGCCTGCCTGCACTGTTAAAAGAATTCCGTATGGAAAAAAAGCTAAAATGGTTTCCCGCCCATTTTTCCAAAGGGATGAAACAAAAAGTAATGATCATGTGCGCGTTTTTAGTGGAGCCGCCCCTTTACATTATTGACGAGCCGTTTCTTGGCTTAGATCCGCTCGCCATTCATGCGTTGCTCGAGCAAATGCAGCGAATGAAGCAAAAAGGGGCAGGTATTTTAATGTCGACGCACATTTTAGCAACGGCAGAAAGATATTGCGACTCGTTTGTCATTTTGCATAATGGAAAAATCAAAGCAAAAGGGACGCTCGAGGAAATGCGTGATCAATTCGGCTCAAAAGCAGGCACGCTGGATGAATTATATATTGAATTGACAAAGGAAGAAAGCGTATGATGGACGGAAAGCAGTTGTGGAGAGACCGGCTTGGACAGGAAATACGAAACATACGGCTTTATTTGCGCTATATGCTAAATGGCCATTTATTGTTCGTATTGATGGTCGCTCTAGGTGGAGGGGCGCTTGCCTACCATCGTTGGGTGCAAACACTGCCGTCGACATTTCCTTACGCCACGGTGGCGGCAGTTGTCTTTTCCTTTGCCTTGACTTTTGGTTCGATACGCACGTTGTTTCAGGAAGCCGATATCGTGTTTTTACTGCCGGCGGAAGCAAAGCTTCGTCCCTATATACAGCAGGCTTTTGTCATGAGTTTTGTTTTGCATGGATATGGTCTGCTTTTGCTTTTGTTGGTGGCTGCGCCGCTTCATCATCGTTTTTCCTCCGTTTCTTTATGGCTGTTTTTTCTCGTGCTGCTTATGCTAAAAGGATGGAATTTATGGATCAGCTGGAAAGGAAATTATTTTATTGAACCGTCCTTTCACCGCCTCAGCATGGTGGTCCGCTTTGGCATGAATGCCCTTTTTCTTTACTTTTTGCTTGTTGGCGCTCCTGTTCTGTTTTTGCTTGCTTTAACGATGATCGTCATTGGTGTCGCTGTTTATTTGCAACAGGAGACAAAGCAAAAAGGCTGGAAATGGGAGCGGATCATTGAGCAAGAAGCAAAAGCGGTACGCACATTTTACCGTATCGCCAATATGTTTACCGATGTTCCGCAATGGAAAGAGGAGGCGAAACGGCGACGTTGGCTCGATTTTATCGTCGAGATGATTCCGTATGGGCAACAAAATACGTTTCTTTATTTGTATGTGAGAACATGGATCCGTGCTGGCGGATATTTGGGGCTTTATATTCGCTTAATCGCAATTGGATTGTTGTTGCTCTATATTGTTCCAACAGAATACGGAAAAATCGCCGCGTCGCTATTTTTTCTTTACATCACCGGTTTTCAATTATTCGCATTAATCGACCATCACCGGACAAACATGTTGATCCGATTATATCCGCTTCCTAACGACGTACGGAAACAGGCATTATGCCGCCTCCTCTTTTTCTTATTAATCGTGCAAAACAGCGTGTTCAGCTTGTTTTTATTCCTGCTTTATGCCGGCTGGACATGGATCGCGTCATGGGTGGCAGGAGCTGTTTTTAGTTATTGGCTATTGTTTCATTATCTTTCCAAACGTCGGAAGTAGGTGGGAAAAGGATGAAAAAATGTATATCACGACAGGAACAACTAATTATTTGCAAAAAGTGAAGCACATGCATGCGAACGAAACGATGTTATTGTTGGAAAGAGAAGAAGATGCTGTTTTGATTCATGAAACCTATTCGGTCATTCAAGAAAGATAAAGCAATCCCCCGCTTTTTGCGGGGATTTTTGCCATCATGTGAAAAAATATATAAGTGTTTCACACCTTTATTCTCCTTTCATATGCTGTAGTACACCAAGTTAGGTAAATGTCCCATTTACCAAGTTGGGAATACAGCAGAAAGGGGAATGTCGATGGGTGTCGAGTTGACAGCGCTGCATTGGATTTACTTGGCGTTTATCGTGCTCATTATTGGGTTTATGATAGCACGAAAAGATACATCGCTTGTCTGCATCGTCGGAATCTTTTTATTGGTAGTGACGGCGACCCATTCGCTGAGCGCGGCGATCAGCGGAGTGTTTAACAGCTTTATTTACGCGATTACCGAGCTGCTGCCGACGATTTTAGTCATTTCTATCATTGTGGCAATGAGCAAAGTGCTGACGGCAACAGGAATCAATGACGTAATAATTTCGCCGTTTACCCGGTTTATTCGCACTCCCGGATGGGCGTATTGGACGATCGGGATATTGATGATGGTCATTTCTTGGTTTTTTTGGCCGTCTCCTGCGGTGGCGCTGGTGGGAGCGGTGCTGCTGCCTGTCGCCATTCGCGTCGGGTTGCCGGCGTTAGGGGCGGCGATGGCGATGAATTTATTTGGCCATGGCATCGCCTTATCGGGAGATTTTGTGATTCAAGGAGCGCCGAAGCTGACCGCCGATGCGGCGGGGCTGCCGGTTTCCGATGTTATTTCCGCCAGCGTTCCGCTCGTATTTGTCATGGGAGTTGTCACGACGATTACCGCCTTTCTTCTGCTTCGCCGCGATATGAAAAGAGGAATTTTTGCCAACGAAGAACATGAAATTGCCGTTACGGCCGATTCTGCTTTAGAAAAAACAAGACAACTTTTGTCCAGTCAAGTGAAAAAACTGTTGGCGATTATGATACCAGTTTTGTTTGTCCTCGACGTTGCTGCGATGTTTTATCTGCACTTGCAAGGTGGGGAAGCAACCGCTCTCATTGGCGGGACAGCGATTTTTATTTTAATTTTCATCTCTATTTTCGCCCACCGCCAAGAAAGTTTTGAGGAGATTACTAATTATTTCATTGAAGGGTTCCAATTTGGCTTTAAAGTGTTCGGACCAGTGATTCCAATCGCCGCATTTTTTTATCTTGGTGACGCGGGGTTTGTTAAAATCATCGGAGAATATTTACCAAAGATGTCGCAAGGAATTGTGAACGATTTAGGCATTGCGCTGGCTCATGTTGTGCCGCTGAACAATGAAATCGGCGCGGTGACGTTAACGGTTGTCGGCGCGATAACCGGTTTAGATGGTTCGGGATTTTCCGGCATTTCCTTGGCGGGGTCTGTTGCTCATTTATTTGCCACCGCGATTGGCGGCGGCGCCGCGACATTAACCGCGCTTGGACAAATTGCCGCGATTTGGGTTGGCGGCGGTACATTAGTTCCTTGGGCGCTGATTCCGGCTGCCGCTATTTGCGGTGTCGACCCTTTTGAACTGGCGCGGCGCAATTTGATACCGGTTGCCGTCGGGCTTATTGTTACGACGATCGTTGCGATGTTTCTTATTTGACACAAATGTAAAAGCTGTCCCCGTAGGAGGGGGACAGCTTTTTTGTTATAATTGAAAAGAAAAAATTTGATAATACGTGGAGGAGCGCATAGCCAAAAGCTTGGAGCAGACAATATATTTCGATAAAAGAACAGTGTAGATAAATCGTCAATTTTTTGACAGTTTCCCTTGTTAGCTATACATTAGAAAAAGAAACTTGTATAGTTGTAATTGTAGTTTTGCTGTTAATTAAGTTTTTTAACCAGTTTGTAATGAAAACTGTAAGGATCGATCGTGGAAGTGAAGAAAGGCGGATGAAAATGGTAAAACCAATGAAAGATACATTTTTGCGCGCTTGCCGCGGCGAAAAAACGGAGTATGTCCCGGTTTGGTACATGAGGCAGGCGGGCCGGTCACAGCCGGAATACCGGGCGCTGAAGGAGAAATATTCTCTGTTTGAAATCACGCATCAACCAGAGCTTTGCGCTTATGTAACAAGGCTTCCGGTCGAACAATATGATGTGGACGCAGCTATTTTATATAAAGATATTATGTCCCCACTGCCGGCGATTGGCGTGGAAGTGGAAATTAAAGGAGGGGTCGGGCCGGTCATTGCCAATCCGATTCGTTCGCTCGCCGATGTAGAAAAACTCGGGGAAATCCATCCGGAAGAAGATGTGCCATATGTATTGGAAACGATTAAACTGCTGACGACAGAGCAGTTAAACGTGCCGCTGATCGGTTTTGCCGGCGCACCATTTACGCTGGCAAGCTACATGATTGAAGGAGGCCCGTCGAAAAACTATCACAAAACGAAAGCGTTTATGTACGCAGAGCCAAAAGCTTGGTTTGCGCTCATGGACAAGCTGGCCGATATGACGATTCGCTATGTAAAGGCGCAAATTCATGCCGGAGCGAGCGCGATTCAAATTTTTGATTCGTGGGTCGGCGCGGTCAATGTCGAGGATTACCGCACCTTTATTAAGCCAGTCATGGCGCGGATTTTTGCCGCGCTGCGCGAGGAAAACGTTCCGCTCATTATGTTTGGTGTCGGCGCCAGCCATTTAGCGCTCGAGTGGAATGATCTGCCGCTTGATGTGATTGGGCTCGATTGGCGCCTTTCGATTCGCGAGGCGCGCAAAAAGGGGATTACAAAAGCGCTGCAAGGCAACTTAGATCCGGCTGTGCTGCTTGCCCCTTGGGAAGTGATTGAAAAGCGGGTGAAGCAAATTTTAGACGAAGGCATGGAGCAGCCGGGATATATTTTCAACTTAGGCCACGGCATTTTCCCGGACATTCAGCCGGAAACGCTAAAACGGTTAACCGCGTTTGTCCATGACTATACAGCGGGAAAATAAAGAGGTGTGAAAGCATGGCAAAAAAGCAAATCGGGTTATTAGTAATGGCATACGGAACTCCATACAAAGAAGAGGATATTGAACGGTACTATACACATATTCGCCATGGAAGAAGACCTTCCGATGAGCTGCTTGAAGATTTAAAGCAGCGCTATAAAGCGATTGGCGGCATTTCGCCGTTGGCAAAAATTACGCTCGAACAGGCGAAACAGCTAGAAGATCGACTCAATGAAATACAAGACGATGTGGAGTTCCGCATGTACTTAGGATTAAAACATATTGAACCGTTTATAGAGGATGCGGTAAGAAAGATGCACGAAGACGGAATCGAAGAAGCGGTAAGCATCGTTCTTGCACCGCATTTTTCCACGTTCAGTATTCAATCGTACAATGAAAGGGCAAAATCGGAGGCGCAAAAGTTAGGCGGGCCGGTCATTTATACGATTGACAGCTGGCATGACGAGCCGAAATTTATCGATTATTGGGTGGAAAAAGTAAAAGAAGTGTTTGCCTCGATGCCAAAAGAGGAACGGGAAAAAGCGGTGCTTATTGTATCGGCGCATAGCCTTCCGGAAAAAATTATCACTGCCGGCGACCCGTATCCAAAACAGCTGGAAGAAACAGCGAAGTGGATTGCTGAAAAAGCAGGTGTGAAACATTATGCGGTCGGCTGGCAAAGCGCCGGCAATACACCGGAACCTTGGCTGGGGCCGGATGTGCAAGATTTGACGAGACAGTTGCATAAAGAAAAAGGATACACATCATTTGTCTATGTTCCGGTTGGATTTGTCGCCGATCATTTAGAAGTGCTGTATGACAATGATATCGAATGTAAGCAAGTAACCGAGGAAATCGGCGCGAAATACTACCGTCCGGAAATGCCAAATGCGAATCCGGAATTTATCGATGCGTTAGCGAACGTTGTATTAAAACGGATCAAACTTTTATAAAGAAGGCGATGGACAGTGAGTGAAGGAAAACGTACGGTAGTGATTATCGGAGGGGGCATCACAGGTATTGCTGCCGCTTATTATTTGCAAAAAGCGGTGAAAGAAAAGCAGCTTCCGCTAGAATGCAAGCTGATTGAGGCGACGCATCGCTTAGGCGGAAAAGTGCAAACGGTGATCCGTGATGGGTTTGTTATTGAACGCGGCCCCGATTCCTTTTTGGCGCGCAAAACAAGCGTTTCCCGACTTGTACATGAGGTGGGGCTAGAAGACGAAATCGTCCATAACGCGACGGGAAAATCATACATTTTAGCAAACGGCAAATTATATCCGATACCAGGCGGAGCGGTCATGGGAATTCCTACCCAGCTCGGCCCATTTATTACGACGGGATTGTTTTCTCCGCTGGGAAAACTGCGGGCCGCGCTCGATTTTGTGCTCCCGCCGACGAAAGCGGAAGGAGACTTATCGTTAGGCCAATTTTTCCGCCGCCGTTTCGGCGATGAAGTCGTTGACAATTTAATCGAGCCGCTGCTGTCCGGTATTTATGCCGGCGATATTGACCAAATGAGCTTAATGTCGACATTTCCACAGTTCTTTCAAGTAGAGCAGCAGCACGGCAGCCTGATACTCGGCGCGAAACGGACTACCCCAAAAGCGCAAAAAGAGCGGAAAGGCGCGTTTCAAACGTTAAAAACCGGGCTGCAATCATTGGTGGACGAAGTAGAAAAACGGTTGGAACCAGGCAGTGTGGTAAAAGGAGTGCGGGTGGAACAGGTGAAGCGGGACGGAGCGAAATACCGGCTGCGTTTAAGCACTGGAGAGGAGTGGAAAGCGGACAGCATTATTATTGCGACACCGCACTCCTCTGTTCCCACAATGTTTGCGGGTTACACATTTTTTGCGCCGTTTCAGTCGGTGCCGTCCACATCGGTGGCGACCGTCGCGCTCGCCTTTTCGGAAAGCGCCATTGAACAAGATATTGACGGAACGGGCTTTGTCGTTTCCCGTCGCAACGATTATACGATTACCGCCTGCACGTGGACGCATAAAAAATGGCCGCATACCACACCGCCAGGAAAAGCGTTGCTGCGCTGTTATGTCGGCCGTCCGGACGATGAGGAAATCGTCGAGCAATCTGACGATGAAATCGTCCGCGTCGTGATGGATGATTTAAATAAAATTATGCGCATTAACGGGCATCCGGAGTTTTTTGTCATATCCCGCTGGAAACAGGCGATGCCGCAGTATACGGTCGGCCACAAAGAACGGCTGGCGAAAATAAAAGAACAGATGGCTACAGAACTTCCTGGCGTATTTTTAGCGGGAAGCTCCTACGAAGGATTAGGGTTGCCGGACTGCATCGATCAAGGAGAAAATGCAGTTCGCGCTGTGCTCGATTATTTGCAGCTGAATGTGGAAAAATTTGCCGAGGTTAACTAAATAACGTTAACCTCTTTCTTTTTTATGGCTCATATGCTATGATGGATACGTAATGACCAAATCGTCCATTTAGTCAATTTCCGAAGGATGAGGAAGATGACAATCGATCGAAAACGGCAAATTATCGAAGCGGCGGCACAATCGTTTTCCCAGTTCGGCTACAAGGCGACAACGATGGAACAGATCGCTAAGCTTGCCAATGTCGGGAAAGGAACGATTTACACGTTTTTTAAAAACAAGGAAGATTTGCTCGATGAAATTATTTCTTCGCTGATTGTCGAAATAAAAGAAGCGGCGGAGCAGGCGATGGATCCGCATCTTCCTTTTTCAGAAAACGCCCACCGCGCTTTATACCGCATTTTGGAGTTTCGCCAGCAGCACCAATTAACAGCCAAGCTGCTTCAAGAAGTGCGGAGCATTGGGACGTCGGCGGTCCAAGAAGTGTTGAAAAAACTAGACCGAGCGATTATCGAGTTCATTCGCGAAAAAATCGATATGGCGATCCGCAAGGGCGAAATTCGTCCATGCGATTCGGAAATTACTGCGTTTTTAATGTTAAAAGCGTATATTGCTCTCATTGTCGACTGGGAAAAAGATCATGAGCCGCTGCCAAAGGAAAAAATCGCGGAATTATTTGAGCTTTATTTTCTGAAAGGATTGTCCAATTAGATAATCCTTCTCTTTTTTATCCAAAATGACCAAATGGACAAAATGGTCATTTGTACAAAGGAGGGGAAACAATGAAAGGCATTTCGTTATTATGGCAAGAAGTACAGGCGATTGTCCGCAATCGAAAAGCGCTCATTCCTATCATCGCCATTTTGTTCATCCCGCTCTTATACAGCGGCATGTTTCTATGGGCGTTTTGGGACCCATACGGTCATTTGGACCGATTGCCAGTGGCCGTTGTCAACAATGA
The DNA here is from genome assembly GCF_000632515.1 of Parageobacillus genomosp. 1. GTDB lineage: Bacteria > Bacillota > Bacilli > Bacillales > Anoxybacillaceae > Saccharococcus. The sequence continues at coordinate 502,104 of NZ_CM002692.1, forward strand.
CAGGGGTGCGGAATTCAATGGCGAAACACTAAAGCTTGGAGACGAATTAGTCGACAACTTAAAGGAAAATAAAAAATTCGCTTGGCAGTTTGTGTCCGAGAAAGAAGCAAAAAAAGGATTGGAAGAGCAAAAATATTACATGGCCGTCATCATACCGGAAAACTTCTCCGAAAACGCAACGACTTTGCAAGACGAACAGCCGAAACCGATGAAGCTTATTTATATGCCAAACGAAGGATTTAACTTTTTAGCAGCGCAAATCGGCGATTCGGCGGTAGAAAAGATTAAAGAAGAAGTCGCCAAAAACGTCACGAAAACATACGCGGAAACGATGTTGGACAACGTGAAAGAAATGGCGGGAGGGCTCGAGCAAGCGAGCGATGGCGCCAATCAGCTGCATGATGGCGTGAAACAGGCAACAGACGGGGGAGCAGCGCTGCAAACCGGTCTTCACTCCGCCAAAGACGGAAGCGGTAAATTAAAGGAAGGTGCGCATACAGCGAAAAACGGCGCTGCGGAACTATATAAAAACTTAAAACTGCTCGCGGAACATTCGCTGACGTTTGAAAACGGACTGCAATCGGCTAGCAGCGGCGCCGATCAGCTTCGTGCGGGGCTTGGGCGATTGCAAGATGGATTTCTGAAAATGCAGGACGGCCATTCGCAATTGCTAGCGGGAGCGAAACAGGCGGAAACTGGCGCGCAAAGGCTGTCGGACGGTCTGCATGAGTCGCTCAATGGAATGGAACAGATGAAAGAAAAAATGCCGCAGTTAACGGATGGGGCGCAGAAATTACAAGAAGGAGCCGTCCAGCTTGCATCGTCCATGGAACAATGGAAACAAGGAGCAGATCAAACAAAAGCAGGAGCAGCGCAAGTAAGCCAAGGGTTAGAACAAGCGGTGGCACAATTAGATGACTTGATCTCCAAAACCACAGACCCGACAGAAAAAGCGTTATTGCAAACGATGAAACAAAATTTACAACCGCTTGTGCAAGGCAGCAAGGAAGTTGCCGGCGGAATAAATGAACTGGCCAATAGCGCCACCGCATTGAAAGCTGGCGCAGACCAGCTTGCCGATGGGGCCGCCGGGCTTCATCAAGGACAGCTGGCGTTGAATGAGGGAGTAGAAAAACTTTTGGCCGGCCAGCAGCAATTAGCAAGCGGTGCGGATGCGCTTGTGGCCGGACAGGCAAAAGTAGTGCAAGGATTGACGACGTTTGGTGAAAAATTAGCGGAAGGAAAAACGGGGGTAGATCAACTCGCCGCTGGAACCAGAGAATTATCGTCCGGTCTGCACCAGCTTGCGCAAGGGTCCGGAAAATTGACAGCTGGCACGAATCAGCTTGCCGCTGGCTCGGGACAGCTGGCAAGCGGCATGACTGAGCTCGACAACGGTGCTTCAGCCTTGTCGGCAGGAATCGATAAACTGTCGAACGGTTCCGACCAACTGGTGAACGGCATGAACAAGTTGGACGCTGGTTCGAAGGAGTTGGCCGACAAGTTAAAAGACGGTGCGAAAAAAGCGAACGACGTAAAAGTCAATGATGATGTATATAACATGTTTGCCGATCCGGTGAAAAAAGAAAATGAAAACATTCATCATGTGCCAAACTATGGAACCGGCTTTACGCCATATTTTCTATCATTAGGATTATTCGTCGGCGCGCTGCTCATATCGATTGTGTTTCCATTGCGTGAGCCAGCCGGTGTGCCAACGTCAGGAATCAGCTGGTTTATAAGTAAATTCGGTATTTTAGTTGCGATCGGCATCCTTCAGTCGCTGTTAGCGGATGCGGTATTGCTTGGCGCGCTTGATATCCATGTGCAAAGCGTTACTAAATTTATTCTGTTTACGGTCATTACGAGCATTACGTTTATTTCTTTAATCCAATTCCTTGTGACGTTGCTTGGCGATCCGGGACGATTTATTGCGATTGTGATTTTGATTTTGCAGCTGACAACAAGCGCAGGCACGTTCCCGCTTGAAGTCATCCCGAAATCGCTGCAGCATTTTAACACCTGGCTGCCGATGACGTACTCGGTATTCGGATTGAAAGCCGCCATTTCTACTGGTGATTTTGCGTTTATGTGGCATAACGCGGCAATTTTAGGTCTGTTTGCGGCAATTTTCATCATTGGCACGGTCATATACTTTACCGTTCAGCATCATCGCCAGTTTTACACGCTATTGAAAAACAAAGTGGAAGCTCCTGAAGCCTAATGTTTCAGGAGCTTTCTTTATAAAAAAGAAAGACGCTTCATTTTGACAGAAGCGTCTTTAATGGCTGTGGGCAGAAGGGGTGATCTGCCTACAGTTGGGGATCGATAGTCGCAAATAAAGTTGGCATTCGTGACGCAAGGGTTGATGCCAGCTTTATTGATGATAAGCGACACCAAGACAATCAGGGCATGTGTTGCCGTAGCACTCATGTTGCTCTTCAATTTCTTTGCCGCATTGCATGCATTTTTTTGGCGGTAGATTTTTGAAAAATTCTAACACTTTCACTAACATTTTGATCGCCTCCGTTGTTTTGTTACTTGTATTGTATTATAACAGTATTCATTTTGTCAATAACTGTTTTAAAACAAATTTCAACAAAGATGCAAAACGAATGAAATTGGTGTATGATGGTAAAAGAGGAATACATAAAGGAGGGGACGTATGAAAGTTACCGTCATCGGCTATTGGGGAGGATTTCCGGCCGCCAATGAAGCAACGTCCGGTTATTTGTTTGAACACGACGATTTTCGGTTGCTCGTTGACTGTGGAAGCGGTGTCTTGTCCAAACTGCAAAATTACGTGCCGGTAGAAAAACTGGATGCTGTCGTCGTCTCTCACTATCATCATGATCATGTTGCCGATATCGGTCCGCTGCAATATGCTCGCCTCATTAAGAAAAATCTCGGCACGGATCTGCCTGTGCTGCCGATTTACGGCCATCCATATGATCAAGGAGAATTTGCCCGTTTAACACACGAAGGAATGACGAAAGGAATCGCCTATCATCCAGAAGAGCCGCTTCAAGTGGGACCGTTTCACATCACGTTTATGAAAACCGTGCACCCGGTGATTTGTTATGCAATGCGGATTGCAGCAGGGGAAGCAACGGTCGTGTACACGGCAGACTCCAGCTATTTGCCGGAATTTGCCCCGTTTGCGAAAAATGCCGATTTGCTTATTTGTGAATGCAATTTTTACGCTGGACAAAACGCTGCACCCGCTGGCCATATGACAAGCGAAGAGGCAGCCACCATTGCCCGCGACGCCGACGTAGCGGAACTGTGGCTTACTCATTTGCCGCATTTTGGCGATCATGCGCAGCTTGTTGAAGAAGCCGGGCGGCAATTTTCCGGAAAAATACAGCTAGCGAAAACAGGTCTTGTGTGGGAAAAAGAATGATATAAATGTTCCTATCTTCGGGTTAACGGGGCCATTGGAGCTTGGAGAAGGAGGGCCAACTTTTTCTTGCCCTCTCTTTTTATTTTTTTTTATAATTAGTTTAGTTAGAATTTTTTTAATTATAAAATGAATGATAATTCATTCATTATTTTTGGGGAGGGAGCTTAATGAATTTATCGTTACGATTGGCAGAAGTAGCCAAGCAGCTACCTGACAAAACAGCGTATGTATTTGAAGGGGAACGCAGTACATACGGGGAACTGAATGCCGCCATTTCTAAATTCGCAAGCGGCTTATATAATATGGGAATCCGTCAAGGCGACCATATTGCGCTTCTGCTTGGAAATTCGCCGCAGTTTGTCATCGGCTTGTACGGAGCGCTGCGGTTAGGGGCGACGGTCATTCCGATCAATCCGATTTATACGCCGGATGAAATCGGATATATTTTATTGAACGGAGATGTGAAAGCGGTTATCGCGCTTGATTTGCTTGTTCCGATGTTTGCCCAGGCGCAAGGGAGCCTGCCGCTTCTTAAGCAGGTGATCATTTGCGAGACGCCGCAAGGAAAGGAAAAAGGGATTTCGTTGCCGGAATCAATGAAATCGTTTGCAGACGTCCTACAATCCGGTGATGTGCATTTCCAAGGTCCGGAGCTGCAAGATGACGATGTCGCCGTGATTTTGTACACGTCAGGAACGACCGGAAAGCCGAAAGGAGCGATGCTGACACATAAAAATTTATATAGCAACGCCCAAGATATTGCCAATTACTTAAAAATTGATGAAAACGATCGCGTGATTGCGACGCTGCCGATGTTCCACGTATTTTGTTTGTCGGTGGCTCTGAATGCACCGCTGATGAACGGAGGAACCGTCCTCATTGTTCCGAAGTTTAGTCCGGCGAAAATTTTTCAAATTGCCCGCGAACAACAAGCGACCATTTTTGCCGGCGTGCCGACGATGTATAATTTTCTATATCAATATGAGGGAGGAAGCGCGGAAGACTTCCGTACATTGCGCCTCTGCATTTCCGGCGGCTCATCGATGCCGGTCGCATTGTTAAAAAATTTCGAGCAAAAATTCAACGTCATTGTCTCGGAAGGCTACGGCCTATCGGAAGCATCGCCGGTTACGTGCTTTAACCCGCTCGATCGCCCACGTAAACCCGGTTCGATTGGGACAAGCATTATGAACGTTGAAAACAAAGTGGTCAACGAATTTGGCGAGGAAGTGCCGGTAGGGGAAGTCGGCGAACTTGTTGTCCGCGGTCCAAACGTGATGAAAGGTTACTATAAAATGCCGGAAGAAACCGCCCATGCACTCCGCGACGGCTGGCTCCACACCGGGGATTTAGCGAGAATGGATGAGGAAGGATATTTTTATATTGTCGATCGCAAAAAAGAAATGATTATTGTCGGCGGCTATAACGTTTATCCGCGTGAAGTAGAAGAAGTGCTGTACAGCCATCCGGATGTGGTCGAAGCAGCGGTGGTTGGCGTGCCGGATCCCGATTACGGCGAAGCGGTAAAAGGGTTTGTCGTTTCGAAAAACCCGCAGTTAACGGAAGAAGCGTTAATCGAGTATTGCTGCCACCATCTTGCCAAATATAAAGTCCCTAGTTCAATCGAGTTTTTAGACGAACTTCCAAAAAATACGACCGGAAAAATTTTACGCCGTGTCCTAAAAGAACGGTTAATTTCCTCCCATTCATAAAAAGTACTGAATTTTCGGTACTTTTTCTTTTTTTTGAATAATATCATTGAAAATAGAATCATAAATTTATATAATTTAATGCATAAAAGCTAAAAAGCATAAAAACTAAAAAGCAATAAAGTGATAAGGGGATGGGATGATGAAAAAAAGGATTCAGCGTTTGGCAATGTTATGCTCGGCAAGCTTTTTGCTTTTGAGTGGATGCGGAGCAAAAGAAACGAGTGAAAACAAAGAGGGGGCAGAAAAGAAAACGTACCATATCGGCGTGACGCAAATCGTCGAACATCCTTCGCTCGATGCGGCTTTTAAAGGCTTTAAACAGGCGCTGAAAGACAAAGGGTTGTCCGTTTCCTATGATGTGCAAATCGCGCAAGGAGACATGAATAACAATCAGACGATTGCGAATAACTTCGTATCGGAGGGAGTGGATTTAATTTTTGCCAATTCCACACCAAGCGCCCAAGCGGCGTTGAATGCGACGAAAGATATTCCGATCGTGTTTACTTCGGTCACCGATCCGGTCGGAGCACAGCTCGTGCAATCGATGGAAAAGCCGGGAGGCAATGTGACGGGGACGACCGATACGCATCCGGATGCGATTCCAAAAACAGTGCAATTCATTGACAAGTATATAAATGGCAATCGCATTGGCATGGTTTATAACGCCGGGGAGCAAAACTCGGTCGCTCAAGTCGATGTGGTCAAACAAGCGATCAAAGGAACAGATTTGCAAATTGTTCCGGTTTCTGTATCGACGTCTGCGGAAGTAAAACAGGCGACGGAATCGCTTGTCGGAAAAGCGGACTGCATTTATATCATTACCGATAATACTGTTGTCTCTGCGCTCGAGTCGGTCATTCAAGTGGCGAGCGAGCATGATATTCCGCTGTTTGTCGGCGAATTGGATTCAGTGAAGCGCGGCGGCTTTGCCGCTTATGGTTTTGACTATTACGACATTGGCTATGAAGCTGGGGAAATGGCGGCACAGATTTTAAAAGAGGGGAAAAAGCCAGCGGATTTGCCAGTACAATATCCGCAAAAATTAAAGCTGTTGATTAACAAAAAAGCGGCGAAAGACATGGGTATCGAACTGAACCCAGAATGGGATTCGATTGCGGAATATATAGAATAAACATATATCCCTCCTTGGCATCAAGGAGGGATATGTTTCAAAAAGGTGGGGGCATGCATGTTAACAGCGATTTTTGGTGCTATGGAAGCAGGATTCATCTATGCCATTATGGCGCTAGGTATATATTTATCATTTCGAATTTTAGATTTTCCTGATTTAACGGTGGATGGCAGCTTTGTCACCGGGGCGGCCGTCGCCGCTGTGCTCATTATTAACGGAACAAATCCGTTTTTCGCTTCCGCCGTCGCATTGGGTGCGGGATTTATCGCTGGGGCGGTTACAGGACTGTTGCATACAAAGGGAAAAATTAATCCATTATTATCGGGCATATTAATGATGATTGCCCTTTATTCTATTAATCTGCGCATTATGGGACGCTCGAACGTGCCGCTTTTACAACAGGAAACGGTCATGACGATAATCGCCGAGGCGTGGCAAAAAACAGGGATAGACAATGTGTTAAACAGCATCATTGCTTTTTCCGGATTTCAGCCGCGGACATGGGCGATATTCATCACGATGGCGCTGCTCGCTGTCATCGTCAAGTTGCTGCTTGACCTGCTATTGAAAACGGAAATCGGGCTGGCGCTGCGCGCGACTGGAGACAATCAGCCGATGGTGTCGAGTTTTTCGGCCAATACCGATTGGCTCATCATTTTTGGCCTTGGGTTATCGAACGCACTCGTCGCCTTTTCCGGGGCGCTTGTCGCCCAATATGGCGGATTTAGCGACGTCGGCATGGGAATCGGGATGATCGTCATCGGACTAGCTTCCGTCATTATCGGGGAGGCGTTGTTTGGTACGCGCTCAATTGCGCGCGCTACATTGGCGGTTATTGGCGGCGCGATTGTCTACCGCATTATTTTAGCGCTCGCATTGCGGGTGCAGTTTTTGGAAACGGGAGATGTGAAGCTCATTACCGCTGTCATTGTCATGATTGCGTTGATCGTTCCAAACATCGCCGCTATGCAAAAAGAAAAGCGGCGGAAAAAGCGGAAAATGGAAAAACAAGCAAGGGGGGAGCACGTTGCTGGAGCTCAAACAGATTACGAAAGTATTTAATGAGGGAACTGTAGATGAGAAAGTAGCGCTGCGAACGATTAATTTAACGCTTGCCCCCGGCGATTTCGTTACGATTATCGGTAGCAACGGCGCCGGAAAATCGACGATGATGAACATTATTTCCGGACGGCTGTTTCCCGATACGGGCGTGGTGCGGATCAATGGCAAAGATGTAACAGCCATGAAGGAGCATGAACGCGCCCGCTATATCGGCCGCGTATTTCAAGACCCGCTTGCCGGCACAGCGCCGCATATGACCATCGAGGAAAACTTGGCGCTTGCTTACAACCGCACGAAGCGGCGTACGTTAAAATTCGGCGTGACGAAACAAAAGCGTGACTTTTTCCGCGAGACGTTAAAGACGCTTCACTTAGGACTTGAAAGCCGATTGAACGCCAAAGTCGGAATGCTATCCGGCGGGGAGCGGCAGGCGCTGTCGCTGTTAATGGCGACGTTTACGAAGCCGGATTTGCTGCTTTTGGATGAACATACGGCCGCGTTGGACCCGGCGCGCGCCGAGCTCGTTACGGAGCTGACGAAAGAAATCGTTGAAAAATATCAGCTGACGACGCTGATGGTGACGCACAATATGGAGCAGGCGCTCCGCCTTGGTAATCGCCTCATTATGATGGACCGTGGGCAAATTATTTTCGAAGCGAGCGGCAAGGAGAAACAAGCATTGACGGTCGAGCGGCTGCTGCAAGAGTTTCAGCGTATCCGCGGCAGCCAATTCGCCAGCGACCGCGCCGTGCTAGGATAATAGATAAAGCGGGGAGTCCATCCCCGCTTTATTATTTTCCGCTTTTAACGGCAAGACCCGCCGCTTTTTCATAAGCAGCCTGCAGCTTTCTCGTCACCTCTCCCGGTTTGCCATCGCCAACGACTTGTTCTTCGACTTGGATGATTGGAATAATCGATGACGTGGTGCTGGTGAGAAATATTTCGTCCGCTTCGGCGATATCGTTAATAGAAAACGCTTCTTCTACTAATGGAATGCCAAGCTCGCTGCAAAATTGCTTTACTTTCATGCGAACAATGCCGTTTAAAATACGCTCTGTCGCCGGATGGGTGTATACTTTTCCCTCTTTAACTAAGAAAATATTCGAAGAGCTGCCTTCGGTAATGATGCCGTCGCGGTGAAGGATGGCTTCAAACGCTTGTCGCTCCACGGCTTCCTGTTTGGCGAGCACGTTTGGCAGCAAGTTTAAACTTTTAATGTAGCAATATTCCCAGCGGACATCTTTTGTCAAAATCGTCCGCACTCCGGTTTCGATTTCCTGCATTTTTCTTGGCATTTCCCGAATATAGGCGTACAAATTCGGACGGTTCTCCGCCGGAAACGCGTGGTTGCGCGGGAAGCTCCCTCTTGTCACCTGAAGATAGAGAATCGCGTCTTCTTTCACATTGTTCATTTCCCGCAGCAGTTCCAGCTTTTCCATCAGCACATCTTTTTCAAAAGGAACAGAAAGGCGAATCGCCGCCGCGGAACGGTATAGGCGGTCGATATGCTCCTCAAGCAAAAAATACGTTCCTTGATAGATGCGCGCGACTTCATAAACACCATCGCCAAACTGCAATCCCCGTTCTTCCATTGGGTAGGTTACTTCATGACGGGGGAGAAATTGTTTTTCCGTTAGTACGTACAGCTTTAATGTCATCGGTTTCAGCTCCTTTTTTTAGTATTATAAAAATTCAATTTATTTTCAGTATATCACGAACAAAAAAGGAGCTGTTTGTGATAAAGCATTTCGTTTTTCTACTAAGGTGAAATATGTCCTGCTGGGATACCGCTATTTTCGTTGGTGCTTTTTTGTTAGCCGCCAAAAGGTCAATGTCTACCTTTCACAGTCGCGCAGGTGGATGGTTGACGGATCGGAAAAGCCGTAATACAATGAGAGCAATTTATTTTCTATTAATGAAGAAAGCTTCTGCAAACGGCATCTTGTATAAACATCATAGAAAGGGAACGTGCAGTGAAAAGAGAACAGTTGCAAAAAAGAATCGCGGTAGCAGCAAAAAAGAGCCTGCAGATATTGTTGTGAAAAATGGAAAAATCGTTATGTGTTTACACATGAAATCGTATATGGACAGCTTGAACGATTGCATCAGTCGTTGAAAGATATCGGCTCACCGACATCATTTAATCCGTTCGTCACGTTATCCTTTCTGGTATGGCCAGTGATTCCAGAGCTGAAAATGACGGATCGTGGCTTATTTGATGTCAAAAGGTTTCAACATATTTCGGTTGAAGCACGATGAATTGGCCATTGCGAAAAATAAACAATTTTTAGATAATATTACAAAAGGGCTAGACAGAAACGGGGGATTCATCGTGGAAACGACATTGGCAGCGGGCAAAGCGTCGCTGTTCCGCCAAGGGATGCAAGCAGGCGTGAGCATCGCAATCGGTTATATGCCGATAGCGCTGACGTTCGGGCTGTTCGCAAAAACAACGGGACTAACGCTCGCGGAAACGGTGCTGATGAGCGTCATTGTGTTTGCTGGTGCTTCCCAGTACATTGCGTTAAACTTGCTTTCCATTGGCACGGGGACGTTTGAAATAGTGCTGACAACGTTTATTTTAAATATTCGCCACTTTCTCATGTCCGCTTCGCTAAACGAAAAAGCGGAGCCGGATTTGCTTTGGAAAAAGGCGCTTTATGCGTTTGGCATTACGGACGAAACGTTTTCCGTGGCGGCGATGAAAGAAGGGTCTGTGACCGCTTCTTACATGTTTGGACTTATTTTGATGTCATATGGCAGCTGGGTGGTGAATTCGGGCATCGGCCATCTTGTCGGTGCCAACTTGCCGCAAAGCTTGAAAGAGAGCATGTCGGTTGCGCTATACGCGATGTTTATCGGCCTGCTTGTCCCATCTTTGAAAAAACAGCGGAAAACGATTTGGCTTGCCGGAATGGCCGCAATCATCAATTCACTGTGCGTGCTTGCGCTGCATATTTCCAAAGGCTGGTCGGTCGTGATCGCGACGTTAACGGCGGCGATCATTGTTCAATGGCTGGCGAAAGAAAGCGGGGAAGAAGAGAATGCATAGCACAATCGTTTGGATGATTATCGGCATGGGGATAGTGACATACATTCCACGTATGCTTCCGCTTGTCGTGTTGCAGCGCGTCAAGCTGCCGCCGTTTTGGCAAGGGGTATTAAAAAACGTTCCATCCGCGACGTTAGGAGCGCTCATCGTTCCAGGCATCTTTTTCATTCATAAAGACATCTGGTTTGGCATTCTTGGGTTTATAAGCGCATTTGTCGCGGCATGGCTCGGCGCGAACGTTATTCTTGTCGTGCTTGTGTCTGTCGCGGTATTAAGCGTGTATGCGTTGCTTGGATGAAAAATGGAGGGATAGAAGAAGGAATAGCGGAAATACAGTGAATAAGGAGAAAAATGTAAAAAGGTAAGCACATATTCGAACATGAAATATGCGGCTTACCTTTTTCTCATTGGTAAACTTTCTGTGAAGGATTATGAAAAAATGTGCCGTTAAAACTAAAACGGAAGCGACGAGCCATCTTGTGGGAATTTTCATTCCGGTTGTTTTTTTGTTACTGAAGCTCATCCATAATCGTTTCGTACACTTCCTGTACGTGAAAGCGATTTTTCCCCATGCCAAACTGTTCGATAACGCGTCCGTTTTCATCTAATAAATAGGTTAATGTCGTATGGATCAGCATACCGTTGCCGGGGTCGCGATATTGAAAGTCGAAAGCGTCGGCTACCTTTTTCGTATCGGCTTCGCTTCCGCGTAAAAACATCCAGCCTTGCTGGGCGTTGGTCACGCCGAATGTTTTTGCGTACGTCCGCAGTTTTTCAGGAGTATCGCGCTTCGGGTCGATCGTAATCGTGATAAACTCGACCTTTTTGCCAAAAACGTGCGCTTGTTCCAGTTTCGAACGCAATTTCGTCATTTGAAAGGTTGTATTTGGGCAAATATCCGGGCAGTTTGTATACATAAATTCCAGCAAGCGGATTTTCGGTTTCATTTCGTTAAAATGATACTCATCTCCCCAAGCTGTTTCCATCACTACATCATCAGGCAGCCCCATTTTTGCCTGTTTGTATACGGTGAAATAAAGGATGCCGGCACCGACGCAAATAATAAACAAGCTGATTAATGATAAATACAATTTTTTCACGATGACCACTCTCCTATGTTTATCATACAAGAAAACGATAACAGATACGAAAGATATTTATGACACTTCTTTGACGTTCTTAATGATTATAGTTGTTAAGGAGGACATGGCATGAAAAAATTAGTCTATTGGGCGCTTGCCGTTTATGTGCTGTACGGGATCGGCATGGCATGGTATTTGCTTGTTGTCGCCGATATATCGATCCCGCCGCAGTGGAAAGGAACAAGCGCGGATCCTGCCACATTTCTAACGCCGAAAGAGCTAAAGTTAAGCGAGGAATATTCGCGGTGGAAAGATTTGTTGTTTTTTCTTTCTGTTCCGTACGAATGGCTAATCTATTTTGGATTGTTGGCATTTGGTGTCGCCCAGGCGCTGCGAACATGGGTAGAGCAGACGGCGAAATGGTTTCCTGTACAATCGGCTCTGTATGCGTTTTGGCTGTCTTTGATTATCACAGCGCTTTCGCTTCCCATCCAATTTGCCGGCTATCATCTTTCCCGCACCTATGGCGTCAGCACGCAATCGTTAGCAAGCTGGTTTCGCGACAGGCTGACCGATTTTTTCGTCCATACCGTGCTGCTTGTTTTGATTGCGGCGACATTGTATTGGCTGATTCGCCGTTTTGAGCGGCGCTGGTGGCTGTATGCGTGGATGCTGTGTGTGCCGTTTATGATTTTTTTTATGTTCATTCAGCCAGTTGTCATTGATCCGTTATATAACGAGTTTTATCCATTGAAGGATAAAAAGCTAGAAGCAAAAATTTTAGCGTTGGCAAGCGAAGCGAATATTCCTGCCGAGCATGTATTTGAGGTAAATATGTCAGAGAAAACGAATGCGTTAAACGCCTATGTCACCGGAATCGGTTCCCACGCGCGCATCGTGCTGTGGGATACGACATTGCAGCGGCTTAATGAAGATGAAGTGTTGTTTATCATGGCCCATGAAATGGGGCATTATGTGATGAAACATATTTATTGGGGGCTTGCCGGTTATATTGTTTTGGCGCTTTTTGGACTGTGGCTCGTCAGCAAGCTGATAAGATGGAGCCTTGGCCGATGGGGAAGGCGCATCGGAATCCGACGGTTGAGCGATATCGCTTCTTTTCCATTGCTGTTGCTTCTAGTTTCATTGCTTAGTTTTGCCGCCAGTCCGCTTGTGAATGCGGTGTCGCGCTATGAAGAACACGCGGCGGACAAGTACGCAATTGAACTGACAAAGAATACAGATGCGGCGATTTCTTCGTTTCAAAAGCTGACAAAAGCAGGGTTAAGCGAAGTCAATCCACCGCTTCTCGTGAAGCTGTTTCGCTATACGCACCCAACGATGCTAGAGCGAATCGTCTTTTTGGAAGAGTATGCGCCGCCTTTGCGGGAAAAGCGATGACAAAGCAGAAAGGAACTCCTTTCTGCTAACTTTTTTCAAAAATTTAAAAAAAACTGTTTTCTTTTTCGTTTATCTGTTATATAATAACTACGTACAAACCGGTAATGTGTTATAACAATATAGAGATGGGGGAAGGAAAATGGCGAGTTTTGAAGAACGTGTCAAACAATTAGAAGAAAGCTGGAAAAATGAAGAACGCTGGAGAGGAATCGTCCGTCCGTACAGCGCCGAAGATGTTATTAAATTGCGCGGTTCGATTGATATCGAATATACATTGGCGCGCCGCGGAGCAGAGAAACTTTGGAAATTGTTAAATACAGAAGATTATGTTAATGCGCTTGGTGCGTTAACTGGAAATCAAGCAGTTCAGCAAGTAAAAGCGGGATTAAAAGCGATTTATTTAAGCGGCTGGCAGGTGGCGGCAGATGCAAACCTTGCCGGACAAATGTATCCGGACCAAAGCTTATATCCGGCAAATAGCGTACCGCATGTGGTGAAGCGGATTAATCAAGCGCTGCAGCGCGCCGATCAAATTCAATATTTGGAAGGAAGCGGAGATATCGATTATTTCGCACCGATTGTCGCCGATGCAGAAGCTGGTTTTGGCGGTCAATTAAACGTATTTGAATTAATGAAAGCGATGATTGAGGCGGGTGCAGCCGGCGTCCACTTTGAAGATCAGCTTTCTTCGGAGAAAAAATGCGGCCACTTAGGCGGAAAAGTGCTGCTTCCAACGCAAACAGCGGTACGTAACTTAATTGCGGCACGTCTTGCAGCAGATGTCATGGGGGTACCGACCGTGTTAATTGCTCGTACGGATGCAAATGCGGCGAATTTAATTACGAGTGATGTTGATCCGTACGACCAAGAATTTATTACTGGCGAGCGGACGCCAGAAGGCTTTTACCGCACGAGAGCAGGGCTTGACCAAGCGATTGCCCGCGGCTTAGCGTATGCGCCATATGCCGATTTAATCTGGTGCGAAACAAGCGAGCCAAACTTAGAAGAAGCGCGTCGTTTTGCAGAAGCGATTCATGAAAAATTCCCAGGCAAATTACTTGCTTACAACTGCTCGCCATCATTTAACTGGAAGAAAAAATTGGACGACGAAACGATTGCCAAATTCCAAAAAGAACTTGGAAAAATGGGTTACAAGTTCCAATTCGTTACACTTGCTGGTTTCCATACATTAAACTACAGCATGTTCGAATTGGCACGCGGATACAAAGAGCGTGGTATGGCGGCATACGCAGAATTGCAACAAGCGGAATTTGCTGCAGAAAAATATGGTTACACAGCTACGAAACATCAGCGCGAAGTTGGTACCGGCTACTTCGACGAAGTAGCACAAGTGATTTCCGGCGGTCAATCATCAACGGTTGCGCTAAAAGGTTCGACGGAAGAAGAGCAATTTACGACGGCATAAGGGGAAATGGGGGAGTTTTATATAAAGAAGGGCATGCTTTACATAAGCGTGCCCTTTTGTGCTACATAGAAGTTACAATAAGGCGAGAGCCGGCAAGGAAAGCATACATATACCTACACAAAATGTGCAAAAAAGGAAATAGTAAGCGCAAAACGAGTAACATGGAGCGTATGTTCCAATTATAATTCCGAAAAGCCCTATAGATTTGCCATCAATTCTGATAGTTTGGCTAAAATACATGTAAAAAAGCTCAGCTGGTAAACAATCGAAAGCAGCGAAAAGATCGTTATGCCCGTTTTTTTCATGGTGTTACTTCCAGTTATTCAATGAAAGCGTCAACATCCCTTCAAGGCTTGTATCATTTGAAAAAAAATGACGCATCCTAATCGTAGGAGGCGGATCATATGGAAAAAGAACAGGAAAAAAGTGAAATGCCGTTCGAACCGGTGTTGCATTCAGAGTTCCGCATGAGCACGGATTTTCATTTTCAGCAGGCGTTTATGAATGAGGAAACATATGCGGGAGATTCAGTCGGAGAGCATACCGAGCTCGAACAGGCGAATGAATATTTCGCGGCAAAAGAAATTCATCAAGTGTTTCATAATTCTTGAACAATCCCATGACTTTTGTCATGGGTTTTCTATATGATTGTATAGTGAAAAAATGGTTTAACTTTTTTGAAAATATAGAAAAATATAACTATTAATGGTATGATGGAATCGGATACAATGTCGCAATAAGAGAGGAGAGAAAGTAGGATGAAGGTAAATGAGTTTGTCGTCCTCGATAAATTTATTATCAGCCGCTATACGATGGCGGTTTTGCCCCACCACTTCCACGGCGATTCCTATGCGAAAGTGATCGAGGAAGACGGAGAGTATATCGTGAAAACGAGACCGATCGATATTATTAAACGAAGCTGCGATTATTATGGAGCTAGTTTTCGCGGTCGGAAAGAGGGAACGAGAGCCGTCATCGGCGTTACCCATAAAGCTCCAATCGCCATTGAGCCACTCAACGAAATTTATGTTTTCCCAACGATTTCCCCAAGTGATTCCCGCTGTGTTTGGCTGTCGCACATTCACGTATATAAATATGAGCCTACCAAAAATGATCAGACGATCGTTTATTTCACAAATGAAAAAAGTGTTTTACTCGATGTTTCCTATCATTCGTTTGTCAATCAACTGTACCGAACCGCCCAGCTTCGAACGAAGCTGTCGGAGCGAATGGAGGCAAGAGAGCGCAAATTGCAATATGTGTTTCGGATGAATCGTTCTAAAGATTGGTTGCAGCAGTAAGTCACTGTCGAAACCAAGGCGAAACGCTATTTCAATGGGATTTTTTCGCAAACGAAGCAGAAAAAAGCAGTGCCACCTATTAAATATTAATAATACTGTAAAGATTAGTTCAAATTCCCCATAGAAGTGTGTAAAATAAATATATAAAAATGCATTTGAATGGGGAGTATACATGGACGTCGAAACATTAAAGCAATGGTTTACTCTCGAAAACGTACTATCGATGTTAGAACAGTACCGCTCGTTCGGAGTGCTTCCAGGGATTGTGGCAACATTATTGGAATCATTTTTTCCCATCTTGCCTATGTTTGTATTTGTGATGGCCAATGCCGCCGCATTTGGTTTATGGAAAGGATTTCTTATTTCTTGGATCGGCGCCTGCCTTGGCTCGATTCTCGTTTTTTGGCTGACGAGGAAAATCGGACAGAAACGTTTTTTTCATTTTGTCAGCCGCCATCGGAAAGTTAGACAGTTTATGCATTGGATTGAAAGACATGGCTTTGGTCCTGTGTTTTTGTTATATTGCTTCCCCTTTACTCCATCAGCGTTGGTAAACATTGTCGCGGGATTGTCACGGATCAGCCGGCAGCAGTTTATTTTAGCGGTGTTATTGGGAAAAATGGTTATGATTTTTACAATTAGTTTTATCGGATATGACATTGTGGCGCTTGTGAAGCAGCCGCTGCGCACAGTCGCGATTGCAGTTGTCGTTATATTGTTATGGTATGCCGGAAAAAGGGTGGAAGCGAGATTTTCGCTTGCCGAGAAACAGCACAATGAGGGAGGCGCAGAATGACAGGTGATGGGAAAATGAAGAAAAACGAAAGACGGTGGCGCAATCTAGCTCTTTTTGTCGGGGTGCTTACGGTGATTTTCATTCGGTTTTTTTGCTTCACCAATTATATGGTGGAAGGAAAATCGATGATGCCAACATTACAGGAAGGAAATTTGCTCATTGTCAATAAGCTGAGTTATCAAATCGGACATATTCATCGGTTTGATGTCATTGTTTTTCATGCCAATAAAAAAGAAGATTACGTCAAACGCGTCATCGGACTTCCCGGCGATCAAATCGAATATAAAAACGATGTCCTCTACATTAACGGAAGAAAAATGAATGAGCCGTATTTACAGCCGTATAAGCAAAAATTGATTGGTGGAAAGCTGACAGGAGATTTTACGTTAGAGGAACTGACAGGAGAAAAAAGGGTGCCGGAAGGATGTATTTTTGTCCTTGGTGACAACCGGCTAAGCAGCTGGGACAGCCGCCATTTTGGGTTCGTGAAAATCAGTCAGGTAGTAGGGAAAGTAGATTTGCGCTACTGGCCTGTGCGGCAGTTCGCAGTCCAATTTTAAAAATGGAAAACATAAAAATCGCCAATGAATAGGCTGATTGTTTGGCAGGTTGTCTCGTCGTGTGTGCCGTTTGCAATATCATTTTCAAAGGTATTCAGCGATGCAAATTGCGCGTGGGATGCCTTTTTTCTTTCGCTGAATGGAAAATAAAATGTGTTGCGATAGCAGTGCTTTCTTTTTACACTGGTTATGTAGGAAGTGGAAAGGAAGCGCACTTTTTTCTTCCAAAATACGAACATATGTGCTAAAATGAAGGAAATAATGGAAAATGAAGGTGATATCCATGTCGCTTCGATTTCTGCTGGGAAGATCAGGAAGCGGAAAAACGGCAACGTGCTTAAATGAAATTCGCCGCAAATTACAAGAAGAGCCGAAAGGGAATCCGATTATTTATCTTGTCCCGGAACAAATGACGTTTCAATCCGAATACGCGTTAATACATACACCTGGGCTTGACGGAATGATCCGTGCGCAAGTATTTAGTTTTACGCGCCTGGCGTGGAGGGTTTTGCAGGAAACGGGTGGAATGAATCGATATCATATTAACGATGTCGGCATGCAGATGATGATCCGCAAAATTGTGGAACATCGCAAGCAGCAACTGCAATTATTTGGGCGCGCGGTGGATAAAACCGGTTTTATTCAGCAGCTTTACGACATGATTACAGAGTGTAAACGGTATTGCCTTACACCGCAGCAGCTCCGCCAACACGCGCAAGAGTTGGAGGAACATCTCAAAAAGCCCGCTGAAAAAGTGCTGGCGGATAAGTTAAACGATATATCGATGATTTATGAGGAACTGGAAAAAAGTTTAGCCAATCACTATATCGATTCGGAAGATTATTTGCGGCTGCTTGCGGAAAAAATTCCGCAATCGCGTTATTTACGCAACGCCGAAATTTATATCGACGGGTTTCATCAATTTACCCCGCAGGAGTATATGGTGCTTGAGCAGCTGCTGATTCATTGCCGGCGCGTCACCGTTTCATTGACGGTGGATGCGCCTTATGATGAAAGGCTGCCAAACGAATTGCATCTGTTTTATTTAACGGCAAAAACATACCATGACATTCGCGAAATCGCGCTGTTAAATGGGATTGCGATCGAAGATCCAGTAGTGCTGGGCGGAAATAGACGCCACCAAGAGGCAGCGCTCGCCCATCTTGAAGCGCATTATCATGATCGTCCTGCCGCTGTCTATTTGGAAAAGAGCGATGCGATTTGCGTGTATGAAGCGGCAAACCGCCGGGCAGAAATCGAGGCGATCGCTCGTGAAATCGTTCATCTTGTCCGCGACAAAGGTTACCGCTATCGTGATATCGCCGTCATCGTCCGCAATACGGAAGCGTATCGCGATTTCATCAAAACGATTTTTTCCGATTTTCACATTCCATATTTTATGGACGAAAAAGAACCTATGCACCATCATCCGCTCATTGAATTGTTGCGGGCGAGCATGGAAATTGTGACGTCGCGATGGCGTTATGAAGCCGTGTTTCGCGCGGTTAAGACCGATTTGCTGTTTCCGATCGGCGAAGATGTAGCTGCGCTGCGCGAAGCGATGGACAAGCTGGAAAATTACGTGCTCGCGTACGGTGTGAAAGGAGATAAATGGACGAACGGCGAACGTTGGACATACCGCCGCTATCAGGCGTTAGAAGGGTTGGCGATTCCGCAGACGGACGAAGAGAAGCAATATGAAGAAATGCTGAATCAATGGCGCGAGATGGTGACTACTCCGCTTCTTCGGCTCGAGCGCCGCATGCGCCGGGCAAAAGACGGACGGGGGCTTTGCGAAGCGGTTTATCTATTTTTAGAAGAATTGCAAATTCCTAAAAAGCTAGAGAACATGAGCAATGAGGCACAAGAGCAGGGAAAGCTTGTTGAGGCAAGGCATCATGAACAAGTGTGGAACGCGGTCATCGACTTGCTCAACCAGTATGCGGAAATGCTCGGAAATGAAATATTGCCTGTTACGGAGTTTGCGAAAATTATTGAAACGGGGCTCGACCGTCTTGAATTTGCGCTTGTCCCGCCGGCAATGGATCAAGTGATTATCGCGCAGCTGGATCGTTCGCGCCTCATCGATATAAAATGCGCATTTGTGATCGGGGTCAATGACGGGGTGATTCCGGCCAAAGCAAAAGAAGACGGGTTAATTGCCGAGGCGGAGCGGCAGCTATTGCATGAATTAGGCGCGCGAGTGGCTCCGGGGGGAAGAGAGCAATTATTTTATGAACCTTTTTTCATCTATTTAGCGTTAACGTGTCCAAGCGAACGTCTATATGTCACTTATCCGCTTGCTAATGAAGAAGGAAAAGCACTGCCTCCTTCGATCGTCATCAAGCATCTGGCTGATTTATTTCCGAATTTGCAAAAACGTGTATGCGGAAACGATCCGCTTGATGCAGCGCCTTCGGAACAAGCATCGTTTGTGACCGCACCAGGCGCGACGCAAACTTATCTCGTCGCACAGCTTCAGGCATGGAAGCGCAATTATTCCATTGCCTCGCTATGGTGGGACGTATACAACTTTTTCATCAGCGACCCAAATTGGAGCAAGCAGGTGCAAAAAGCGATCTCCGGGCTATTCTATACAAACGAAACAGCCCCGTTGAAAAAAGAAATCAGCAAGCGGCTGTACGGCAAAAAAATTCAGGCGAGCGTATCGCGCATGGAACAATTTCAAAAATGCCCGTTTTCCCATTTCGCTTCCCACGGGTTGCGCCTCAAGGAGCGGACCATTTTCCGGCTTGAAGCTCCGGACATCGGCCAGCTGTTTCATTCCGCGCTGAAAATGATATCCGACCGACTGCGTGAAGCAAATACCGATTGGCGGCATTTATCCAGACAGCAATGCGAACAGCTGTCCACCGAAGCGGTGGAGCAGGTCGCGCCTCTCATTCAGCAGCAAGTATTATTCAGCTCGAATCGCTATTACTATATGAAGCGGAAGCTGCAAAACGTCATTGCCAGAACGGCGCATGTGTTAAGTGAGCACGCTAGGGCAAGCGGCTTCGTGCCGGTCGGTTTGGAGCTGGAGTTCGGCCCTAACGGCGTGCTTCCGCCGCTAGCGTTCCGGCTTCCCGATGGCACCGTGATGGAACTGGTCGGGCGAATCGACCGCGTCGATAAAGCGGAAAGTTCAAGAGGGGTTTTATTGCGCGTGATTGACTATAAATCTAGCGCCAAAACGCTCGATTTAACAGAAGTATACTATGGACTCGCCTTGCAGATGCTTACCTACCTGGATATTGTGCTTACGTATGCCGAACAGCTAGTCGGACAAGAAGCTTTCCCTGCCGGCATCCTTTATTTCCATGTGCATAATCCGATGATAAAAAGCAATCAATTCCTGCAAGATGAAAAAGAGATTGAGAAAAAGTTACTCGAACAGTTTAAAATGCGCGGTCTGCTGCTAGAAGATGCGGAGGTCATCCGCTTGATGGATATGCAAATTGAGGAAGGAAAATGGTCGCTCGTTGTTCCCGCACAAATTACCAAAAAAGGTGCGATTCATTCGAAGTCTTCTGTTGTCAGCGAAACAGATTTCGCCTATCTGCGCCAACATATTCGCCAGCTGTTCCAAATGATTGGCATTCAAATTGTGGACGGGGTCGTTGATATCGCTCCGTACAAGCTGAAGGAACAAACTCCTTGCGAGTTTTGCTCGTTTAAGTCAGTTTGCCAGTTTGACGAATCATTCCAAGGCAATCGTTACCGGCTGTTAACACCGAAGGACAATCAGGCGATCATGAAAAAAATATCGGAAGGGAAGGACTGAAATGAGCGTCACGCTTCGCCCAAAGCCGGCAGGAAGCCGTTGGACGGATGAACAATGGAAAGCGATTGCCGCTGACGGACAGGACATTCTCGTCGCGGCAGCGGCGGGGTCTGGAAAGACTGCTGTGCTTGTCGAACGGATTATCCAAAAAATAATGGCAGAAGAAGACCCAATTGATGTAGACCGGCTGCTTGTTGTTACGTTTACGAACGCAGCGGCGGCGGAAATGAAAGCAAGAATTGCAGAAGCGCTTGAACGCGAGCTGGAGAAACAGCCGAGTTCGCTTCATTTGCGGCGGCAGCTCAGCCTATTGAACCGCGCTTCCATTTCTACCATCCACTCTTTCTGTTTGGATGTGATTCGCAAATATTATTATTTCATTGACCTGGATCCTGTATTTCGCATCGCCGATGATACAGAAATCGAACTGTTAAAAGAGGAAGTGATGGAAGAGCTGCTCGAGGAGGAGTACGGAAAAGCGGATAATGAGCTGCTTTTCCAAGTGGTAGACCGCTATACGGGAGACCGGAGCGACGCCGAGCTGCAGGAAATGATTTTAGCCATCTATGAGTTTTCCCGCTCACACCCAGAGCCGCAGCAATGGCTTGATCAGCTTGCCGCTATGTATGACATCGAGGAACATACATCAGTGGAAGAGCTCCCGTATTATTCTTATTTGAAAAAATATGTAATGATGGAGCTGTCCGCGGCAAAACGGCTCATTACAAGGGCGCTCCGTTTGACGCAATCGCCGGGAGGGCCGCTGCCGTACGCAGAAAATTTTCATCAAGATTTACAGTTTATTCAACACTTAGAAACGTTGTTTGACCAGTCATGGGACGAGCTGTACGAAGCGCTGCAGGCTTTGTCGTTATCGCGGTTAAATTCGTGCCGCGGCAGTGAATATGACCCGCAATTAATCGAGGAAGCAAAATCATTGCGCGAACAGGCGAAAAAGAAACTGGAGTTGCTGCGCGATAATGTCTTTTCCCTTCGACCGGCCACATGGCTTCGGCATATGCGCGAAATGAAGCCGGTTGTCGAAACGATCGTGCGCTTGGTCAAGCGCTTTGCGGAAATGTTTCAAGCATATAAGCGGGAAAAGGGAATTGTCGATTTTTCCGATTTGGAGCATTATTGTTTGCAAATTTTACGCCATCCTGACTCTGCGGATGGACAATGGCTTCCTTCCGACGCGGCTTTAGATTACCGCGCACAGTTTGTCGAAGTGCTTGTCGATGAGTATCAAGATACGAATATGGTGCAGGAGGCCATCTTGCAGCTGGTCAAAAAAGGAAATGAACGCACTGGAAATCTATTTATGGTCGGTGACGTCAAACAGTCGATTTATCGTTTCCGTCTGGCGGAACCGCTGTTGTTTTTAAGCAAATATAAACGGTTCACATCAGACGGAAGCCAATCGGGAATGAAAATCGATTTGGCGAGCAACTTTCGCAGCCGCTCCGAAGTGCTGCACGGGACCAACTTTATCTTTCAGCAAATTATGGACGAGAACGTCGGCGAGATGGACTATGACGAAGCGGCGCAATTAAAATATGGAGCCACTGATTATCCCGATTACGAGCAGGCGGTTCCGGAATTCATCATCGTAGACCGAAACAGCAAAGATGGGGAAGAAACGGAAGAACTGAGCGCTGTCGACTTGGCGCTGGCGGATCTTGAAGCGCGCGTGATGGCGAAAAAAATAAAAGAAATTGTTTCCAAACCGTTTTATGTGTATGACCGCAAAACAAAACAAATGCGCCGCGCTATGTACCGGGACATTGTCATTTTGCTGCGGTCGATGACAAACGCGCCGCAAATCATCGAAGAATTTCGCGCGCACGGCATTCCGGTGTACGCGGACTTATCTTCCGGCTATTTTCAGGCGACGGAAATATCGATTATGTTGTCTCTGTTAAAAGTGGTCGACAATCCGTATCAGGATATACCGCTTGCCGCCGTGCTGCGTTCGCCGATCGTCGGCTTAAACGAAAATGAGTTAGCGCTGATTCGCATTAGCGATAAAAAAGGGACATTTTATGAGGCAATGATCGCCTTTTTGCAGAAACCAGCAGAGAGTACGGAAGAAGAAGGGCTGCAGGAAAAATTGCGCCCGTTTGTCGAACAATTACAGCAGTGGCGGACGATGGCGCGGCAGCGTTCGCTGGCCGATGTGATTTGGCAGCTGTATCGGGATACGCAGTTTTACGATTTTGTCGGCGCCCTGCCTGGGGGAAAACAGCGGCAGGCGAATTTGCGCGCTCTTTATGACCGCGCCCGCCAATATGAGACGACGTCATTCCGCGGATTGTTCCGCTTTTTGCGGTTTATCGAGCGCCTGCAAGACCGCGGGGACGATTTAGGCGCGGCGCGCACCCTTGGCGAACAAGAAGATGTCGTGCGGATGATGACGATCCATAGCAGCAAAGGGCTTGAGTTTCCGATCGTGTTTGTAGCCGGGTTAGCCCGTCCGTTTCATATGCGCGATTTACACGGCCCGTATTTGCTTGATAAAGAACTTGGCTTTGCTTCGCGTTTTGTGGACCCGAAGCTGCGCATCAGCTATCCGACATTGCCGCAAATGGCAATCCGGGAGAAAAAACGGCTTGACTTTTTGGCGGAAGAAATGCGGATTTTATATGTGGCGCTAACAAGAGCGAAAGAAAAATTGTATTTAGTCGCCGCGGTAAAAGATGCGGAAAAAGAAATAACCAAATGGAAAAGTGCCGTAACGGAGGAAGGATGGCTCTTGCCTGATGATGTCCGCGCTTCTGCCCGTTGTTATTTAGATTGGATCGGCAGGGCGCTGATCCGTCACCGCGATGGAAAGCGGTTGGCCGATGTGCCCGATGTGTGCGAAAAAATCGCTTTCCACCCATCTGTCTGGCATATGGAAGTCATTCCGGCGAGTCAGTTAAACGATGAAAATGGGGAAGCGGAACAGGCAAATGAACAAATAATGTCTGCGCTGAAAAAAGGAGAGCCTGTCCCGAACATGGGGGAACGGAAAGAAGAAGTCAAACGCCTTCTTTCGTGGCGGTACGCGTATGAAAAAGAAACGGTGGTGCGCGCCAAGCAAACGGTATCGGAGTTAAAGCGGCAGCGCGACATTTTCGGGGAAAACGCGGATAGGCTGCTGCTTCAGCACACTGTTACGCCGATTTTTGAACGTCCGCTGTTTATGCAGGAGAAAAAATTGACACCAGCGGAAAAAGGGACGGCAATGCATATCATCATGCAGCATGTAGACATAACGGCACCGGTTACTGAAGCGTCCGTTCGCGAGCAAATCGCAAAGCTCGTGCAATGGGAGCTGCTGACACATGAACAGGCGGAAGCGATTGATGTTTCCAGCGTTGTCGCGTTTTTCGCAACAGACATTGGCCAGCGTTTGTGTACCGCTGGTGAAGTGTACCGCGAAGTTCCGTTTAGCTTCGCGCTTCCGGCTAAAGAAGTATACGGCGATGGCATTGGCGAAGAAAGACGAGTGTTGGTGCAAGGAGTGATCGACTGCCTGTTTGTCGACGAAAAAGGGCTTGTCTTAATCGATTTTAAAACAGACACCGTCACCAATCGGTTTGCCGGCGGATGGAGCGAAGCGAAGCAGGTGATTGCATCCCGATATGAAACCCAAATGCGCTTATACCGGCGCGCTGTCGAGCAAATTTGGCGCACGCGTGTCGATGAATGCTATTTATATTTGTTTGACGGATCTCATCTTCTTTCCGTTTAAAAAATGGTAAAAGGGGGAGAGGCAGCGATGCGCATTTTGCATACCGCGGACTGGCATTTAGGGAGAACGCTGGAAGGAAGAAGCCGGCTGCCGGAGCAGGAGCAGTTTTTAGATGAATTAGCGGACATCGTTGAGCAAGAAAACATTGATGTCATATTAATGGCGGGCGATGTGTTTGATTCGGTAAACCCTCCGGCAGCGGCGGAACAATTGTTTTACGAAAGCCTTGCCCGCCTTTCCGATAAAGGAAAACGGCCGATCGCGGTGATCGCCGGAAACCACGATCATCCTGAGCGCATTAGCGCGGCGCGGGCATTGCTCGATGATTACAACATCTTTCTGCTTGGCTGGCCGGATACGTCCGTCTATCGCATTGACGTGCCGGCGTGCAACGAAACGATGCTGCTTGCCCCGCTTGCCTACCCGTCCGAATCTCGCCTGGCGCAACTGCTGTCGAAAGAACATTCCGAGGCGGCACTGCGCGATCGGTATGATGAGCGAATCCGCCAGTTATTTGCTGTCATGGCCGCTTCTTTTACGGAAAAGACGGTGAATATTGCCATGAGCCACCTTTATGTAGCGGGAGGAAGCACCTCGGATTCGGAGCGGCCGATCGAGGTCGGCGGCGCTTATACAGTAGCTGCAACAAGCCTGCCAAAACAAGCGCAGTATGTTGCGCTCGGCCATTTGCACCGCCCGCAAGATGTCAAACGTGCGGAAACGGCGGCCCGCTACTCGGGATCCCCGCTTGCTTATAGCTTTTCCGAGGCGGGCTATGCCAAATCGGTGACGATCGTCGATGTAAAGCCGGGGACAAAAGCGGCCGTTTCGGAAATTCCGCTCTCTTCCGGCAAGCCGCTTGTGAGATGGAAGGCGACGGACGGGCTTGCGCAAGTGTACCGCTGGTGTGAGGAAGGAAAAGACGCGTCGAGTTGGATTGATTTGGAGATTCACCTTTCTGAGCCGCTGACAATGGAAGAAATTTATCGTCTACGCAAGCTGCATCCCGGTTTTGTACATATTCGTCCTGTTTTCACTGATAAAGAAGAGCATGACACCGGTGTAAAACATGAGCAATTATCATTAGAGGAAATGTTCCGCCGCTTTTATGAACGTCAAACGGGCGGGCATAAACCGGATGATGAGCTGGTCCGCCTCTTTTTAGAGCTGGTGGCGGACGAGGAAGAAGAGGGGGAGGCGGAAGAATGAAGCCGATTTCGTTGACGATCGCGGGGCTGCATAGTTTCCGCGAGAAGCAGACGATCGACTTTCAATCTTTATGCGAAGGCGGCGTTTTTGGTATTTTCGGCCCGACGGGAAGCGGCAAATCGACGATTTTAGACGCGATGACGCTCGCCTTGTTTGGCAGTGTCGAACGGGCGCCAAACCATACACAAGGGATTATGAACCACGCGGAAAACGAGCTGTTTGTTTCTTTTACCTTCGAATTGGAAAATGCGTCTTGTACAAAGCGATATACAGTAGAGCGCAGCTTTAAAAGAGGAGATGAATGGCGGACAAAAAGCGCCGTCTGCCGCTTGATCGAGCACAGCGAGGAGCCGGTGGTGCTCGCTGATAAATTAACGGAAGTCAATAAGGAGATCGAGCAGCTGCTCGGGTTGGCGATGAAAGATTTTACACGCGCCGTCGTGCTGCCGCAAGGAAAATTTGCCGAGTTTTTATCACTAAAAGGCGCTGAGCGGCGGCAAATGTTGCAGCGTCTTTTCCATTTGGAACCGTATGGCGACCGGCTAAATAAAAAATTGAAAGAAAAATTGGCCAGTGTTTCGAACGAGTGGAACGAGGTGGCTGCTGAAAAAGCCGGTTTGGGCGATGCTTCCAAAGAAGCATTGGAACAGGCAAAACAGCAGTTCAACACCTTGCAAGGGTTATTGCAAAAGCGAAAAAAAGAGCTGCATGATATGGAGAAAACGGTAGAACGGGCCAAACAGTTATGGATGTGGCAAAAGGAAAAAGAAGAGCTCCAAGCGGAGCTGGCGCGTTTTGCCGAACAGGAACGACAAATTCGTCTATTAGAAACAAAAAAAGAACGGGCGGAACAGGCGGAGCGGATATGGCCGTACTGGGAACAGTATGAAAAAACGCTTCGCTTTATGGAAGCTGCTTTTGCCAAACAAAAGGAGCTGCAGCATAAGCTTGCCCAGGCAAAGGTGCTTTATGGACAAGCGATGCACCGCTATGAACAAATTCGCCAAGAAAAGGCTTCTCAGGAGCCGCGTCTGTTGGCTAAAAAAGAGCAGCTGGCGCAGGCCAAGCAACTCGCAATGCAAATCGACGCGCTGGAAGTGGAAATTAGCGAGCTTGAAAAACAAATGCATTCCATCGAATTAGAGAAACAAAAAGCGGCGGAGCAACGCGGGGAAGCAGAAAGATGGTATGAGCGCGGCTTGGCGAAACAGCAAATGCTGAAAGAAGAGCTGCAAAAGCATGTTCGTTCACTAGAACAAAAAGAGCGGATCGAACAGGCATATGATGAAAAACAACAAATCGAAAGAGCGGCAGACGCACTCCGCCATGCGCAGCAACTGCTGGCGCAAAAGCAGCAGACACGGGAGCAGGCAAACAAAGAATGGGAAAAAAGAAAGCGGTATACGGAAACAGCAAAAGAGAAATTACATATTTTATTTCAGCGCATTGAAAAAACATATCATTCGGTTTGCGAGCGGCAATGGCAGTTGGAGAAGCTCCTATACCGGTACGAACAACAGCTTGAGCAAGAGCGGAAAAAAGCAGAAGAGGCGAAAACGGCGGAACTGGCTGCCATTTTGGCCAAACAGCTCCGTCATGGAGAGCCATGCCCTGTCTGCGGCTCGCGCGAACACCCTCATCCCCGTGTACACGCTGATTCGGCCGATGCTCAGACGGTCTTAGTAATCGAGAAACATATTAAACAAGGACAGCTCGATATGCAAACGCTCCTTTCTCTCAAAGCCCAGCTCGAGCAGCTTGCGCAGTTTGTCGGCAATGAATGGATCTTTGAGCGCTTGGATGTGAGCCAATGGAAGGTGGAAGAGGACGTCAATATTACCGTGGAAGCGAAGGCGCTGCAACAGGACTGTCTGCAGTTAAAGGAAGCTGTCCATCAGGCATTGCAGCAATGGCGCGATGCGGAATCGGCGCAGCAGGCAACCGAGCAGGAGATCCAACTGTTGGAAAAAGATATACAACAGCTGCAGAGCGAATGGCAGCGCCGTGTAGATGAATATAATCAGCTAGAAACAGGCTGGCGGGAAAAATATCCTGACTTTTCCCTGACAGCGATCGATGAACTGCGCCAGCAAATGCGCAAGCAGGAAGAGGTGGTCCGCCATTTGCAAAAGCGGATTGATGACAGCGTTTCGTTTCTTGAAAATAAATGGCGGGAAAAAGAACGGCTGGCAGAGGAAGAACGGAAGCTGGAAACAGAAAAAGTGCGTCTCGCTTCTTTAGGCCAAACGAAACGAAAGTTAGTGGAGGACTATCGGCAACAATTAATCGAAAAGGCAGGGACAGAAAGCATCGAACCGCAGCTTCGTCAAGTAGAAGAACAACTGCAAAAGCTGCAAGCGGAAGAAGAGCAAGCTTATCAAACATGGCTGCATATGCAGAAACAATATCAAACACTAGAAGCTGAGGAAAAAGCGGCTGGGCAGTCGCTAGAGGAAGGAAAAGCGCGGTATGAAGAGGCGAAATCGCGCTGGCTTCAAGAACTGCAAAAAACGATATTTGCTGATGAAAAGGAAGTAAAAGAAGCAAAGGTTGCAGAGGAAGTATATTCCGAGTGGAAGCAGCAAATCGATGACTATTGGCGGAAAAAGCAGCAGGTTCAGCATCGTCTCGAACAGTTGGCGGAAGCGATGCAAGGGCAAACGATCGATAAAGAGCACTGGGAAGAGCTGCAGGCGGTATACAGGGAGATCAAGCAACAGGTGGACGAGGCGATCCAGCAATTAGGCGCCGCACAAACGAAAGTAGAAGAGTTAACAAAAAAACATGAGCGGTTTATCGAATTAGAGAAAAAGCAGGAGCAACTAACCGCCCTACTCGATCGTTATAAACATCTGCAATCCATTTTAAAGGGAAACAGCTTTGTGGAGTTTATGGCAGAAGAACAGCTCATTCAAGTCACGAGAATGGCGTCGGAACGGCTGCACTCGTTAACTAGACAGCGCTATTCGCTCGAAATCGATTCACAAGGAGGGTTCTTGATCCGCGATGACGCTAACGGCGGCGTCAAGCGGCCGGTGACCACTTTGTCAGGAGGGGAAACGTTTTTAACGTCATTGTCACTTGCTTTGGCGTTATCGGCGCAAATTCAATTGCGTGGAGAATATCCGCTGCGGTTTTTCTTTTTGGATGAAGGGTTTGGCACGCTTGATGCCGAGCTTCTTGACACCGTAATTTCCGCGCTCGAGAAACTTCATACACAGCGGCTTTCCGTTGGAGTCATTAGCCATGTGCAGGAAATTCGCTCCCGGTTGCCGAAACGGCTGATTGTCGAGCCGGCAGAGCCTGGAGGGCGCGGAACGAGGGTGAGATTAGAAGTAATGTAACTGCTATATACATGCAAAGCCGCCTGCTTCTTTTTGAACCGGCGGCTTTGCTATTTATTGGCGGCGACATTGCTGTCAAACTGATCAGGGTCAAACGAGTTGGTCAAACTGATGCCATTATTGGTAAGGATAAAATCTCCAGTATTAAATCCTCCCGAACCGGCATTCGTTTTTGATGCGACTTTTGGAGCG
The DNA here is from genome assembly GCF_000632515.1 of Parageobacillus genomosp. 1. Classification (GTDB taxonomy): domain Bacteria; phylum Bacillota; class Bacilli; order Bacillales; family Anoxybacillaceae; genus Saccharococcus. Next base: position 531,296 of record NZ_CM002692.1, read on the forward strand.
ATATACAGGCAATCTCCCATTTGGACAACCGCCCCGCTGCTGACATTATTAATTTTAATTGGTCCGACGACAGAAGGCATTATTTCTCATCCTTTACTGTTGGTGAGGTTGTTTGTGTATTTTCCAAAGAAGGTGCTGAAGAATTCGGTGCAAGCTGGCGAATATGTTTAATTCTTGCTTCCGCATCAACGGTAGATGTTGAACCGATATGCACCACACCGGCCGTGGAAACCGCTAGCACACGGATGGAACGGACGGAGATAACGGGAGATTGGTGAAGTGTTTGCAGCGAAATGTTGCGGTCGTCCGATTGAAATTTTGGAATTGGTTTTGTAAAAATAGGAAAGCTGATTTCGCCTTCCTTTCCAAAAAACAGCTCATATTGCCGCTGAACAGCTAAAACTTGAGAACGGGAAGTAATTTTTTGCGAATCGCCAATCTGTAAAACGGAACTAAAAATGACTGTTTCCCCATGAAAGAATTGGACGATCGATGTTCGTTTCATCGTTTCTCTCCTCTTTGGATGAGCGGAACGAACGGTCCGATGATTAATGATTCTGGGGGAGTGTCAAAAGCGGACGCGAGATTAATGACATCCGCATCTCCGATTAAAAAAATGGCGGAACTTGTCACTGCTGTTACATGAATATCCCCAACATGAACGTCACGGTTAATGACAGTATAGTTCATCATTCTCCTCCTTGTTTTGGCATGTGTTTCAGAAACATGTCAAGCGATTGTTCAATATCCGCCTTTATTTTTTGGAAAATTTCGTTTTCTACCGTTTCATCATGATCCGATGCAGGGACATATCCATTGTTCATTTTTTGCTGTAAATAAAAGCGAATCCTCTCATCGACCTGGCGGGCAATATCTTGTAAAATAAAATTCCGATATGTGTCATCCAATCGATGGGCGTATTGTTCCTCCAATCTTTTTAACGTTTCCTTTGCTTCTGTTTCCAAAAAGGAATGTACTTTTTGTCGAATGTTACGAAATAACAATGGCTCCGGTTTCGGAACCACTACTTTTTCAGGTTGAACAGCGAAGTCTTCAATGGCGCTGCCAACACCGTTAGGAGTAATGCCGATATTTAATGTTCCTTCCAATGTTTCTACTTTTAATTGGTCGAATTTATATTCGATTCGTTCAATAGTGGTGCGCGGTTGCTGTTCCAGTTCTTTTAGCTGATTTTCTAGTAGGAGAAGCCGCTGTTCTAAAGACTGTATTTTTTTTGTTTGCCATGACAAATAGCGCCGTAGCTTTACCAAATAATCATATAAAAACATAATCGTGAACTCATCCTCTCCAAAGTCCCTTCTTACTTCAATATATGGACGACCAGTTATTGTCATCACCATTTTCATGATTTTCTAACGTGTGGCTGAATGGAGAGGAACGAGAGGAGCGGCTGCTTCTCCTGCGAGCGGAACAGTAGCGGCCGCCTGCGGAGCAGGTTCCGTGTACCCTCCTGTGTTCATTAATGTAGAAAGCGCTTGGATGCTGCCCGCGCTGCCGATTTGTAATACGGATGAGTTCGTGACAGAACCAATTTTCAATTGGTAAATACATATACTTTGATTAATGTAAAAGTTCAATTTTTTCTCCTCCTTTAAGCGTTGGCTACCACATTTGCATCGGCGGCATCCGCATCATTGATATTTGTATTGCTATAATAGTTGTAAATATGCAAACCATCCCCCGTGTTAAACGAGCCGGCGCCGGCAAATGTTTTGGCAACGCTTTGGGGCGAAATCGCAAACACGTCTCCAATATGAAACACGCCGCTGCTTGAGATGCTATTTAATTTGACAACTCCGACAAATGCTGGCATAAGGTATACACCTTTCTTTTATGTCTTACATTTAGTGTATGGGCACAGCAGCAAAAAGGTGAGCGTTCTAGTTGTTTGCCACATTGTTCGAGTCGGCGACGTCCGCATCTCCTGTGTTTGTAAAACTGACAAACGTGTTGGTTTGTAAAAAATCGCCATTATTGCTTCCGCCGGAGCCAGTGTTAGATTTTAGCGTACTTTTCGGGGCAATTTGCAATACATCTCCAAAATTTACGGTACCATCTCCGCTCACATGTGTAATTTTAATTGGACCGCTAACAAACGAAGGCATACGGCTCCCCCTTTTTGTCATTATTTACTGTCAGTGTATGAACAGGGAAGGAAAACGGTTCAATACAGGATGGGTGTCCAAGCAAATCTATTTTTTGATCATATGCTAATCATTGAACTACTCCCGTGCACTTTGCTCATTAGAAGGCGGGGAGGATTTGGCTTATTTAAGTAAAAATGAGAAGGGGAATGAGAGATGCCGGCAATGATTATCGGCGGAATTAAAGTGACGAACGTGAGCGGAAATGGCACGGTCAATATGGGAGATGTGCTGCAAATCGCTCCGAAAAGCACGACGAAAGCAAATTCGGGGGCAGGAGGAGGAAATTCAGGCGATTTTCTGCAGACGAATACGTTTTGCAGTGTTGTAAATCTATTAGACCCTGATGCGGTAGACTCAGGGGTGAAAGGCAATAATTAGGTGGTCGTGATGGACAAAGACCATCTTTTTCTTTTGCGAAAAGTTATATATACTATAATTATGAATTTTCTAAAACATAGTTAGGAGATGGGAGAATGAATGTGCCATTAGTGTTGACACAGTTTTTAGATCGGGCCGTTTCCCTGTATGGAGACAAAACGGCGATGATTTGTTCCGGACGAAAGGTTACATACAGACAGCTGAACGAGCGCGTAAATCAACTTTCTCACGGTCTAAAACAGCTAGGGGTAGAAAAAGGGGATCGCGTGGCATATTTAGCGCCAAACACACTCGAAATGCTAGAAGGATTTTACGGCATCTTTCAGCTCGGCGCGATTATGGTGCCGTTGAATACGCGCCTCAAGCCAGACGATTATTTGTTTATTTTAAATCATAGCGAAAGCAAAGTGTTGTTTGTCGATCAAGACTTATACCACTTAATTGCGCCGATTAAAGATCAGCTGCAAACGGTAAAAGCGATTATCGTTCATCAAAAAAATGAGGAAACAGATGAAATCGATTACGACGAATGGCTCGGGCAATATCCAGCTGTGCCCGTTGACCGTCCGGATATCGATGAGAACGATGTATGCAGTCTTTTATATACGAGCGGAACGACGGGAAATCCAAAAGGAGTGATGCTGACGCACCGCAACAATTACCTTCATGCGTTGATTGCGATGCATCATCTCCGTGTTTCCGATCAAGATACGTATTTGCACGTATTGCCGATGTTTCACGTCAACGGCTGGGGGGCGCCGTTTTATTATACGGCAAACGGAGCAACGCAAATCGGCTTGCGCAAGGTTGATCCAAAAGTGATTTTTGATTATATTCAAACATATCAGGTTAGCGTCATGCATATGGCGCCGACGGTATTAAATATGCTTTTGCAGTACTATGATGAGCATAAGCCGGCGATTGACCACCCAATCCGCGTCGTGATTGCCGGTTCAGCGCCGCCTCCAGCGTTTGTCACGCGCGTCGAACAAGATCTTGGTTGGGAGTTTATTCAAGTATACGGCATGACAGAGTCTTCTCCGCTTAACACGATCTCAACGATTCGCCCGCATTTACGCCATTTGCCGCTGAAAGAACAATATCGTATAAAAGCAAAAGCGGGGTATCCGATGATCGGTTGTGAAGTAAAGGTGGTAGATGAATACGGTGATGAAGTGCCGCATGATGGAAAAACGATCGGTGAAGTCATTATAAGAAGTAACAATGTCATGAAAGGCTATTGGAAAAATCCAGAGGCAACCATGGAGACGATCCGCAACGGCTGGCTGTATACCGGTGACATGGCGACAGTCGATGAATACGGAAATATTGATATTGTTGACCGAAAAAAAGATATTATTATTAGCGGCGGAGAAAATATTTCTTCGATTGAAGTAGAAGGGGTGCTGTACGAGCATCCGGCGGTGCTGGAAGCAGCGGTGATCGCGGTGCCGCACGAAAAATGGGGAGAAACGCCGCATGCATTTGTGGTCGTGCGCCCGGGACATGAAGTGACAGAGCAGGAATTAATCGCTTTTTCACGGGAAAAGCTCGCCCATTTTAAAGCGATTACCGGCGTCACTTTTGTTGAGGAATTGCCAAAAACGGCGTCCGGGAAAATTCAAAAAGTTCATTTGCGCAAACAATATTGGGATTCGGTCGGAAAAACTGGCCGTTACGTAAACTAAAAATGGCGTCCGCGATATGCGGAGCCTTTTTTCTATTAAAGCACGCAGAAAGAAAGGAGAAAAAATGAGCCAACCATCCAGTGAACAGCGGATTATAGTTATCGACGTGCTGCGCGGCTTTGCCCTGCTTGGCATTTTGCTCGTGAATATGCCGCATTTTTCTTCACCGGTACTATATGATAGAAAAGAATTCAACGGACTGGACCGTTGGACAGCAGTGATTGTCGACATTGCTTGTGAGGCGAGTTTTTACCCGTTGTTTGCCTTTTTATTTGGTTTTAGCATGGTTTTATTTCGCCATCGGCTGCAGCAAAGGCATCTCCCGTTTGAATTCATTTTGGTACGGCGGCTTATTGCTTTATTGGCGATTGGGGTAGTCCATGCTTTTGGCATTTGGTTTGGCGATATTTTAATTCCTTACGCCCTTGCCGGAGCAATATTGCTTTTGTTTTTCAAAACCCGGCCGCGCGTATGGCTTATCGGGGCGATGATTTGCTTTTTTATCCCTCATCTGTTGATGCTGCTGTTGCTTGGAATGACGGTCTTTTCCGGGAAGGAAGGGAGCGGTGAAGATCAAGATGTTCAGCTGGCGGCAGAAGCAATCGATCATTACCAAAACGGATCGCTATCTGATATTTTCTGGCAGCGGTGGAATGATTGGATGTACGTCAACGGCTCAGGAGGGCTGCTGTTTACGGTGATGACGGTGCTACCGCTTTGCCTGATTGGCGGATATGTCGCGCAAAAACGATGGATCGAGGAGGCGGAGCGCCATACGGCGGTGTTTCGTCATGTAGCGCTGCTCTCGCTGATAGCAGGGCTATTTTTAAAAACATTGCCATACTTTACCGTAAACAATGGCTTTACAATGTATATCCAAAATATATTCGGTGGAACGTCATTAGCATGTTTTTACGGAACGGCTATTGTCCTATTGTTTCAAAAAAGGCGATGGAAACAACAACTAATAGTTTTTCAATATATCGGAAAAATGTCGCTGACAAACTATTTGCTGCAATCGCTCTGTTGCACGTTGCTGTTTTATCATTATGGATTTGGCTGGTATGGCAAAATGGGCATGTTTGCCGGCGCGCTGCTTTCGCTTTTTCTCTATAGCGCGCAGTTGGTGATCAGCCGCAAGTGGCTTCGGCATTTCCACTTTGGCCCGGCCGAGTGGGTATGGCGTTGGGTGACGTATGGAAAAAAGCCGCCTCTGTATAAACAAAAAAGCCCCTCGTAAAGGGGCTGTATTATTGAGGGACGGGCGAGGAAGGGAGAGGGGTTAGTACAGTTTGCTGTAAATAACGATTGATCAGTTCATCTAGTTCTTGACTGCATTGAATGGTTTCTTTTGCGGTAAATCCGTGCGTCAATGCTAATTCGATCATCTGTTGCCGTTTTTCCTCAATTAGAACAAGAACCATTGCATTCACCATCAATCTTTTTTTATTCTGAAGGAATTCTCTTTCTTTATATATGGAAACCCTTGAGAATAAACCCTGTCCCATGCTGCAAAATGGCGTCATGCTTTTGGCATGATTCAAAAGTCATGATCGTCAATGAGGAAAAGAACTAAACATTATTATACATATAGCGACGAAAAAAGAAAGACATTCGCTAAAACAAGCAATAAAATTTCTAATTTAGACAAATTTCAACAAATAGTAGGGTTTTTGTGTAAAATCGAGAATATAAACAAATATGCATAAATTTTCAATATTAAAGGAGAGTGGACAATGAAGTTTGTAACAGCAGAGCATCGTGGTGAGACGTTTGTCGGCGTCGTTGAACAAGATGGAGGAAAAGTCATTCACTTGCGCCTTGCCGAACAGGCGATGGACCAGCGCGCGACGATCCCTTCATCATTGCTTGAGTGCATTAAGCAAGGGGATTCGTTTCTAGAGCGGGCAGAAGAAATCGTTGCCTGGGCAAAAGAAAATCGAGCTGCGCCATACGTCTATGATTTGGCCAGCGTACATTTGCTTGCCCCGATTCCGCGGCCAGCGAAAAATATTTTTTGTATCGGCAAAAACTATGCCGATCATGCAATGGAACTGGGTGGAAAGTCGCATATTCCAGAACATCTTATTGTCTTCTCCAAAGTTCCGACTACTGTTATTGGACATGAAGAAACGATCTTGCGGCATGCCGGGGTGACCGATGAAGTCGACTATGAAGGAGAGCTTGCCGTTGTCATCGGCAAACGGGGACGAGCGATTCGCAAAGAAGAGGCGCTCGATTACGTGTTCGGCTATACAATCATTAATGATGTGACGGCGCGCGATTTGCAAGAACGCCATGAGCAATATTTGCTTGGAAAAAGTTTAGATACATTCTGTCCAATGGGACCGTGGATTGTGCACCGGTCGCTCATTAAAAATCCAAATAAACTGCAAATTGAGACGAAAGTAAACGGAGAAGTTCGCCAAAAAGCAAATACGGAGCAATTCATTTTTAATATCGAGACGATCATTGAAACCATCTCCCGCGGCATTACGCTAGAACCAGGGGATATTATCGCAACCGGAACGCCGGCAGGAGTCGGTAAAGGGATGAAGCCGCCGCGCTTTTTGCAAGTCGGTGATGTCGTAGAGATTACCGTCGAAGGAATCGGAACGTTGCGAAATACCGTTGGGGAGTAAAAAACGGGGCGTTTTCTGTCCTTGCCCCGTTTTTCTTTTTACGATTCAGCAAATACTTTTTTCACCCGCTCGATCGCCCAATCCAATTCTTCTTTTGTAATGACAAGCGGTGGAGCGAAGCGGATGACCGTATCATGCGTTTCTTTGCACAACAATCCTTCTTCTTTTAGTTTTTCGCAATATGGGCGGGCGGAAGTATGGAGTTCTACGCCAATAAACAATCCTCTGCCGCGCACTTCTTTAATGTCCGGATGTTGAATTTCCTGGAGTTTTTCCATAAAGTAATTACCTAATTCCAAGGAACGTTCCGGCAATTTTTCTTCGATAATGACATCGAGCGCTGCGATCGATACCGCACATGCAAGCGGATTTCCGCCAAAGGTAGAGCCGTGCGAACCAGGATTGAAAACACCGAGTATGTCGCGGTTAGCCGCAACACAAGAAATTGGGAATACACCGCCGCCTAATGCTTTGCCGAGGATGTACATATCCGGAACGACGTTTTCCCAGTCGCAGGCGAACATTTTTCCGGAACGGCCGAGACCAGATTGAATTTCGTCAGCAATATAAAGGACGTTATGTTGTTTACATACTTCATATGCTTCTTTTAAGAAGCCATTCGGCGGGATATTAATTCCTGCTTCGCCTTGAATCGGTTCGAAAATAAACGCTGCCGTATTTGGTGTTATTGCTTTCTTTAACGCTTCCACATCGCCGTATGGAATGATTTTAATGCCCGGAAGCATCGGACCGAATCCACGTTTATATTCTTCGCTCGAAGACATCGATACCGCTGTCATTGTCCGGCCGTGGAAATTGTTTTCACAAACGATGATTTCCGCTTGATCTTTTTCTACCCCTTTTACGTCGTACGCCCAGCGCCGTGCTGCTTTAAACGCGGTTTCCACCGCTTCGGCGCCGGTATTCATCGGCAGCACCATATCTTTGCCTGTCAGCTTTGCCACTTTTTCATACCAAGGACCAAGCTGGTCGTTATGGAAGGCGCGCGAAGTTAAAGTAATGCGGTCCGCCTGTTCTTTTAATGCCTGAATGATTTTCGGATGGCGATGCCCTTGGTTAACGGCTGAGTAAGCACTTAACATATCCATGTAACGATTGCCTTCCGGATCTTCTACCCATACCCCTTCCCCTTTGCTGAGAACGACTGGAAGCGGGTGATAGTTATTGGCGCCATATTGCTCAGTTAAACGAATAATTTCGGTTGTTTTGCTCATGAGCGTTCCTCCTTAAATAGATAATAAAATTATAATTTTTGCGCTATTTCTTATTATAGCAAAAAAGAAATATCTTTGGCGGAAAATGGAGTTGGTCTCGCCGATATAGGTAAGATGGATTTTCAACAGTATGAGGATAAAAGCATCGCGATCTCTGTTAAATTCCTTTCATGTCGAAAGAAATGCTTTTTTGTTGTATAAAGTTTGTTTTTTTCTATACGTGCATGCTATGATGGAAATGAATGTGCGAAAATGGAGGGATTTTATGACACACGCGCATATTACGAGCTGGCTGATTATGATCATATTGTTTTTGATCACGGTTTCATTGCAACGTTCAGGGTCTTCGAAAGCGAAAATGGTGCAAATGGTGCTGCGGTTGTTTTATATCATTACGATCATAACGGGTGTGCTTTTATTACATAGCCTTGCCTCGATTTCCATATTATATGTGCTTAAGACGCTTGCTGGTTTATGGGTCATCGGGGCGATGGAAATGGTTTTAGCGGCGATGAAAAAAGGGAAAAGCACGGCCGTTGCCTGGGGACAATGGGTTGTTGCGTTCGTCCTTGTCCTATTTTTAGGCTTGATGTTACCACTGGGGTTCGATCTCTTTTAAAACAGGCGGCAATTCCGTATGGAGTTGCTGCTTTTGCTTATGCATAAAATGTGGTATGTTAATAGAAAGAACATTTCATAAATTTTTGTAATATTCGAATAAGTGTGGTGAAGCATAATGAATATGCACCAGTTTCGCTGCCATAATGTCAAAGAGTTATGTCATTTGATCGAGCAGTACCACATTGCTCAATATGACCATCTTTTTGTGCAAATTGCCGTAAATAGCACAGACGAAGGAGATGTTCGGGAAATCGTCGAACTGATTGAACGCCGTCTTCCGCATGCCCAATTATTAGGGATGATGGCGCATCGTGAACATGTTGGCGATGATGCACGATTTTTTATATGTTTTACCTCATTTGAGAAGACGAGCGTTCATTCCGTTTTATTGCCTTATGAAGAATTTGCTCACCCACTTGAGCTTGTTACGTATATATCCGATACTCTCATCACAGAGGAAACGAATCTTCTTCTTTTGTTTACGAACCAAGCAAGCAATCTTCAGCCGCTTGTCCGCCATTTGCCGTTAGTAAACGAAAAAATGGCTGTCATTGGCGGCTGTGTGCCTAAAGGCGGAATGCTGTTTTCCCGGGAAGGATTGGTTGCCGGCGGAGTAGTGGCAGTTAGTTTTAGTGGCGCTTCTTTACGCATTCAATCGTTGCACCCGTTTTTATGGGAGACGGTCGGCACAGCCTTCTCCATAACGAAATGTCATGAAAATATATTATATGAACTTGACGGAAAGAAAGCGGCCATATTGCTGCAACGTTATTTAGGAAAGGAATTTATCGAGCGATTGCCTTTTTCGGGGACGGAATTTCCGCTCATTGTCGAAAGAAATGGCCATAAAGAATGTTTACCGGTTGTAAAGGTAAATGAAGACGGTTCTGTTGAATTAAACGGCGACATCGAGCAAGGTGAGAAAGTAAAGTTTAGCTATGTTCATGCTCCGTCATTATATTGGAATATGCATGATGCCTTCCATCAATTAACAAAAAAATGGCCGGAAGCGATTTTTTTCTATCAAGGCACCGCATTGCAAGGATACGCACATCCTATGCTGCAGCAAGCAGCGGCGACGTTAGAGCAAGTCGCTCCAACTTTTGCCCCGTTTGTCTTTGCCGAACTTGTGATAAAAGATCAATATTCTCCGATACGATTTGCAGCGTTTAGCATGATTGCTTTATCCGAAGGAAGCCAAAATCGCAATCGTGACAACGTTTCTTCGTCTTTGTCGGTTTCCGAGGCATTTCAAGGGATCGTGACGCTTGCTCATTTAATATCCACTTCTTCTCGTGACATGGAGCAGCTTCACGTTCGCGCACAAATATCAGAGCAGCGGTATAAATCGCTGTTTGAACATAATACCGATATTGTGTATTCCACCGATTTGCACGGCAATTTGACAAGCGTGAATCCTGCGTTTGAGCAAGTGCTTGGCTACAAAAAAGAAGAAATTTTATATACGAACTCGCTAAAATATATCCATCCCAATGATATTCCCCGCGTCAGTCGCTATTTTTATCGGGCGCTGCGCGGAAAGGTGCAAACTTACAATTTGGAGATTCCGACCAAATCAGGAGAGAAGCTGCTGTTTCAAATTAAAAATGTCCCTATTGTTGTCGGTGGAAAAAAAGTAGGGATTTACGGAATCGGCCGAAATATTACGGAGCAGAAAAAGGCAGAAGAAAAGATAGCTTATTTAGCATATTATGATCCGGATACCCATTTGCCGAACCGAACTAAATTGATGGAAATCATCGACGAGCAGTTGGAAAAGGCAGAGCGAAAACATAGAAAGCTAGCGGTGATACTGATCGACTTGGACCGCTTTAAATTGATTAATGACAGTGTTGGGCATTATGCGGGCGATGAAATTTTAAAGCAGATTGTCCAGCGCATTCAGCATGTGTTGCCAATGGGAGCGCAGTTAGGAAGATTTCATGGAGATAAGTTTTGTCTGCTGCTACCGGGAGGGATGGATGCGGAAGCGGCATTTGAAACAGCGACGTGCATTGCAAAAGAAGTAGCGAAACCGATTTTGTATGAAAGCAAAGAATTTTTTATTACGGCGAGTATTGGCATTTGTTTTTATCCGGATGATGGGGTAGATAAACATTCATTGTTAAAAAATGCGGATATCGCCGTCAATATGGCGAAAAAAAGCGGAGGCAACCGAATTCAATTTTATGCTGCAAAAATGAACGAAGAAATGTTATATCGTTTAGAAATGGAAGGATATTTGCGGAAAGCGCTGGAAAATCAAGAGCTGTTTCTTTGTTACCAGCCGATCATGGATATACATACCGGTGCCATCATCGGCAATGAGGCGTTGATTCGTTGGCACCATCCGAAGTTGGGGCTTGTTAGACCAGGCGAATTTATTCCGTTGGCGGAAGAAACGGGGCTCATTCACGACATTGGCCGCTGGGTGCTGACGACTGCTTGCAGACAGACGAAAGAGTGGCAACAGCTAGGGAATGAGCAACTCTCTGTTTTTGTCAACGTATCAGCAACGCAATTTCAGCATGAACACTTTATTGATGATGTCAAACAGGCGTTAAAGCAATCACAGCTTTCCCCAAACTGTTTGCATTTAGAGCTGACAGAAAACTCGATGCTTCGTCATCTTTCGAGCAGCATTCAAGTGATGAACGAGCTAAAGCAGCTCGGTGTCGGCATTGCCGTCGATGATTTTGGGAGTGGATACGCTTCCTTTAGCTATTTAAAAAGGTTGCCGGCAACTACCTTAAAAATCGACCGCTCTTTTATCGAACAGCTTCATACCAATCAATCTGACACTGCGATTGTCAAGGCGATCATTACGATGGGCCATGGATTGGGACTAAAAACGATCGCCGAAGGAGTGGAAACGGTGGAGCAGCTGGAATTGTTAAAAATGCTTCATTGCCGCTACGCCCAAGGATATGTGTTATATCCGCCGCTGGCGGCAGAGGAGTTAGCGGGATATATGGTAGCACGGGAAAAATAAAAAAGCGGGGAAAGAATTCTCTCTTTCCCCTGTTTATCCAAGCTGAGTGCAAATAAACCGCTCTCCGTTATTAAATGTGATTTCAAAGTGATCTTTATATGTATTCCCGCGTTCGTAGTAGTGCTGAACGTTGCTGATTAGTTCGGTGTTGTCGTAAATAATGAAATTCACGCCTGTATATTTTGCAAACAACAATCCATTGTAGCAGTATAAACAATCATATAACGAAAAACCAAGCTGATTTAGCCATTGTACGAACTGAAAAAACGTTTGATCCGGAAGCGCTGCCAGCCACTGCTGATAAGCATAGGAAAAGCGTTTGCGAAAACGAACGCGGTCGCCGGTCTGAAGCGGAAACATGCCGATGCTCGTATCGACAGTTCCGTTTTCCAGCAAATAGCCGCACAGCCAATGGCCGTAACGGAACACTTCTATTTTCCCTTCTGTCATTTCCTCTAGCAATGATGCTTCTTCCTCTTCCTCATCAAAAAAAACCCACTCATCGTTTACAAATTCAACGGTTCCTTGTATATAGGCACGCTGTTGTTCATTGATGTATTGCAGGCGTTGTTCGATGTTCAAGTTTGCTCCTCCTCCTTATATTTCTTGTTTTTCCAGATCACCTTCTATTTATTCGTGCTGTTGTTGCCATCGGACAATTCATCGAAATGGGGGGGATTGCATAAAATGGAATCATGCCAATGCGGAGAAGGAGCATGTTGCTAACAGGAAAGACAAGTGTTGGTCGCTGACGTTCGAACAATATAGTTAGCTTTGTTGAAGGAAAGCGAGAAAAGTTCGGAGGATAGGATGTCAAGGAAATAACTTTTTTGTATTTATAAAGAAAGGATTGGTTCGTATGTGCGGCATCACCGGTTGGGTAAATTTTCAGCGTGATTTGCGAATAGAAAAAGAGATTATCTCGAATATGACCGAGACACTAGCAAAACGCGGACCTGATGACACGAATGCATGGTTTGGCCAACATGCTGCGTTTGGACATAAACGGCTTGTCGTCGTGGATCCGGCAGGCGGGAAACAGCCAATGACAAGGCAAAAAAACGGTTACAGTTATACCGTTGTTTATAATGGGGAATTGTACAATACGGAAGATATTCGAAAAGAGCTGTTAAAGAAAGGATATACTTTTCAAGGGCATTCGGATACCGAAGTGTTATTGAACGCTTATATCGAATGGAAAGAACGCTGTGTCGAGTGGTTCAACGGAATTTTTGCCTTTGCGATTTGGGACGAACAGCGGGAACAGCTGTTTTTAGCACGGGATCGTCTTGGCGTCAAGCCGCTTTTTTATCGTCACGGCGATGATGGTTTCTTGTTTGGTTCGGAAATTAAGGCTATCTTGGCACATCCGAATGTAAAGGCGGAAGTGGATTATGAAGGGTTGGCGGAAGTGTTCGGATTGGGTCCATCACGGACGCCAGGCCACGGAGTGTTTTGCGGGATCAAAGAATTGCGCCCGGCGCACGCGTTAACGTTTTCTCGTGAAGGGCTAAGAGTATGGCGCTACTGGAATGTGCAAAGTGACGTCCATCGAGATTCGTTGGCAGAAACGGTGGAAAAACTGCGTTCTCTCCTTATCGATGCGGTGACGCGCCAGCTTGTTTCCGATGTGCCTGTATGCACCTTTTTATCCGGTGGGGTCGATTCGAGTTCCATTACCGCCATTGCGGCGGCGGTGTTTGCCAAAGAAGGAAAAGGGCAGCTGCATACGTATTCCATTGATTACGAAGGCAATGACCAATATTTTAAAGCGAATGATTTTCAGCCCAATGCTGATGCTCCTTTTATTGAACTCATATCGAAAAAATTTCAAACCGTTCATCACCGCTGCGTCATTAGTCAAGAAGACTTGTTTGACCATTTACGGGAGGCAGTGATTGTCCGGGACGTTCCAGGTATGGCTGATGTGGATTCTTCTTTGTTATGGTTTTGCAAACAAATTCGCAAAGATTTTGTCGTTAGCTTATCGGGAGAATGTGCCGATGAAATTTTTGGCGGCTACCCGTGGTTTCACCGTCCAGACGATTTGGCGCGGAGCGGATTTCCATGGATGCGTTCGACAGAAGCGCGCATCGATTTGCTAAAGGAAGACTGGAGAAAGAAATTGCGGCTGGATGAATATGTACAAACACGCTTTAGCGAAACGATTGCCGAGGTTCCAAGGCTCGAAGGGGAAAGCGCCGAGGAAGCGAAGCGGCGCGAACTGTTTTACTTAAACATGATTTGGTTTATGACGACGCTCCTTGACCGGAAAGACCGCATGAGCATGGGGGCTAGCCTAGAAGTCCGGGTGCCGTTTGCCGATCATCGGCTAGTCGAATATGTGTGGAACATTCCGTGGGAAATGAAAATGTATGGCAACCGTGAAAAAGGCATTTTGCGCAAGGCGCTCGAGGGAATTTTGCCGGAAGAAGTGCTCTATCGCAAAAAAAGTCCATATCCGAAAACGCACCATCCGCTTTATACGGAACTAGTGAAAAATTGGCTGAAAGAGCTGTTGAGCGATCGATCGTCGGTGCTTTACGAATTTTTCGATGCAAAAAAATTGGAAGAGTTAGTGGAAACAGAAGGGAAATCGTTCCAAGTGCCTTGGTTCGGGCAGCTAATGACAGGACCGCAGCTGTTGGCGTACCTCGGTCAAGTGCACGTATGGTTCCAACACTACGGCATTACGATAAAGGAATAGAGAAGAGCTGCGATAATGCAGCTCTTTTTATCATAAACGAGCGAGAACCCTCCGCTTCAACCAGAGGTAAGTGGGGAGGAGGTCAATTTGGTGAAAGGATTTGCTATTTATCTGTAATTATCGGATATTCTTTGCACAAAAACAAATTATCAAAGGGGTTTCAGAGGGAGCGGTAACACAGTATTATCTTCTGCTTTATAAATTCCTTCTTTTACAATTTTGTTAATATGGAACAAAAGGGGAATAACCGTTATGATAAAAATGGTATTACCCCTTTCCGATAAGGCAAACGATATTACGATTAAAGGGGGGAAACGGAAATGGGGAATCGAGTATTCAAACTGTTTATACTTCCGTTTCTTCTTTTTTATGCGTTTCCGGTACAAGCCGCTGAAAAAGAAGAACGAACATGGCAGGATGAAGCAATTTATTTTATCATGGTTGACCGCTTTAACAACATGGATCCAAGCAATGATGACGATGTCAACGTCAATGACCCGAAAGGCTATTTCGGCGGGGATTTAAAAGGAGTGACCGCCAAACTGGATTACATTAAAGACATGGGGTTTACGGCGATTTGGCTGACGCCGATTTTCAAAAACGAACCGGGCGGCTATCATGGCTATTGGATTGAAGATTTTTATAAAGTCGATCCGCATTTTGGCACGATGGAAGATTTAAAAAAGTTGGTCAAAGAAGCGCATAAGCGCGACATGAAAGTAATTTTAGACTTTGTTGCCAACCATACCGGCTATCATCATCCATGGCTGAATGATCTGGCAAAAAAAGATTGGTTCCATGAGAAAAAAGAAATTTTCGACTGGAATGACCAAAAGCAAGTGGAAAACGGCTGGGTGTACGGCCTGCCTGATTTAGCGCAGGAAAATCCCGAAGTGAAGCGTTATTTGATTGATGCGGCGAAATGGTGGATCAAACAGACAGATATTGACGGCTATCGTTTAGACACCGTCCGCCATGTGCCAAAATCGTTTTGGCAAGAGTTTTCCAAAGAAGTGAAGTCCGTAAAAAAAGACTTCCTCCTCCTTGGCGAAGTGTGGAGCGATGATCCACGCTATATCGCCGATTATGGTAAATATGGCATTGACGGATTCGTCGATTACCCGCTTTATAATGCGGTAACGAAGACATTGACGAAGCGCGATCAATCGTTGCGTCCGCTTTACGACGTATGGGAATATAATAAAACATTTTATGACCGCCCGTATTTGCTTGGCACCTTTTTAGATAACCATGATACGGTCCGGTTTACGAAGCTGGCGATTGACAATCGGCAAAATCCGATTTCACGAATCAAGCTGGCCATGTCTTATTTGTTCTCCGCTCCTGGCATTCCGATTATGTATTACGGAACGGAAATTGCCATGAACGGGGGACAAGACCCGGATAACCGCCGCTTAATGAATTTCCGCGCCGATCAGGAAATCATCGATTACATTAAAAAACTTGGCGAATTGCGGCAAAAACTTCCTTCCTTGCGGCGCGGCGATTTTACGTTGCTGTATGAAAAAGACGGCATGGCCGTATTTAAGCGCCATTATAAAGACGAAACAACGGTGATCGCGATTAACAATACGGAAAAAACGCAAAAGGTGCATATCACGAATGACCAGCTGGCGCCGGGAAAAGAGCTACGCGGGCTGCTTGCCGGCGATTTAGTGCGGAGCGACCGTGATGGCTATGATATTATTATCAATCGCGAAACAGCGGAAATTTACGCGCTTGCCGATAAAACAGGGATTAATGTTCCTTTCATCGTGGCGATTGTCGCTGTTTACGTATTATTTATGTTATTTTTGTATCTTGTCAAAAAGCGGTCGAAACAGGCGACGTAAGCCTAGCGTTCCAAAACAGCAAAATTTGCAAAAAAATAAATTTCCCTTTGTCGTCATCGGGAAGCCGCATCAAAAGGCGGAACAAATTATCCCGCATCGGATTGTCGAACGGTTTTCATGTGATTACTATCGAAAAAAATAAAAGCTGACCCAAACGATCGTAACAACCGATCGTTTGGAGTCAGCTTTGTTTTTTCCTATCTAGAAATACATTGCCGTAGACAGACTATTCATTCATCGTGGTATAACTAAGATTGCCGCCATTGGAGTCATCGTTATACACAAAAAAACTTGCAACAAATTGTTGCAAGTCAAGGAAGAGAGGGTGCCTTTTGCTATACGTGCAAAAGGTTGAGGAACTTGGATCAGAAGCAGCATGTATTTTTATCATAGCGGCTATATACCGGCAGCTCAACAAATATGTCAGAAAATATTACATAAAATTTACATGGTGATGAAGAATACTTCGTTTTCCGCTGCTTTCTACCCATTGATAATCTTTCCGCCATTTACATGTATCATTTGCCCCGTAATATAGGATGCCTCCTCGCTCGCTAAAAAGACGTAGCTTGGGGCGACTTCGCTTGGCTGGCCCGGCCGTTTCATCGGGGTGTTGGAGCCGAAGGTGGCGACTTGGTCGCTTGTGAATGTCGATGGAATAAGCGGAGTCCAAATCGGTCCCGGTGCAACGCCGTTGACGCGGATGCCTTGCCCGGCGAGCGATTTTGCCAGCGAACGCGTAAAGGCGACGATCGCTCCTTTCGTGGCCGAGTAGTCAATCAATTGTTCATTGCCTTCATAAGCGGTAATCGACGCCGTATTAATAATGGCGCTGCCTTTTTGCAAGTATGGAAGCGCTGCTTTTGTCAAATAAAAATAGCCGAAGACGTTCGTGCGGAATGTTTTTTCCAGCTGTTGTGAGGTGATGTTGAGCAAGCTTTTTTGCGGATGCTGCTCGGCGGCGTTATTGACGACGATGTCAAGTTTGCCAAATTGGTCGATCGTTTGTTGGACCGCTTGCTTGCAAAAGTTTTCATCGCCGACATCGCCAGCGATCAGCAAGCATGTTTTTCCTTCCTGCTCGACAAGCCGTTTTGTCTCTTGTGCGTCTTCGTGTTCGTTTAAATAAATAATCGCGATATCGGCGCCTTCTTTGGCGAAATGAATCGCGACCGCCCGGCCGATACCGCTGTCGCCACCGCTAATGATGGCGACTTTATTATGTAATTTCCCGCTTGCTTTGTATTGTTCGCTTACGGAAATTGGCTGCGGGTTCATTTCCGTTTGCAGTCCGGGCTGGTGGTTTTGGTGCTGCGGCGGCAGCGTTGTCTGTTGTTTCGTAACCATCTTCCATTCCTCCCTATGCATCATTTGTCATCGTTAGTATGGGATAAGGGAAGGGAAATATGTAATGTTGGCAAACAATCATTGCTGACCACATTGCATAAAAAAGCTGGCCGTTTTGGGCCAGCTTTTTACAGTACGTTGAAATAGCGCGCTTCTGGATGGGCGAAGACGATCGCGGAGACGGATGCTTCCGGCTCCATCATATATCCGTCCGTTAAATGGATGCCGATTTCTTCCGGATGCAGAAGGCGGAACAACTTTTCCTGATCCTCTAAGTTCGGACACGCCGGGTAGCCGAACGAGTAGCGCTGCCCTTGATATTTGGCGGCAAAGCGTTCTTCCATCGTAAAATCCGGGTCATCCGGAAAGCCCCAGCGGTCGCGCATAATTTGGTGAATGCACTCTGCAAATCCTTCCGCGATTTCGAGCGCCAATGCCTGAATCGCATGGCTTTTTAAAAATTCGCCGCTTTCTTTCCATCGCTGCGCCAGTTCGCGGATGCCTTTGCCAGCGGTGACGGCGAAAAAGCCGACGTAGTCAATTTGCCCGCTGTCTATCGGTTTTAAATAATCGGCGAGGCAAAGATACGGGGCCCGCGGCTGTCTTGGAAATTCAAACGTTTCGATCACTGTCTTCTTGTCTTCCAGAGAATAAATGTAAATGCGGTTTCCATCGCTTTGCGCCGGGAAAAATTGATATACCGCAGCTGGTGTAATCCATCGGTTTTGTTGAGCTTGTTGAAGCAGGTCATCGACGACTTGCTTTAGCATCAGCGCTTTTTCATCTTTTTCCTCAAGCAGCCGTTTCACTTTTCCTTTTAACCCAAGGTGATGTCCTAATACCATTTGCCAGTTGATGTACGGAACAATATGCGAAAGCGAAATATCTTTCAATATATGGCGTTCTAAATCTGTTGGCACAAACACGGGAACGTCGGTTGAGACGTTTGATTTTGTCGCAATAACCGTTGGCGCCGTTTTTTCTGTTTCCGTTTCTTGCTTTTTTGTTTTTGTATATTCGATTTCGTTGTGCTGCAATTGGTTGGCGAGCGCCAGCCCTTCCATGGCGTCTTTGGCGTATAGGACAATTCCATCGTATTCCGGAGCGATTTTGTTTTCTGTAAATTTACGCGTCAGCGCGGCGCCGCCGACTAAAATCGGCGTCGAAATGCCCGCCTGCCGCAAATCTTGCGCGGTGATGACCATTTGCTGCGCCGATTTGACAAGCAACCCCGATAAGCCGATGATATCCGGCTTTTCCGCCTGAACGGCTTCAATGAGCTGCTGCGGCGCCACTTTAATGCCCAAGTCAATGACATGGAAACCGTTGTTGCTTAAAATAATGTCGACTAAGTTTTTGCCGATGTCATGCACATCGCCTTTCACGGTGGCGAGAATCACCTTTCCTTTTGTGCTGCTTTCTTTTTTCTCCATGTATGGCTCTAAAAAGGCGACCGCCGCTTTCATCACTTCTGCGCTTTGCAATACTTCGGCGACAATGAGCTGGTTATTGTTAAAGAGCCGGCCGACTTCGTCCATCCCGGCCATCAGCGGGCCGTTAATGATGTCGAGCGGGTCGGAATACGTTTGCAGCGCTTGTTCCAAATCGGTGAACAGCCCTTCTTTCGTGCCTTCAACGACATAGCCCGCAAGCCTTTCTTCTAAGCTAAGCTCTGTTTTCGCTTTTTTCGGCTCTTTTGTTTTGTCGCGGTAAAATTGGATAAACGTATTTAATGTTTCATCGTTCGTGTTAAACAGCAGTTCTTCCGCTAACCGCACTTCTTCTTCCGGAATTGAGGCGAAGCGCTCCAATTTTTCCGTGTTGACGATTGCGTAATCAAGCCCGGCCTGCGTGCAATGGTATAAAAAGACGGAGTTTAAAATTTCCCGTCCGACCGGCGGAAGCCCGAACGAGACGTTGCTGATGCCAAGCATCGTTAAACAGTGGGGCAGCCGCTCTTTAATGAGGCGGATGCCTTCGATCGTCTCTTTGGCAGAGCCGATGTATTGTTCATCGCCGGTACCGACCGGGAACACAAGCGGGTCGAAAATAATGTCATGCGGGGATACCCCGTATTTGTTGACAAGCAGATCATACGAGCGCAAAGCGATTTCCAGCTTCCGCTCGGCATGAATCGCCATTCCTTGTTCATCAATCGTGCCGACAACGACGGCGGCGCCGTATTTGTGAATGAGGGGCACGACTTTAGCAAACCGTTCTTCGCCGTCTTCCAAGTTGATCGAGTTAATGATTGCTTTTCCTTGTGAATAGGTGAGGGCGCGTTCAATGACCTGTTCGTCGGTCGAATCGATGACGAGCGGCACTTTCACTTTTTTAACGACTTGCTGAATGAATTTTTCCATATCCTCTTGTTCATTGCGGTCCGGGTCGGCCAGGCAGATGTCGATGACGTGCGCGCCGTTTTTCACTTGCGCGCGGGCGATTTCTGCCGCTTCTTCGTATTTTCCTTCAGCGATCAGCCGTTTAAATTTGCGCGAGCCGATCACGTTCGTCCGCTCGCCGACAAACAATGGCCGCATTGTTTCGTCGTAAATAAGCGGATCGATGCCGGAGACGGCATGAATGGCAAAAGACTGCGGAATTGGCCGCGGCGGAAGATCCCGGACCGCTTCGGCGATGGCGCGGATATGTTCCGGCGTCGTTCCGCAGCAGCCGCCGACGATGTTGATCCAGCCTTTTTCGGCAAAACGCTGGATTTTTTTCGCCAGCATTTCCGGCGTTTCATGGTAATGCCCTTCCTCATCAGGAAGACCAGCGTTCGGGTAGCAGCTGACCGCCGTATTGGCGAGGGAAGCGAGCGTGCGCAAATGGTCAGTCATAAACTCTGGGCCGGTCGCGCAGTTTAAGCCGACGGCAAACGGCTTCATATGCTGAACGGAGATGAAAAACGACTCAATCGTCTGTCCGGCCAGCGTCGTGCCCATCGGTTCAATTGTGCCGGAAATCATGATCGGCACCCGCCTGCCGACCGCTTCAAACGCCTTGGAAATGCCGATAAAGCCGGCTTTGACGTTTAAGGTGTCCTGACACGTTTCCAACAAAAGCAAGTCAACGCCGCCAAGCAATAGTCCGCGTGCTTGTTCTTCGTAGGCAGCGACTAATTGGTCAAACGTCACGCCGCCCGTGACGGACAGCGTTTTTGTCGTCGGTCCCATCGAACCGGCGACAAAGCGCGGCCAAGCGGAAGTCGAGTAGGCGTCGGCGGCTTTGCGTGCGAGCTTGGCCGCTTCGATATTTAACTCAAGCGCTAAATGGCCGAGCTGATATTCATCTAACACGATGCTTGTTGCGCCAAACGTGTTCGTTTCAATAATGTCCGCGCCCGCCTGCAAGTACGCTTCATGAATGCGCTCGATCACATGTGGGGCGGTGAGCGTCAAATATTCGTTGCATCCTTCGTATGGTTCGCCGCCGAAATCGTCGGCCGAGAGCTTTGCATTTTGAATCATCGTTCCCATTGCGCCGTCAATGATGAGAATCTTTTTGGCAAGTTGTTGCTCGAGTGTTGTGTTAGCCATGGAGTACCTTCCTTTCTTGCGCGGCTTTTTCTTTTTCGTGAACATAGCGGACGAGTTCGACCGTCATTTCATAGCGTAAAAACGGCGTAATGAGGTAGATGCCGTTAAATAAGTCAAAAGCGGTGTCAATGAGCGATTTGGCGATCGCAATTCCTTCGCGCGCTGATTGCACTGGGTCGTTGCCGCATGCCGCCATGCGCGCGCGGATTTCTTCCGACAGCGTGATGCCCGGTACTTCATGGTGAAGGAAATCGGCGTTGCGCGCGCTCACTAGCGGCATAATGCCGATGTAAATAGGCGTCTCAAGATGTTTCGTCGCTTCGTACACTTCCTCGATTTGCCGTTCGGAATAAAGCGGCTGGGTAATAAAATAGTGGGCGCCGCATTGAATTTTTTTCTCCAGGCGCTCTACGGCCTTATCCAAATGGCGGACGTTCGGGTTAAAGGCCGCGGCGATCGAAAAATTCGTTTTTTGCCCGAGCGGTTTTCCCGAATACGAGAGCCCTTCATTAAACTGGCGAATGAGCCGAATCAAGTCAAACGACGATAAGTCGTAGACCGATGTCGCTCCAGGAAAATCGCCGATTTTCGATGGGTCGCCGGTAATGGCGAGCACATCGGTGATGCCGAGCGTATGCAAGCCCATTAGGTGCGACTGCAGCCCGATCAAGTTACGGTCGCGGCAGGTAATATGAATAAGCGGACGGATGCCAAGCTGCTCTTTGACGATGGAGCCGAGCGCCATGTTGCTGATTCGTGGGGTAGCCAGCGAGTTGTCAGCCAGTGTCAGCGCATCAATATTTGCTTCTTTCAACGCTTTGGCGCCCTCTAGAAATTTGGTAAGCCCTAATTTTTTCGGTGGATCGAGCTCGACGATCACCGAACGACGCTCGCGAACGATGTCTTGCAGCGGCGGCGTTGTGTTTGGTTCGTTCATTTGGATGGAAATTGGAACATGACGTTGTTTAACGACTTTTTCTTTAATTGGTGTTCGATCCACTAAGGCGTTTGCCATCGCTTCGATATGTTTTGGCGTCGTGCCGCAGCATCCGCCAATCAGGCGCACGCCTTGCTCACGGAAGGCGAGCGCTGTTTCTTTAAAATAATCGGTGTTTGTTTCATAGACAAGCCGCCCGTCGCGATAATCCGGCAGGCTTGCGTTCGGATACGCAGAGAGAAACGCTCTATTTGGCAGCGGCACTTCCTCCAGCGAACGGATCATATGGTACGGGCCGAGACGGCAGTTTAGACCGACGACATCAGCTCCCAACTGCTCCAAGCGCGCCAATGCTTCGGCAAGCGGAGTGCCGTCTTGCAAGACGCCGACTTCGTGGAGGGAGACGTGCGCGATAATCGGCTTATCCGTTTCTTTGCGCGCGATCGCAAGCACTGTCTCTAATTCTTCTAAATCGTAATACGTTTCGAGCAACAAGCCGTCGACGTCCTCGTTTAACAGCACAAACAATTGTTCGCGAAACGTCCGCTTTACCTCTTCGATGGAAACGGCGCTTTTATTGATGCTGCGCAACCCGCCGATCGTCCCAAGCACGTAGGCTTTATTTTTGGCCGCCTGTTTGGCGAGCCTTACCGCCGCGCGGTTAATCGCCGGCACCTCGTCTGCGAGTCCATAACGGGAGAGTTTGACGTAGTTGGCGCCGTACGTATTCGTTTGAATGACCTCGGCGCCCGCGGCGATATATGCTTCATGAATATGAATGATATCTTCCGGTTTCGATAAATTTAGTTCTTCAAAACATCGGTCGACGCCGTGCGAGTATAATAGCGTTCCCATCGCGCCATCGGCGATGAGGATGCGTTCTTTTAAATCTTGCAAAAGTCCCACGCTCATTCCCCCGTTCTATGAAAATGGTAAAAGAAAAAAGCCTTCTATAAGAAGAAGACTTTTTATGTATCGTCTCTTCTTATCTTCCAGGCGCTTTCGCCTGTCTGGATTTAGCACCTTGGCTTCCGCCAGGTTGCTGAGGGTTCACCGGGCCAGTCCCTCCCCCTCTCTTGATAAGAAATTCGCTATGAAGTTGTAGCCAAACGTTTCAACGATATAATTAATATATAATGTAAAGCATTTTCTGAAAATATTCAATATAATGGAATCGTTTTCAAGAAAATATTCCATCCTTCATGGAAAAAGCATTAGTGCTTGATATTTAATGAAAATAGGTTTATCCACTATAGTGAACGTATATGATTGGAATCAATAACTAGGTAGTAGTGTCGCAACGGCGGAAAGAGAATAAAAAACGCTTATAAAAAAGGAAAAAAAGCTCCCATGAAAACTTTACTCACAATAAGAGAACTTACGGCTTGCAAAAACTAATAATATTAGTTATAATAAAACTAACAATATTAGTTTCAAGAAAATGAGGTGAAACATTTGCGAATCATCCGCAAAAAAACGGTTTTTCAACTGACATTTTTGCCGCGTTTTTTTCCCGTAAATTGTTACTTGATTGACGAAATGGACGGATTGACCTTGATTGACGCTGCTCTGCCCTACAGCGTGAAAGGAATTTTGAAAGCGGCTGAAACCATCGGAAAACCTATCACGCGCATCCTTCTCACCCATGCACATGGGGATCATGTGGGAGCACTTGACGCGCTAAAACAAATTCTTCCGCATGTACCCGTTTATATTTCGGAACGTGACGCCCGCTTAATGTCTGGAGACAGGTCGCTGGGTCCGAACGAACCAAACACACCGATTCGTGGCGGAGTACCTAAAAAACTGCAGACACGAGCAGATGTTTTGCTAAAGGAGGGAGATCGAATCGGCTCGTTGCTGGCGATTGCCACACCGGGACATACGCCCGGTTCAATGACATTTCTCGACACGCGCAACAACGCCTGTATCGTCGGTGATGCATTTCAAACAAAAGGCGGGATTGCTGTATCGGGACAGGTACAACCATGGTTTCCCTTTCCGGCAATGGCTACATGGAATAAAGAAATGGCGCTCAAAAGTGCATACAAAATACGTGAGTACCATCCATCCTTGCTAGCGGTGGGACATGGGCATATGTTGGAGCAACCAGGTGTAGCCATCGACCGTGCCATTGCCAAAGCCGAACGGAGTTTCATACATCCCCCTACAGGAAAGGAGTGACGCAGATGTCTCCAAGAATCGGTTTAGATTTGTCAACGATTCTGCAAACTGCAACAGAAATTGCCGATAAAGACGGACTGGATGCCGTCACATTGGCTACATTGGCTAAAAAACTCGGCGTCCGCCCCCCATCCTTGTACAACCACATCGAAGGATTGCACGGTTTAAGAAAACAACTCGCGGTTTATGGCCTTGAACAACTTTACAACACCCTGGCGCAAGCGGCCATCGGACGGTCCGGTGATGATGCGGTGCATGCGCTTGGGAAAGCTTATGTAACGTTTGCTCGAACCCATCCTGGCTTGTATGAAGCAACCTTGCAAGCGCCCGATTCACTAGATCCAGATATACAACGTGCAGGTCGTGAGATTGTGAACCTGACTCTGCGTGTGCTTCACGCATACGATCTTGATGACGAAACAGCACTGCATGCAGTGCGTGGTTTGCGAAGCATGTTCCATGGTTTCGCTTCCTTGGAACAGAAAGGAGAATTTAGAATTCCACTCGACCATGACGTGACACTCCGGTTTCTGATCGATACGTTCCTGACAGGGATTCGCCGAAAACAGAAATCGCTGGAGTGAATCCAGCCTCAAAATGACAAAACGACTGAATGATGTCAAAAAAGGAGAATGAACATGGAAATTAAACTGGCGAATCTACTTTTGCGTTTCCTTTTGGAAGTATGCGTTTTGGCCGCACTCGCATATTGGGGATTCAAGAACGGAGAAAATATGCTCGGTAAGATCGGTTTGATGGTTGGGATCCCGCTTTTGATCGCGCTGATTTGGGGGACGTTCGGTTCCCCCGGTGCGCCGTTACTCCTTCCAGAACCGTGGCACTTTATCTTGGAAGTGACGATTTTTGGGGCGGCATCCGTCACCTTGCATGCTGCCGGACATCCCAATCTTGCCAAGGTTTATGTGTTTGTCGTAGTATTGAACCGTTTTCTCATGTTCGTCTGGAAACAATGATCCAAATTCAAAGATTTTTTCGACGCCGGCGGCCTTCCTGTCACATACGGCATTTCCGGCAACGATATAGAGAGTCAATATATCGAAATAAGGATGCTAAAAGTGAGTCGATTTCATAAGACCATGCATGTTCGCTGTTCCAATTGGAAATCATGATCTTGTCCACCCCTTGGTAGTTGGTTTTGGTCACTGTATATGATCTTCAAGGTGGTGGATTTTTTATGTGCATTTATGCATCCATTATGCGTTTTGCAACACGTTCTAGAGAATAATATATATCCACTATAGTGGATAAAGGGGGAGGGGGGGCATGTTCCATGCATGATGCGATTCATTTCTTATTAGCAGGGTTACCTATTTTATTCGCTCTCATTTGTTTAGTTTGGCTTAAAATGTCTGCGCTGTACACCGCTGTCTGTTCGTATGGATTGGCTTTCGTATTGGCTTTTTTTTCTTTTGATGCCTCGGTGCAGAATTTATTTCATTTCTCCGTTCGTGGAATGCTGCTGGCGGTGACGGTCATTTATGTATTAGGGCTTGGGCTGTTTTTATACAACTTGCTGAATGAAAGCGGAGCGATGAATATGATGTCCTACGGTTTATCACGCTTTTGCCGCTCAAAAGCAGAACAGGGGCTGCTTATTTCTGCCGCTTTAGGTCCTTTTCTAGAAGCGGTCAGTGGCTTTGGCATCGCTGTGGTGATCGCTGCCCCATTATATCTTTCACTAGGATTTTCAGCGAAAAAGACAATGATGTTATCGTTATTGACGCAGTCGGCCGTGCCGTGGGGAGCGCTTGCCATCGGTACGGTCATTAATGCGGAGTTGTCTGGAGTTCCTTTGCATCAATTGGGGGAGTATAGCGCGATGGTAAGTACGCCGCTATTTCTTTTTTATGCGGTTGTTATTGTGGCCATTAGCGGCGGCAAAAAGTCGATAAGACAATATTTTGATTCCATTATTATCGTTTCGTTCGTGCTGTCATTTGTGACATGGGCTTCCAGCGTGTATATATCTACCGAACTGGCGGGCGTATTGGCGGGAGGAGCTGCCGCTTTTTTGCTCATTGCCTATTGGAAACTAAAGGCGTTAATCAGACAAAAGAGGGGCAAGGCCGCTACGACGCATGTAGTTATTGGGAGGGGAAACTTTTGGAAGGCAATGGTACCATATGCCGTTTTAACGATATATATATTCGTTTCCCATTTCTCTGCTGCATGTAAGAGCATAGTTACAAGCATCCTCGTTATTCAATGGCCAGAATATCATTTTCATTTGGAGCTGTTGTATAGCCCAGGTTTTGCCCTGTTCCTTGCTTCGCTGACAGCGATATGGCTATATCGGCTGACTAGCGTTCAACTAAAAACCTGTATAGAAAAAACCATCAAACAAGTATATCCCGCCGTAATAGCAACAACGGGCTTTATCGCGATGTCGAGCGTGATGGAGGGGGCGGGAATGACGAATTTCCTGGCTGCTAATATTGCCGCATTAGTAGGTTCGTGGTTTATCATCGCTTCTCCGCTCATCGGTGCGATCAGCGGATTTATGAGCGGCAGCAACAGCGCGGCTAACGCTATGTTTTCCCATTTTCAAAGCACGATGGCTGAGCAATTACATAGTCCCGCACTATTATATGCCACCGCACAAAATGTCTCCGCATCGAACATGACCATGGCATCTCCATCGAGAATCGCTTTAGCAGCTTCTATCACTAACCAGTCTGGACATGAAGGGCAATTTGTGCGAGACATTCTTCCGATTGCTTTTGCTGCTTTGTTGATCATTACGTCTAGTATTGTCGGGCTGGGGCTTTTTCTTTGAATAATTGTGTCTAAAACGCATAATGGAAATAGAGGGAAAGGGCATGAAAAAAGATGCTACGGGCGATTAGTGCCCGTAGCATCACGTTTTTATCGATAATTGACAAATTGCACATCAATCGGCAGGTCGGCTTCGCGAATCGCGGCGATAACCTTTTGCAAGTCATCTTTGCTTTTGCCGCTGACGCGGATTTGATCGTCCTGTATTTGGCTTTTCACTTTCAGGCCGGTGTTTTTTATGATCGTGTTGATTTTTTTCGCGTTTTCCTTGTCGATGCCTTGCACAAGTTTAGCGCGTTGGCGCACCGTCCCCCCAGAAGCCGGCTCAATTTTGCCGTATTGAATATTTTTCGTCGGCACGCCTCGTCTAATGAGCTTGCCAATCAGCACGTCCTTGAGCTGTTCCAATTTAAATTCATCGTCGGAAATAAGGACGAGTTCGTCTTTGTCTAGAGAAATGTCGCTTTTGCTGCCTTTAAAGTCGTAGCGGTTTTTAATTTCTTTCAGTGCGATGTTGATCGCATTGGTGACTTCCGATAAGTCAACTTTCGAAACAATATCAAAGGAACTTTCTTTTGACATACACGACCTCCAGCATTTTTTATTTTATTATAGTAAAATGTGGCAAGGGACACAATAAGAAAAGAAGGATTGGAGCTGAGTACGATGGAAGCGTTCTTGTGATGCAGGGAAAATGACGTTTTACGCGGAACTGTAAACTGGAGTGGGGAATAATAAGCGTGAAAATATAGACAAAGGAAGAGGTTGCGATGAAACGATTAATTCCTGGAGAAATCATGACATTAACGGTAAAACGGGAAGTGCCGTTTGGCTACTTTTTAACGAACGGCACGGACGAAGTGCTGCTACATAAAAGCGAAGCGAACGAAACGCTTGCGGTGGACGACGAGGCAACGGTATTTTTATATCATGACCACGACGGGCGGCTATGCGCCACTATGAAAATGCCGAAAATCACGAACAACCGCTACGATTGGGTTGAAGTGGTGGACGTCGTTCCGAGATTGGGCGTTTTTGTCGATATTGGCATTTCTAAAGATATGCTCGTGTCCATCGATGATTTGCCGCCGCTTCGCTCGCAATGGCCACAGCGCGGCGACCAATTATATTGTTCATTAAAAACAGATAAACGCGGTCGCCTTCTTGCTAGGCTCGCTGATGAGGAAACGATGAAACAAATCGCCGTGAAAGCGCCGGAATCAGCGTTTAATCAGAATATTCACGGCCGCGTCTACCGCGTGATTAAGGTAGGGGCATCCCTTATCTCCGATGTCGGTTATCTCGGTTTTGTGCATGAATCGCAGTGGCGAAACGCACCGCGGCTTGGGGAAGCAGTGGAAGGGCGGATTATCGCCGTCAAAGAGGATGGGACGGTGAACGTATCGCTCTTGCCGCGCAAGCAAGAAAGCATTGACGAAGACGCGGCGGCCATTTATGCGTACTTAGAAAGCCGCGGCGGGGCGATGCCGTATCACGACAAAAGCGACCCGGACGACATCCAAGCGCGCTTTCATATGAGCAAAGCCGCGTTTAAACGCGCTTTAGGCCGCTTAATGAAAGAAGACAAGGTATACCAAGAAGATGGATGGACGTATATCAAGCGATCATAAAAAGCAAAGCCGCAATTTTATCAGGAACTAAAATAAAGGTAAGCACATATTAGTGATGTTTAATATGTTTGCTTACCTTTTTTATTTCTTTATAAAAACTAATGCGCAACCATTAGGTACCGTCAAGAATTTTGTGTAATGTAATGGGGTAGGGTTTCTCTGAAATGGATTTGGAATGAATAGGGAACTAGTTTCCTCCAAACAGGAGACTGAATATTCAGTCTCCTGTTTGGAAAGGGAGAATCCCCCTATTTTGTTTATTTACAGTATTTGGTTAATGATAACGTTCTTCAAACATTCGTTGAAGGGCTTCATGTGCTTCGGCAAATCCTCGCAACTTTCGCCCTGCCCATTTCTCATTAAAATCTTGGATGGTCAAATACACGACTTTTTCAGCGGCTTCTAAACTACTCAAACTGTTCATCGGCTTTAGACGTTTCCGAATCTCTTTGATCGTTCGTTCAATGGCATTGGTCGTGTCAATCACACTTCGAATACTGCTTGGATAATCCATAAATGTAAGGAGGACATCCAACTCATTGGCCCAAGATTGAACTTCTCTCGGATACTTGCTGGACCATTTCGACTCAAACTGTTGAAACATCTGTAACGCAATCTCCTTATTCGGTGCGCGATAAATCAGTTTGAGATCCTCTGCCACTTCAAATTGATCTTTTTTCCGAACACGATTTAAGGTATTACGTACTTTGTGAACGACACAGCGCTGCACATCGGCTTTCG
Source organism: Parageobacillus genomosp. 1 (assembly GCF_000632515.1). Lineage (GTDB taxonomy): Bacteria > Bacillota > Bacilli > Bacillales > Anoxybacillaceae > Saccharococcus. The sequence continues at coordinate 560,755 of NZ_CM002692.1, forward strand.
GATAAACGGCTTTAAAGGCTTCCTCCAGTCCTGGAAGGCCATCGAATACACCAAGAAGTACTTCCTGTAATCCTCTCTTGTAGAGATTGTGGAGAATCTCTTGCCACCCATAGGCACTTTCTTGTCCTCCTACGAAGAAGTCGAGAATTTCACGATACCCTTCTTCGTTTACACCTAACACGACATAAATGACCTCTTTTTCTACCGTATCTCGACGAAGTTTCACGTACAACCCATCCAAATATAAGACCGAATATCGCTTTTGTAGAGGACGTGTGTGCCATTTCGCAATGTCTTCCTTTACCACATCCGTGATATGACTAATCGTTGTTGGTGAGTAGGCATTTCCTAAAATTCGTTCGATAAACTTGCCAATTTCACGCGTACTCATCCCACTTTGATACATCTTGATGACGGCTTCCTCGAGCCAGCCGGTATGGCGTTGGTAAGGGGTGAACAACTGCGTTTGAAATTCCCCGTTTCGGTCTCTTGGGACAGAAAGGCCTTCAATACGACCATACTGCGTATCTAGGTTTCGATGGTAATAGCCGTTTCTTCTATTCGACGTTCCCTTCTGTTCAATTTCGAGGAAACTCTGAATTTCTTCCTTCATGATCAACTCTAATTTTTCCTTTACAAACTGACGAATGGCGTTTTCCAGTTGATTGAGCCAGTCTAAATTCGGTATACTTTTAGACATAGGTAGGGTTCTCCTTTCTCTAAGATTTTTGGCCAAATCAGAGAATACCCTACCTTTTTCTTTTGGTCTAGCCAAATGCTTGACACAAAATTTTATACATCATCAACCATTAGCTAAATATACAAAAATCTTTATAAATTTTCAGGTAAATAATATTTATACATTTCTAACGCATCTGTATGTTCCTTTAAAACCGAAATGGTTTTTGGGTTAGGTTGAGTATAAATGATTGGAAAATCTTTTTCGTCAAACTCTTCTTGGATTGGAAATGCTAATATTTCTTTATCTATAGAAAATTCTGCTTGTACTCCTGGTTTGTTTCCACGAGCATCTAAACGAATCCACCGATTTATGGATGTAAGAAAAACGCCATTTAATGCATGAAGACAATAACCTTTATCAGGTGTATCGAATATCATGAGTCGTTGATAACAAAAACCTGTCGGGATTCCTTGTGATCTTAATAAAGCTGCTAATAGATTAGCTTTTGCATAACAAATTCCTTCTTTATATTTAAGCACCTCAGAAGCTTTACATGTAACTCTTGTGCTTTGAATATCCCACGAGTGCGAAATCTTATCTCTTACAAATTCAAATGCTATTTTCGCTTTTTCGATTTCTGATTGCCCTTCATGAAACAGTTCATTAATTTTTTTCTGAATTAAAGGATGAGAAAAATTGACAACATCTAATTCTTCTAGATAGTCCATCAAATTAGTGGATTCAGGAATTAGTTCCATTTTGGTTTCCCCTTATCAACATGATTTTACATAATTATAAAAATATTTAAATAAAAATACAACGATGATTTACTTAGGCAACTTCGTTTGTTGAATAAGGGGAGAGAGTAATGTTCCCTTCTATTCAACAAATTTTAATTTTATAAATTTGCGTAAGCCACTTTCAATGTTTGCGCTATTGCTTGTTTTCGTCTTCTAAGATATATGTCCCTATGTTGAACATAATATCCTCTAAATTACTGTAGTACAGTTAAAATTACAGCTTTGCTTTTTTTCTGCCAAAAAACTTAACAAATATCGAACCGTGCCGATAAACAATAATGGACACCATAAAAAGAAAGGGACGAACCAATGAAACAGCAAAGACGTATATGGCAACTTGGTATCGCGCTATTGGCTATGTTTGTGATGATGTCCGGCTGTTCGACGAAAGAGACAGCGGGAAAGAAAGACAGAATCAAAGTCGGGATTATGTTGTCAGACGTCGGACTTGGGGATCAATCGTTTAGCGACTCCGCGTTTCGCGGATTGATGAAAGCGCGTGATGAACTAGGCATTATTTTTGATTATCGTGAATTGAAAGATACGAAAACGTATGAACAAGGGCTAAAGGAGCTTATTGAAGATGGCAATGATATCGTCATTGGTCTTGGCTTCATGGTACAAGAAGATTTGGAAAAAGTGGCGAAACAATATCCAAAGCAACGCTTTATTTTAGTTGACGCTGTTTCTGATTTGCCAAACGTGACGTCCATTACGTTTAAAGAAGATGAAGGAAGCTTTCTTGCCGGAGTGGTAGCGGCGCTGACGACGAAAACAAACCGTCTCGGGTTTATCGGTGGGGCGGATGTGCCGTTGATTCATAAATTTGCGACGGGATTCGAAAAAGGGGTTCACGCCGTAAAGCCGTCCGCTTCTGTTCAAATTGTCTATGCCGGCGATTTTGGCAATGACAAGCTTGGCGCTAATATCGCCAAAGACATGTTTGCCAAAAAGTGCGACGTCGTGTATACGGCGGCTGGTTTTACCGGAGTCGGTGCGCTTCGGGAAGCGGAAGCGCACGGCGTGTATGCGATTGGCGTTGACAGCGACCAATATTTTTACGCGGAAAAAGCGGTCGTGACATCGATGGTCAAAAATGTCGATGTCGCGTTGTTCAATGTGTTGAAGGAATATGTACGAAACGGGAAGTTGCCGGCGGGAACGGTGGAGCTTGGCCTTGCGGAAAATGGCGTCGGCTTGGCGCCAATTCGCGTCATTCCTTGGGATGAGCAAAAACGGGAGCTTGTAGAACAATGGAGACAAAAAGTGATTGATGGTGAAGTGGCAACAAGATAGATTACAGGAAAAGGGGATTAGAATGACAATTCGCAAAAAATTATGGCTTCATTCGTTTCTTTCGCTTATTGCCGCGATGCTCCTAATGGGGTTCATTATCGTCAATATGTTGTCGATTCAGGCAACGAATAAAAATATCGTGCCGGTGTTGCTGACGGTCGAACGGCTCGAAGCAAGCATGAAATCGGCAAAGCAAAGCTTAAACAACGCCGCTTACAACATGACGGAAGGAAATAAGCAGGAAGTGCTGGCGCAAATCGAAACGACAGAAAAGTTGATTAACAAATTAGAAAAATCGTTGAAACAAAAGGAATTTCTCGCTCTATTAGCGAAAGCGAAACAAAAATTCGCCGATGTGCACACCGAGTCGCTCGCCGCGCTTGACCACCGCAACGCATCAGAGGCAAGACGGCAGGCGATGCGGATTGAAGGTGCGATTAATGACATCTATACGCTGCAATTGTATACAAACGATTACTACAACGAACTTCAGCGCGATTTGCAGGGGCAAATTCATTTTGTCATTTGGACGGCGGTCATCGGCAGCATTGCCCTTATCATGCTGTCAGGAGCGATAAGCCTGCGTCTGACGCGCTCGATTACGAATCCGCTCAAGCGGCTTGCCAACAACGCGGCTGAAATTGCAGGGGGCAATTTGCTCGTCGCGCGCATTGATTATAAACACAACGATGAGCTAGGTGCATTAAATGTGGCATTTCATACAATGGTCGAGGAGTTGAAGCGGCTGCTTCGCTCGGTAGAGGTGGCTAGCCAACAAGTCGAAACGTTTGCCAAAGAAATTGAAGCAGACAACCAAATGCTCACCGAGATTAACCGGCAAGTCGCGGTATCAACGAATGAACTGTCCGCGGGGGCGCAAAGCATCTCTGAAGAATTACAGCAAGCAGTACAGCAGATTGAAAAAATGGATGATACGTTTGCCAAAACAGCGGAGCGAACCAAGCAGACAGCACATTACAGCAAAGCGGCGGTCGAAGCAATTCAACATGGCCAGCAGGCAATAGAAAGGCAACTGCACGCTATCCGAGAAAGCAATGCAGCGATGTTGTCCATTGAAGAAGCAACGAATAAGTTTGCCAGCTATGCTGCTAACATTGAACAAATGGCAAAAGCGGTATCGGATATTGCGGAGCAAACGAATTTGCTGGCGTTAAACGCGGCGATTGAAGCCGCAAGAGCGGGAGAAGCGGGGAAAGGATTTGCCGTTGTCGCCGACGAAGTGCGCAAGTTGGCCGAGCAATCCGCGCAGGCGACAAAGCAAATTTTTGAAACGATTTCGCTGATTAAGCATGGCATTGCCTCGGTTTCCGCAGTTGTCGCCCAAGGAGTAAAAATCGCCGAGCAGCAATCGCAGTCGATTGAAACAACGACAAAGGCGTTTGCTGAAATCGAGGACAAAGTTGCTGGGATCTCCGCCGATATTCAAGCGCTTGTCGATGATGTTAGCATGTCGAAACAATTAGAAGAGAAAGTATTGCAAAATGTGGAAAGCATTAGCGCCGTCGTCGAACAGTCGGCGGCCGGCAGCGAAGAGATCGCCGCTTCGATGGCGGAACAGCTGACGGCGTTTGAAAAAATGGTGGAGAAAGTGACGAAACTGAGACAATTGACCGATGAGCTGCATGAGGTGATGGCGAAGTTTCGGATGGAATGACAATAAGGGCTGTCCAGCATAAAAGGACAGCCCGTTTTTTACAAATGATCCGTCTTCTTCGAATACGCAAATTTCCCCGCCTGGCGGTTTTTTTCGCGCAGCATGTTTTTCTCATGGCGTTTCGCGTTGTTGTCAAGCGCTTTTTTATCGTTATCGCTTGTACGGGACATAGCGGTGTGCACTCCTTTATATAAGATGTACACCGATAGTGTTTTCGAAACAAAGCGATTTTATTCTTCGATATATTTGTTCAAGAAAAAGAGCGCCAATGTGCCCGGACCGGCGTGTGCGCCGATCGCGCCGCCGATTTCAGAGATAAAGAAGCGCGTGCAACCATGTGTTTTTTCAATGAGCTGTTTCAACTCCAATGCCGCTTCTTCGTCGTCGCCGTGGCTGATGCCGATCACTTGTTTTTGCAGATCATCGCCGCGTTCGCCAATGATTTCGACCATGCGCTTTAACACTTTTTTGCGGCCGCGTAATTTCTCAAGCGGAATGAGTTTGCCGTCTTCGACATGGAGAAGCGGCTTAATGTTCAAAAGGCCGCCAACCATTGCTGATGCTTTGCTGATTCGCCCGCCGCGCGCCAGGTACTCAAGATTATCGACCGTAAAAATATGTTCCATATGGCGGCAGTAAGAAGCAATTGTTTCGCATAATAAGTTGTACGGCGTTCCTTTTTCTGCTAGTTCCGCCGCTTTCATCACCGCCAGTCCTTGTCCAAGCGAAGCGCACTTCGAATCGATGATCGTGAGCTGAAACTCAGGATATTTCTCGAGCAATTCATTGCGAATCGCCATCGCGGTTTGATATGTACCCGACAATTGCGAGGAAAACGCGATATATAGGCAAGGGCGGTTTTCTTTCGCATATTGCGTAAACAACTCTTTCATTTTCAGCGGATTCGCTTGCGCGGTTTTCACGATTTGTCCGTTTCGCATCGCGTCATATACTTGTTTTGGTTCGATGGTGATAAAGTCTTCGTATTCTTCGCCATTGAAATGGACAAGAAGCGGCAAAAATGCGATGTTGTGCTTCTGCAAATAAGAATATGGAAGATCACAGCCACTGTCCGTAATAATTTGAATTGACACTGTATCCACCTCTTATAAAGTTAAGATATCTTTTTAGTGTATCGATTATTATAAAGGAAAAACACAATTTTTTCATCCAGAGAAAAAGGCTGTGGAAAGGACTTCACAGCCTTTATTGCGTGAGCTGATCGAGCTCTTCTTGAAATTGACGCAACTGCGCTTTTTCCGCCGTATTGGAATGCGCGTAGGCCGACGATAAGGCGTTTTTGGCGATGGCAATCGCGCGGTCTAGGTCTATATCGGCTTGGCCGCTTGCCGCCTGTTTCGCCTGCATCACCGCTTTGCGCGCTTCTTGAAACAATCGGTTGCCCATCGTTATTCGCCTCCGAGCGATGTTTCGAACGCTTTTTGCGCCTTGCGCTCTTCCGCTTCGGCGTATGTCATATGATAAGGGATTCGTTCGTCATGTTTTTCTACCGCATCGACGCTTTGCTGGATGAAGCGTTTCGATTTGTTTCGTTTGCCCAAGACGTATTCCCCCTTTGGAAAAGTAAAGACGCAACGTTGCGTCATGGATAGTGTAACCGCAAAAGGGGGATTGTAATAAGGCAATTCGTTACAGCTTTAACATCGATTTTAAATATACGCCGATGCCGTCTTCCTCATTGGTGGCCGTTACATCATTAGCGATTTGTTTCAGCGGCTCAATGGCGTTGCCCATTGCGATGCCATGACCTGCCCATTCGATCATCTCTAAATCGTTATCTTCGTCGCCAAATGCGATGACCCGCTCCTTTGGAATATGGAAATAATCAGCGATTTGTTTCAGGCCAAACGCTTTATGGACACCGCTGCGGACAATCTCAATGATATGCCAAGGCTCATTCCAGCGTCTGTGGTGCAATACGTTCGCATGCACATCTGATAAATACGTTTGAATTTGTTCGATATGTTGTTTGTCCGTATGAATAAGGATGCTCGTTGGGTCATCTTTTAATGCATAGCGCAAGTCACCGATTTCGATGGTCGGGTTGCCAAGTCGGACAATATCAAGCAGCACTTCATCATGTTCATGAAAGTATACGTCATCCATCACTTCGGCCAAAATGTTTTTAATCGCGTACGTTTCGCTGAATTCGATAATGTCTTTCACTGTTGGGAGCGGGAGTGGAAAATGGCGGATTCCCCAAGAATGGTCGCGGGGATGATGCACGAATGCGCCGTTGAAGTTAACGATTGGTGTTGTCAGTCCAAGCTCTTCGTAATACATTTTACTGGCGCGGTACGGTCTTCCTGTGGCGATCACGACAAGATGTCCTTCTTCTTTGGCGCGCAAAATCATTTCCTTTGTAAATGGAGAAATCGTTTTGTCATCTTTTAGCAATGTACCGTCTAAATCTAAGGCAATTAAATATCGTTCCATAATGACTCCTTTACCTTCATTTTTTAATGAATGACCGTATGATTGACGATATGGTTGCGGTGATTTTAGTTTTTGTTACATTATAGTGTAACTCTTTTCCAAAATTTTTGTCTACATGTTACTATACCTTATGAGAAAAAGAAAAAAGGAGTTTTGTCGATCATGGTCATTATTGAAAAAGAGGAGATCGCCCAAATACCTGTATTGCACGTTGTTCAAAATAAGAAAAGGGAGGAACGGCTGCCGCTCATTTTATTTATTCACGGATTTACGAGCGCCAAGGAACATAATTTGCACTTTGGCTATTTGCTTGCCGAGGCGGGATACCGCGTGATTTTGCCGGATGCGCTGTATCATGGCGAAAGAGAACAAGCGTTGACCGAGACTCAGTTGCAATTGGCGTTTTGGAATATTGTGACACGTACCATTACGGAAATTAAGCAAATCAAAGAAGAATTAGAACTTCGCAAGCTCATTCAGCCGGACCGGGTAGGGCTTGCCGGTACCTCAATGGGCGGAATTGTCACATTTGGTGCGCTTGCCGTGTATCCATGGATTAAAGCGGCCGTTTCACTGATGGGAAATCCAATGTATGAAGCGTTTTTTGACGCCTTAATTGAAACAGGCAAAAAAATGGGAGTGACGATTCCGCTTTCCGATGAACAACTGAAGCAGGAAAAGGTGCAATTAATGAAATACGACCTTTCCAAACAGCCGGAGAAATTAGCCAATCGCCCGCTTCTCATTTGGCATGGAAAGTGTGACCAAGTTGTGCCTTATTCTTATACATATGAGTTTTATGAGCAGATAAAACCACTTTATCAAGGGAAAGAAGAAAATTTAAAATTTATTTCCGACGATACGGCTGGGCATAAAGTGACAAGGGAAGCGTTTTTAGAAACGGTGAAGTGGTTTATAAAACATGTGTAATAAAAAACGGCTGTGCTGTTTAAAGCATAGCCGTTACATGTTTTGGGAGGATAAAAGCGGTTTAACAGATTTTCCTAAAGGAAAAGCATGGCGTATCGTCCCGCCGGACAATATTTCGGTTCATTAAAAACCACTTAATTGCCGCAACGCTTCTTCGCTCATTCGATCCGGCGTCCACGGCGGGTTCCATGTAATTTGCACTTGTACATCGCGGATTCCGTCGATATGTTCCAACGCCCGTTTCACACCGCCGACGATCGAGTCGTGCAGCGGACATCCCGGTGTCGTAAGCGTCATTAAAATATATATGTTGCCATCGTTAATTTGCAAATCATAAATTAATCCTAAATCAACGACATTGATCCCTAATTCAGGGTCAATCACTGTTCGCAGTTGTTCAAGTACTAATTCACGAATATCCATCACCATGGCCCCCTTATCATTTCCATAAAACAGAAATTATTGTACTCGCAAAGAAAAACGAAAATAATGTCATGGCGCTTTGGGCAGCGTAAAAGAGCGGGAGGCTGGAAACGGTTAACGCTATGACCACTCCGACGAGACTAACGGTAAATAATAGGCATTGGATGATCGTCCATTTTTTATTGATCATTTGCTTAAGCGTCGGAACGTTTTCTTGTCCGATTTTTTTGCTGTAGCGGTGCGTCCACCATAAAAACGGGACGATTTTATATAGATAGCCGATAATGCTGAACATAATCCAGCCGAGCACATAAGCGTAAATGACGGTCGCCATGCCGCGGTCATTGCCGGAAAGCGGCAAGAGGAATGCCGCCGTGTGCAAGGTTAAGCCAATGCCGATCGCCAGTAAAGCGAATTGAAACGGCCGGTCTAGTTTTTTCTTTACCCGTTTTTGCAGGATCGTCCATATATGGTAAGCAAATAAGGTAAATCCAGTCAATAAAAGACCGGCACCAGCGGCAAATGGGCCGCGTCCATCCTGGAAAAAGCTGATGAAGGTGACAACCAGTCCCGCCACATAGAAGGCATATACATATCGCGCCAGCTTCATCGAAAATCCGTGGGCGAGAGAGAACATTGGCACCATTTTATACGAAAATCCCATAATCAGCAGGGAAAACCAGCCACACACCCCAAATAAAATGTGTGTTTTCAGGATGAAAAGGTGATCGGCCACTTCGTTGCCGCTCCAAAAATGAAGGGCAAGCGTCAGTCCAAACAGGATGGTCAATAGTAAAAACGCAAGCGCGGAACCGACGAACAATGTCATGATATTTTTTTTCGCCTGTTTCCGCAGCGTCATCCCCATTTGGAAAAGGAAAAGAACAATGCCAAGTACAAGCAGTACCCCCGGGAACAATGCCGCATGGGTATAAAATGTCAAGCTTATGGAAAATGCGATGATGCCGGCTGCTGTTATAAAAAACTGCACAAATCCTAGCAGCTCGCTCCAAATTGGCGTCAAAAATGCGACTGGGACGAGCTGGTACATTGCTCCCATCGCGATCATTAGCGCAAAGCCGAGCACTGCCAAATGAGCTGCCGCCCAGATGTTCGGCAAGCGAAACACGCCGCTGGTCACTGCGGGTCCGGCGGCAAGCAATATCGCCTGTGCCGCAACAAAGGCAACGACGCCAAACACGATGAACAAAAGGGGAAGGCGAATATTCGTTTCATATGCTGTATTGGTTGGGATCATTGCTGTCATCCTTTTGTAATCGTAATTTGAAAGCTGCCGTCTTCCCGCTCCACTGTTTCATATTTATAGCCAAGTTCGTCAAGCTGTTCGTATAAAAACATCGGGCGGCGGTCGTTAATGATGGTTAACGTTTCCCCCGGCTGCAGTTTCCCTAACGCCGCCAATGTTCTCATCATTGGCTGCGGCGGCTCTAGTCCGCGATTATCAAGAATCATCATTCTCACCCCTGTTTGACGAACGTAACTTTCCAATGTTTTTTCTCGATCTGTTCCGCTTCATACGAAAATCCTTTTGCTTTCATAATCGGAAACAGCGGGATCGGTTTAAATGGCGCATGCAAAATAAAGATGTCTCCGGGCTGCAGCGGCTTAATGGCATTCATAATTTTTTCAAACGGTTCGATTTTCTTTTGTAAATCCTCACGAACATCTAACTCTACGATCGTTCCCACCATCATCCCTCCTTTACTGCTATGATAGTAATTTTCATTTTCATTTGCTGTGATTTGCATCACATTCATTAGAAAAAGATTTCTTTTTCTAATCCTTCTTTATCAATAAGGTAAAATCCATCTTCATTAATATCGATCAATCCTTTTCGTTTTAATTGACTGAGCGTTCGGCTTACTGTTTCCCGTGAGGTGCCGATCATATTGGCAAGCTCTCGGTTCGTCACATGAGCAGTCAAAAGGTAAAGCTTTCCTTGACGCACCGCATTTGTTTTCGTTAAGCGCAACAGAAGCATAATAATTTGTTCATACGTGTTATGGAGAATTTGTTCTTCTAAACGATTTTGCAAGTCAACGATTTTTTCGCCCATGACGCGAAATAATTTAATGCATAACTCTGGATAGCAAATTAACGTTTGTTCGAAGTCCGCGATTGGAATCACAATTAACGTTGCTTCGTCGATGACTTCCGCGTGCGCAGGGTACGTACCTTTTAAGAAAAAACCGGTATGCGGAAACATTTCACCTGTCTGCAAAATCGAAACAATTTGTTCTTTTCCGCTCATATCGGTTTTATAAATTTTTACCGTTCCGGAATGGATGAAATAGACGCGTTCTAACGGATCCCCTTGCATAAAAACAAATGTCCGTGGTTTATAAACGCGTACATGGGAAATCGATACGAGTGATTCCAGTTCATGATCGGATAACTCGCGAAAAAGCGGAACATTTTTTAGTCTCTCTTTCATCCAATCATTCGTCATGCTTCCATCTCCTTATACAAATTTTACAAAAATGTGTCTTTTACCAAGTGGAATTCCTTTTGATAAGAATAAAGGAACTACAAAGCTTTCCGTTATTTCTATACTACCATTTTATGAGTTTCTGCATATGCGAGCTGTGACATAAATCATAGTATGCGTTTGTCATGACTCACATTTTTTTTATTTTTGCAGCGTTACAATCAGGGTGAATCAAAGATAGGAGGTTGAGGATAGATGGAAGTGAACCCATCAGTCCGTCCGTCTTTACGTCCCGAACGGCGGACACAAAATAGTTTCCTTAAATCAATATTAGTTTTTACGATTTTAATCAGCTTTACCGTCCTGCTTGTCGGCGGATACTGGATTTTTAAAGAAATGGCGCCGCGGCCGAAAGAAGTGCGGAGCGAAAGCGGCAAAGTGTTGATGACAAAAGAAACGATTATCGGCGGACAGGCCGTATTTCAAAAGTATGGCTTGATGGATTACGGTACCGTACTTGGGCATGGATCTTACATGGGTCCAGATTATACAGCAGAGGCATTGAAGATTTACACAGAAGGAATGCAAGAGTATAAAGCAAAAGAACTTTATGATAAACCGTTCTCGCAACTATCCAAAGATGAAAAAACGATCATTCGTAATAAAGTAATTAAAGAAATGCGGAAAAACCGCTACAATCCGGTTACTGATGTGCTTGTGCTAACCGATGCGCAAGTGTATGGACTCGAAAAAGTCCGCGATTATTATCGCGATGTATTCACCAACGGTGACGGCTGGGGCTTGCAAAAAGGGCTAATTAAAGAATCAGATATGCCGAAAACACATCGCGCCTGGGTAGCGGACAGCGACCAAATTCGGCAAATTGCTGATTTCTTCTTCTGGACAGCTTGGTTATCAAGCACTCCAAGAATTGGGGACCACATTACGTACACAAACAACTGGCCATATTATGAAGATGCAGGAAATACGATGTCGTTTTCCGCCATGTGGTGGAGCGGAGCAAGCGTGACCATCTTAATTTTATTTGTCGGGATTATTTTGTTCTTCTTCCATCGCTATCAATTGAGCATGCAGGAAGCATATAAAGAAGGACAATTCCCGGTTATCGATTTGCGTAAGCAGCCATTGACTTCTTCGCAAGTGAAATCAGGAAAATACTTTACGATTGTTGCTGTGCTGTTTTTCGTTCAATCGATGTTTGGTGCGTTACTTGCCCATTATTATGTAGAGCCAGACAGCTTTTTCGGCATCAAATGGATTCATGATTTATTGCCGTTTAACATTGCGAAAGGCTACCATTTACAATTAGCGATTTTCTGGATTGCGACATCATGGCTAGGCATGGGGGTTTTTATCGCACCGCTGGTCGGCGGGCATGAGCCGAAAAAACAAGGGCTTCTCGTTGATATTTTGTTCTGGGCGCTTGTTGTTCTTGTCGGCGGCAGCATGATCGGTCAATGGCTCGGAGTAAACGGATATTTAGGAAACAGCTGGTTCTTGCTTGGTCATCAAGGATGGGAATACATTGAGCTTGGCCGCATTTGGCAAATTATATTAGTAGTAGGCATGTCTATTTGGTTATTTATCGTCTTCCGTGGTATTAAGAGCGGATTGAAACGGGAGAGCGATAAAGGCGGATTGATTCACTTATTGTTCTACTCGGCGATTGCGGTGCCGTTCTTTTACATCTTTGCGTTCTTTATGAAGCCGGACACGAACTTTACGATGGCCGATTACTGGCGCTGGTGGATTATCCACTTGTGGGTAGAAGGAATTTTTGAAGTGTTTGCGGTTGTTGTGATCGGCTTTTTGTTGGTGCAAATGAAACTTGTCACAAAAAACTCTACAGTAAGAGCGTTATATTTCCAATTTACGATCTTGCTTGGCAGCGGGGTTATTGGCATCGGTCACCACTATTATTACAACGGTTCGGCGGAAATATGGATCGCACTTGGTGCCGTCTTCTCGGCGCTCGAAGTCATTCCGCTTACATTGCTTATTTTAGAAGCATATGAGCAATACAAAATGATGCGCGACGGCGGCGTCAACTTCCCTTATAAGTCGACGTTTTGGTTTTTGATTTCTACAGCGATCTGGAACTTAGTCGGTGCCGGTGTGCTTGGGTTTCTTATCAACTTGCCAGCCGTAAGTTATTTCGAACACGGACAATTTTTAACGCCGACTCACGGCCATGGGGCGATGATGGGTGTTTACGGAATGTTCGGTATTGCCGTGCTGCTTTATTCATTGCGTAACATCGTGAAACCGGAAGCATGGAATGATAAATGGTTAAAATTCGCATGCTGGATGCTCAATATCGGGCTTGCAGGAATGATTGTAGTGACGCTGTTGCCAATCGGTATTCTGCAAATGAAAGAAGCGTTTGAACATGGCTATTGGGCATCGCGTTCTCCAGCGTTTTTACAACAGGATCTTGTACAAAACTTGCTTACGCTCCGTGCTGTTCCAGATACGATTTTCTTAATTGGTGTCATTGTGATTATGGTATTCAGCGTCAAATCGCTATTCCATTTGCGTAAACCGACACACGGTGAGAAAGAAGCGCTTCCGGTTGTCGATCTAACCAAAGAAGAATAAATAAAAAAGAATCACAGCACAAATCGCTGTGATTCTTTTTATCTCTGTATGATAACGCTTTCTATTTTGTTCATTGTTAGCTGCTTTTCGCTTCTTCTTTTTCTTCGTAACATTGAAAACAATACAACGTTTCTTTTTCGTCGCTAACGATGCCGTTTAAAAACCCGTGCAAACAATGTATCGGTTTGCCGCACTGCGAACAAAAGCCAACAAGCTCTTCCAAAATCATTTCTCCTTTCATAAACGATTGAAAATTATCATTCGTAAGTTGTGATGTTCATCACTACGACAAACGACAAAAGCGATTATGATGTGTATATAATTCATTATACTATAAAGGAGGCAACAATTATGAGTCAATTTGCTGCAAAAATTCATGCGCCTGATTATGAACCGCGCGAAAGACATCCTGCGATCTTTCGCTTATTTGATAGCTTGAAACCAGGTGAAGTAATGGAATTAACAAATGATCATGATCCGCGTCCGCTACATTATCAGTTTATGATGGAGCGTCCAGAACAGTTCACTTGGGAGTACTTAGAAGAAGGACCGGAAATTTGGCGAGTCGCAATCGGTAAAAAATAAATAAGATTTTTAGAAAAGATTCCTGAAAAATTACGGGAATCTTTTTTTTTCGTTGTCTTCATGATACAGTGAAACAGAGAGTTGGAGAAAGGGGACAGACGGTGAAAGGAATGACAGGAGTTGTTCTTGCCGGGGGTCAGTCGCGGCGTTTTGGCAGCCCGAAAGCGTTTGCCAAGTTTAACGGAAAATATTTTTTTGAAATTGCTGTAGAAACGTTACGCACAGTGACAGAGGATATTTATATTGTTAGTCATCCTTCACTAGTAGACTGTTTTCGACAAAAGACAGTGGAAAAAGTGATCATGGACGATGAACGATATCGTGGTCAAGGACCGCTGGCGGGAATTTATACAGTCATGAAAGAAAGCGAAGCGGAATGGATATTTGTGCTTCCGTGCGATATGCCGTATATGCGGCCGGAAGTAGCGATAAAACTTGCTAAATATGCGAACGAGAAGTTGGATGCGATTATATGCGCGCATTTCGGTCGAATTCAGCCGTTAGTTGGTATGTATCATCGACGAACAATCGAGCAAATCGAAAAGTTGCTGCAAGCAAAGGATAACCGGATGAGATCGTTGCTTCATCGTTGTCATGTTCGCTATGTGACCGAGCAAGATTTTTGGGAAGATGAGATTGTCTTTCGCAATGTAAACGCGCCGAATGAGTTTGACGATATTGTGACATAAATCTCTTTGTGATTTATGTCACATGAGTGTTTCCCTCTATGCAGTACAATGAAAGCAAGGAGGGGAACATAGTGAGGGACTTTAACGAAAATCCGTTTATTGTGATTTGGGAATTAACGAGAGCGTGTCAGTTAAAATGTCTTCATTGTCGGGCGGAAGCGCAATACCATCGCGATCCGCGCGAATTGACATTCGAAGAAGGGAAAAAGTTAATTGATGATATATATGAGATGGACCAGCCGCTTCTCGTGTTTACTGGCGGAGATCCGCTCATGCGTCCGGATGTATATGATCTTGCCAAATATGCGATTGACAAAGGCCTTCACGTTTCAATGACGCCGAGCGCGACGCCGAACGTGACAAAAGAAGCGATTCGGAAAGCGAAGGAAGTTGGTCTTTCCCGTTGGGCATTTAGTTTGGACGGGCCAAACGCGGAAATTCATGATCATTTCCGCGGAACACCTGGTTCCTTCGATTTGACGATCAAAGCGATTGAATATTTGCATGAGCTTGATATCCCGGTGCAAATTAACACCGTTATTTCTCGTTACAATGTTCATGCTCTTGATGAAATGGTAGAGTTGGTTGAAAAACTAAAATGTGTGCTTTGGAGCGTCTTTTTCCTTGTGCCGACAGGACGCGGAAAAGATTCGGACATGATTTCGCCGGTAGAGCATGAAAAAGTGTTTCGCTGGCTTTATGAAACGAGCAAGCGTGTCCCGTTTGACATAAAAACAACGGCAGGGCAGCATTACCGCCGTGTCGTGTTGCAATCGAAAATGCGGGAAAAACAAATCACCGGCGCTGGAATTAACTATGAAGATGTGTTGATGAAAGGAATGACCGGACAAGTCGACGGCCTTGGCCGTGCGCCAAAAGGAGTTAACGACGGCAACGGATTTGTTTTTATTTCTCATATTGGTGATGTCTATCCGAGCGGACTGCTTCCGGTAAAAGCCGGAAACGTCCGTGAAACGCCGCTCGCGGAAATTTACCGGCATTCGCCGATTTTCCAAGACTTGCGTAACCCTGATAAATATAAAGGAAAATGCGGCGTATGCGAATTCCGCTACGTTTGCGGCGGCTCGCGTTCGCGGGCGTATGCTGTTACCGGCGATTACTTAGAAAGTGAACCGTATTGCGTATACATTCCAAAAGCATTGCGGCAAAAAGACAAGCGTTTATCTTAATCACAATGTTCACTGGCTCTCTTTTATTAGGGAGCCAGTTTTTTATTTGCGCGTTCACGGAAACGGTTTTCTAGACATGTTGACATGATAAAGATGGAAATCAACTTTTTACAATTATGTGACACTACAATAAAATGTGACAAACTTCACAAACATTCTTTTTTTATTTCCGTATGATGAACTCAAAAGCAGATAAATGTTATATAGCTGTGACCAAAAAGGAGGATTTTCGTGATGAATAAGCAAAAAGCCCTTTTGCCAATTACAACGTTGGCAATGACGTTTGCGTTTGCGGTATGGGCGGTATTTTCTCCGTTGGCAAGCACGTTTCAAGAAATGTATGGTTTGACTTCGACACAAAAAAGCATTTTAGTTGCGATTCCAGTTTTGCTTGGTTCCGTTATGCGCATCCCGCTTGGGATTTGGACGGACCGAATTGGCGGCAGACGATTATTTTCGTTGTTGCTATTGTTTATTATTATTCCACTAATAGGAGCAGGTTTTGCTGATTCGTATGCCATGTTAATGTTTTGGGCATTCTTTATCGGAATGGCAGGGACGTCGTTTGCAATTTCTGTTACGTTCGTATCGCGCTTAACACCGCCAGAAAAACAAGGAACAGCGCTCGGCATTAACGCGATGGGCAATATTGGAACGGCAGTGGCAAGTTTCTCTGTTCCTTCGATCGCGGCAACATTTGGAGTACAGTGGGCGTTTTGGGGAATGATTATCCCGGTTGTCGTCATGCTCCTTCTTGTTTGGTTCTTTACTCCGGATATGCCAAAGCCTAAGCAGCAAAAAACGATGCTTGATTCGTTATCTGTGTTGAAATATAAACATACGTGGACTTTATCGCTCTTTTATTTCGTTACATTCGGGGCATTTGTGGCATTCGGTATTTATCTGCCATCGCTGCTTATTGATTTATATGGTTTAACTCCAGTTGATGCCGGTCTTCGTGCCGCTGGATTCACCATTATTGCGACACTCGCAAGGCCGATTGGCGGAAACCTTGGCGATAAAATCGGTGCCGAACGGGTATTGAATTTCGTTTATGCTGGCATTACGATTGGAGCGCTTGTCATTGCGTTTGGCATGAAAAATATCATCTTGATGACAGCGGCATGCTTATTTATCGCGATGGTGGCTGGATTAGGAAACGGTGCGGTCTTTAAGCTGGTCCCGCAGCTGTTCCCGGCAGAAACAGGTGCTGTCACCGGTATCGTTGGCGCATGGGGCGGACTCGGCGGCTTTTTCCCACCGATTTTAATGGGGATTGTGAAAGACATAACAGGCTCTTATGTGCTCGGATTTATTCTCCTTAGCTTGTTTGCCCTTATTTGCTTCCTGCTTAACCGCACGGTTTTCGGCAAAAAAGTGGGCGAACTGTCAAATCCATATGTGTAACAAACAGCGGGTCGTTTCAAGCGATCCGCTTTTTTGCTTATATTATATAGCTAAATGTTTAAGTAAAACGTATTTCGTTCAATCCATCATTATCGACGGTAATCCAAACAACCATCTAAAAGGCTTGCAGACCGTGATGCTTCCGGCGAGCGGAGGCGCAGTCGTTGAGTTTACCGTCACACGCCCGGGCAGCTACCCGATCGTCACTCACCAATTCAACCACGCACAAAAAGGCGCCGTCGCAATATTAAAAGTAACGGAAACTGGTGAAGATGATGGCACAGAAACAAGCGGGCACTAACCGTTTCCCGTTCCGCCAAACGAGAAACGGCATGCCGCTACAAAAGATTCCCTTCTTCTATTGTAAAGGATTATAGAAAAATATAAGTGATGTACATCACACAACATAAAAGGAGAGATGAAAACTCTCCTTTTTGAAATGTGAAGTGATCCAGTAAATGGGACAAGGAAAAAACACCTCCTGAATCGAATATATAACTCAATTCGATTCAGGAGGTGTTTGTTTTATAAGGACAAGAGTTCATGATCCGGAGGAGATCAAGTGATCCAAATGGAAAAAGGAGAGATTTTATTCAATACAACAAATATCCGCCGGACAGTCTTCGCATTGAATTTCCTGTTTTAAATAGTTGAGGTCATGGATCGTGATTTTTCCTTTTTTAATGGAAAGAACGCCTTGCTGCTTTAACACGTTTAACATGCGGTTGACGCTTTCGCGGGTGGTGCCGCAAAAGTTGGCTAAATCTTGGTTTTTCAGTGTTAAGTCGATGAGGATGCTTCCGTTATCCAGCTTGACGCCATAGCTGTTGCACATACGGATGAGCGTAGAATATAGCGCTCCTTTTTTGCCGTGCATAATTAAATCGCGAAATTTTGTTTGTGTCCGCCGCGCATGCGTGCTGACCCATTGCATATATTCATAGGTAAGTGAAGGGTTGGTGAGGAGCTGCTGTTCTAAATCATTTTTTTTAATGGCTGCTACTTCGCCATCTTCGATCACTTTTGCTGTTAATAAATAGCGAGGTTCTGTTGTAAACAATGTTAGCTCGCCGATAATTTCCCCAGGGCCGCAGATGCGGAAACACATCTCTTTTCCGTCAGCGCAAATTTTGCTTATTTGCACTTTGCCCGAAAGGATGAGATATAATTCAGCGGCGACCATTCCTTCTTGGAATAAAAACGTTCCTTTTCGTATTTTAACTGTATGTTTGGCGGAACGAAGCAATTCGCGCAAATGGGCAAAGCGGTCTTGCGGGTTGAACGTTTTGGCTGCAAGCATCTGTTTCACCTCAATGGTTTGTAGTTACTTTCATTGTAAAAAACAATGAAAGTGTTTGGGAGTGATAAAAATCACAAATTTTTTCGATTCGTGATCGTTGTTATAAACTTTTCTAACTTTTCTAAAACTATTTGCATATTTAGTATGTTAAAATGTGAGTAGTATCACAACATTTTTCTTCTTTTTTTTATATAGTGGAACAAGAAACGGTGTTGTTGAAAGAGGTTTTGTGATGATGGAGTTTTGGTCACCGGTTTGGTTATCGATAAAGGTCGCATTTGTTTCTGGAGCAATGGTTGTGCTTTTTGGCATCATCACGGCCAAGTTGATGGCGCGCCGTCGGTTTCGTGGAAAAATCGTCATTGAAACGCTGCTGATGCTTCCGCTCGTGCTGCCACCATCGGTAGTCGGCTTTTTCCTTATCATTTTATTCGGAAAAAACAGCGTAATTGGCAAGGGAATTGAAACGCTGTTTCACGCACCGGTGATGTTTACATGGTATGCAGCGGTGATTGCGGCCATTGTTGTTTCCTTTCCGCTCATGTATCAATCCGCCAAGGCTGGATTGGAAGCGGTGGATGAAACGATTGAAGGAGCAGCGCGTATCGACGGAGCAAATGAATACCAAGTTTTTTGGCATATATCGATTCCGTTGGCGAAAAAGGCGCTTATTTCCGGGGCGATTTTGGCATTTGCCCGCAGTCTCGGCGAATTTGGCGCTACACTGATGTTTGCGGGAAATATTCCGGGGAAAACGCAAACGATGCCGACCGCCATTTATGTGGCGATTGAGTCGGGAGAAATGAATTTAGCGTGGGCGTGGGTCGTCGTTACAATGCTTTTGTCGTTTTTCCTGTTGTTGTGTGCGACCGCGTTTAAATCACATTGAAAGGGGGAAGCGGGATGGAGAAAAAAAAATCGGAGGCCGTTGCCGATCGCTGGAACCGACCGCTTCGTGACTTGCGCATTTCGGTAACGGATCAATGCAATTTTCGCTGTGTTTACTGCATGCCGGCAGAAATATTCGGTCCGAATTTTCGTTTTTTGCGTGAAGAAGAATTATTAACGATAGAGGAAATGGTGTTGCTTGCCGAAAGTTTTGCCGAGCTTGGTGTCGAGAAAATTCGCATTACCGGGGGAGAGCCGCTGCTAAGACGGGATTTGGATGTTTTAATTGAACGATTGACACACATTCCCGGCATTCGTGATATCGCGCTGACGACGAATGGTATCCATTTAGTGAAATGGGCCAAACGTTTAAAAGAAGCGGGGTTAAAGCGCGTCAATGTCAGCTTGGATGCGCTTGATGATGACGTATTTAAGAAAATGAACGGCGTCGGCGTCGGGGTGGCACCGGTGTTAAAAGGGATTGAGGCGGCCGAGGAAGCTGGGCTTGGCGTCAAAGTAAACATGGTCGTGAAAAAAGGAATGAACGACTCGCAAATTATTCCAATGGCCAATTATTTTAAAGAACGGGGCATTACGCTTCGCTTTATTGAGTTTATGGATGTCGGCACAACGAATGGATGGGATTTCTCACATGTTGTCACGAAAAAAGAAATGTATGAACAACTGCAGCAACTCCATCCGCTCGAGCCAGTGGAAAAAGCCTACTTCGGTGAGGTGGCAAGCCGCTACCGCTATGTTGGCACGAACGTGGAAGTCGGCTTTATCGCCTCGGTGACCGAATCGTTTTGTCGCAGCTGCACACGGGCGCGCATTTCCGCCGATGGTACGCTGTATACGTGCTTGTTTGCGTCAAGCGGTGTTTCGTTAAAAGAAAAGCTGCGTTCGGGAGCGGATAAAGGGGAGATCAAGAAAGTGATTGCATCCACATGGAACATGCGGACAGACCGCTACTCGGACGAACGGACGGAGCAAACGGCGAAAATGCGAAAGAAAATCGAAATGTCTTATATCGGCGGGTAAACAAACCGGACTTGCTCGTTAGTGGAGCAGTCCGGTTGTTGTTTATTCTGTTTCATTAAGAACGCGTGGAAATAAAATGTTATTTTCCAAATGGATATGTTCAAATAAATCTTCTTCAAGCGCTTCTAGTCGATTGTAGACAAGGCGGTACGTACCGCATGCATCTTCCGGTGGGATAAAGTCATTCGTAATTTCACGAATCGTTTTGATGATGTCGCCAGCAACGTCATGTTCATTGACAAGTTCGTGAACCACTTGTTTCATCGTTTCTCTGTTTTCCGGAGTCGGAGTTTCTTCAAATTGCAAAATAAGTGGGAAAGCGTAAGTTTCTTCTTTAACGGTATGCTGTTCCAATTCGGTTTTCAGCTCGTTAAACAGCTTATGAACTTGTGCAAGATGCGGATGATGCATTCCGTGGACGCGCATCACTTTTGTGACGTAAGGGCTGAGCTGCGGCAGTTCTTCCGCCAAGTAACGATGATGTTTTCCAATGATATGATCGATCAGCTCGCGATAAGAAGCTTCCTTCCAGTTTTTATCGATTTTTTTGAGCGATTGGGCATAAAGCGTGTTCAGCTCTTCTAAAATCGCTTGTTCGTCCAAACCGCGCTCTTTTATTGCCTCCTGCAATGGGCGCTGCCCGCCGCAGCAAAAATCAATTTTGTATGATTTGAAAATATCGCTTGCCTTTGGGAATTGTGCTACGATATCACCGATGAGCGCTTGTTCTGTAAACCATTTTTCCATGGCCGATACCTCCATCTTTATCAATCATTACAACTTAAGCATATTTCTTTTCTTTTTTGCATGTCGTGATGTGCATCACATAAATGAATAAATTTTGAACAAATTGTGTTAGGAAAGAAATGAAACGGATAAATGTGATGAACATCACAACTAACTTTGTTTCGTTTCCGTACAATAAAAAACAAGAAAGAAGAAAAGAGGGAATATGATGTTCCGATTGCTAAGGTCTGGCTAGTTGGAAACCGAAAATAAACAGTTAGAAAGTCGCCTAAAAGAAATAGAGAAGTGGCTTGCTGAAAGAGAAGATACGATGCAGCAGTTTATTTGAAGAGTTTGACGAAACGATCCAACAGCATGAGCTAGTAAGCGGCCAACATACCGTCCTAGCGAAATAGTTGAAAAAATTATGAAAAAAGTTGATAATGTCAATAACGGTAACGAGAAGAGGGAGAAAAGCATGTTGGAAAAGCGAACTCCGATTCCGGTAACGGAAGCGATCGAAAGGGTCATGAAATATGCACGGGAAGGGGAAGCGGAAACGGTTCGGCTTGAGGAAGCATACGGTCGGTATTTGGCCGAAGAATTGCGCGCCGATCATGACGTTCCACCGTTTGACCGTTCCCCATACGACGGTTTTGCCATTCGCGCTGTGGACTCCGCTCAGGCGAAGCTGGACAACCCGGTCGAATTTGAGGTAATTGAAACGATTGGAGCGGGGCAAGTAGCTATGAAAACGGTTTCGCCATTTCAGGCAGTGAGCATCATGACAGGAGCGCAAATTCCCGCTGGATGCGACGCGGTTGTCATGCTTGAATTAGCGAAACGATATGAACGGGATGGCAAAACATATATTTCGATCAAACGACCGTTTCGTCCGGGAGATAATATTTCGTTTCAAGGAGAGGATGCGAAAAAAGGCGATGCGCTTGTTCCAAAAGGCACGCGGATCAACCCCGGCGTGCAGGCGCTCCTCGCGACCTTTGGATATGCCGAGGTAAAAGTGGCGCGCAAGCCGCGCATCGGCATTTTCGCGACAGGCAGCGAGCTTTTGGATGTATCTGACCCGCTCGTGCCGGGAAAAATCCGCAACAGCAACGCCTATATGATTCAGGCACAAGTGGCCCGCAGCGGCGCGGAGCCGGTTTATTTCGGTAAATTAATGGACGATCTGGATACTTGTTTTGCCGCGATCCAATCCGCGCTCGATCAAGTGGATATGTTGATTACAACAGGAGGCGTCTCCGTCGGAGATTATGATTATTTGCCGACCATTTATGAACGTCTCGGCGCTGAAGTGCTGTTTAATAAAGTAGCGATGCGGCCGGGCAGCATGACGACGGTTGCGCATCTTGACGGCAAGCTGTTGTTTGGGCTGTCGGGCAACCCATCCGCCTGCTATGTCGGCTATGAACTGTTTGTGCGCCCCGTTGTGCGGAAGCGGCTATTTTCCGCGAAACCGTATTTGAAAAAAGCAACGGCTACGTTGACGGCCGACTTTCCAAAGCCAAACCCGTTCACCCGCTTTGTCAGAAGTTACGTAGCGTTCGAAGACGGACGGTTAACAGTGGCGCCGGTTGGAAGAGATAAATCGAATATTGTCACATCACTCGCGAAAGCGAACGCCCTGATGGTGCTTCCGGGAGGGACGCGCGGATTTGCCAAAGGCGATACCGTTGAGGTGTGGTTGCTAGAAGACGAAGAGGGAAGCGACATATGAACGTCTGGCAAGTAGTCGGCTATAAAAACAGCGGCAAAACGACGCTGATTGAAAAATGGGTAAAAATCGCGTCTTCCGAAGGGTACCGTGTTGGAACGATCAAACATCACGGACACGGTGGCGAGCCGGAAAGACGATATGCGAATGCCGACTCAGAGCGCCACGAGCGGGCGGGGGCGGTTTGTGTGTCGGTGGAAGGAGACGGATTGCTCGAGCTTCATGCCCGCCGGCCATCATGGTCGCTCGCGCAAATTTTATCGTTCTATCAGCTATTGCCGCTTGATTTTGTCCTTGTCGAGGGCTACAAAAGCGAACGATATCCAAAAGTAGTAATGGTGCGAAACGAAGAGGACTGGGATTCGCTCTCCCAGCTTTCGAACATTATTGCCGTTATTATGTGGCAACCTTTTTCACAGCCACCCTTTCTTTCATATCCTTTATTTTCCATTGATGACGAAAAAAGTTATTTACATTGGTTGATGAATGAGGTGAGAAAAAACGATGAATGAACGACTTTTTGTCATTACGGACAAGCCGATTTCCGTCGAAGAAGTGATCCAAAAAGTGATGCGTCCAGAAGCTGGCGCGGTGGCCACGTTCATCGGCACGGTGCGCGAATGGACGAAGGGAAAGCGGACGTTATTTTTACAATATGAGGCGTATGTGTCGATGGCAGAAAAAATGCTCGCACAAATCGGTGCAGAAATTCGGGAAAAATGGCCGGAAACCAAAGTTGCCATTACCCACCGGATCGGCAGGCTGGATATCGGAGAGGCTGCTGTAGTCATCGCCGTATCATCGCCGCACCGAAACGACGCGTATGAGGCGAACCGGTACGCAATTGAGCGCATTAAACAAATTGTTCCGATATGGAAGAAGGAACACTGGGAAGATGGCACGGAATGGGTCGGCAATCAATTAGAGACAAAAGCGTACCCGACAGGGAGACCGGAAGAGGAGGATTTGCGATGATTACACTGCTTTTTTTCGCCCACTTGCAGGAGGCGGTTGGCGAAGAACGCGTCATCCTGCCGCATGTTCCAAAAACGGTAAAAGAATTAAAGGAAGAAGTGAAGCAACGTTACCATATTAGCCTAGAACAAGTGATGGTCGCGGTCAATGAGGAATATGCCGGCGATGAGCAAACGCTTCAGCCTGGCGATATTGTCGCCTTTATTCCACCGGTAAGCGGAGGATGAGAACAATGAAAAATCAGCAAAAGAAATGGATAGTTCCGAAACAACACGGGGCCTGGGCGATGTTGATTGTTCCATTTTTGTTAGGCGCATATGCAGGCGGATTTACATGGCTTCATGTCCCGCTGTTTGTCGGCTGGTTTTTCCTATACTTAGCGACATATTGCCATGATAGTTCTTTATTCATAAAAACGAGGTGCGCATGTTGACGCACCTCGTTTTTTAATAGCGCATTGCCGATGATCAAGCGTCTTTCAATTTGCTTCGTCAATGTGCATCGTTCATTTCCTTTCAAAGAGGGAGACTACTCGAAAAATGTTTAAAAATATTAAAAAAATAATTAAATATACATTTGATTTTATTTTTATACAGTATTATAATGATTACTACATGAAGTACAATTCGTCTGAGGAGGAGCGCCATGAATATTGCCATTATCGGTGCGACCGGCTACGGCGGTGCGGAATTGCTAAGGTTTTTACGCAACCATCCTCATGTGCGTCGTTGTCATCTTTATTCATCTTCGCAAGAAGGAATTCATCTTTCGGAAAGTTTCGCGCACGTCGGTGAAATAGCGGGAGCGGTGCTGCAAAAAATAGATGTCGAACAAATTGCCGATGAATGCGAGGTCGTTTTTTTCGCCACTCCGCCGGGAGTTTCCGGTACACTGGCGCCTGCATTGATCGACCGAGGAGTGAAAGTGATTGACTTATCGGGTGATTTTCGCTTAAAAGACGGATCGGTATACGAAACGTGGTACAAGCGGCAAGCGGCTTCCGATCATTATTTACAGCAGGCGGTATACGGGCTAACGGAGTGGAATAAGCCAAACATCCAAGAGGCGCAGCTTCTTTCCAACCCGGGATGCTATCCGACGGCGACATTGCTTGGTTTGGCGCCGCTTGTCAAAGAACAGCTTATCGAAGAAAATTCGATTATCGTCGATGCCAAATCGGGAGTATCGGGAGCGGGACGAAAGGCGTCATTGAACACCCATTTTTCGGAAGTGAACGAAAACGTCAAAATTTATAAAGTAAATTCCCATCAACATATTCCGGAAATCGAGCAAATGTTGCAAACGTGGAATGAACGCATTCAACCGATTACGTTCAGCACGCATTTAATTCCGATGACAAGAGGAATTATGGCAACGATTTACGCAAAAGCAAAGCAACCCCTGTCTGTAGACATGTTGGTAGATTTATATAAAACAAGTTATAAAGATTCCATGTTTGTCCGCATTCGTAAGCCTGGGCAATTTCCATCGACGAAAGAAGTATATGGTTCCAACTATTGCGATATCGGTGTTGCTTATGATGAACGGACAGGAAGAATTACCGTCGTTTCCGTCATTGACAACCTTGTCAAAGGGGCGGCGGGGCAGGCGATTCAAAATTTCAACGTGATGATGGGCTGGAACGAAGAAAGCGGACTTACGTACATGCCGATTTATCCGTAAGGAAGGAGAGCAAACGATGGCGATTGCAAAACAAGAAGCAAAGATAGTTTCCGTTGACGAAGGCACGGTAGTAACACCAAAGGGATTTAAAGCGGCCGGAGTTCATGCCGGCTTGCGTTATACGAAAAAAGATTTGGGCGTCATTCTATGCGAAGTGCCGGCATCTTGCGCCGCCGTTTATACACAGAACGATTTTCAGGCGGCACCGCTCAAAGTGACGCAGCAAAGCATCGCCGTAGAGCAAAAGCTGCAGGCGGTCGTTGTCAACAGCGCCTGCGCCAATGCGTGCACGGGCCAGCAAGGATTAAAAGATGCTTATGAAATGAGAGAGCTATGCGCGCAGCAATTCGGCATTGCCCCGCATCGTGTCGCTGTTGCTTCCACCGGAGTGATTGGGGAATTGCTGCCGATGGAAAAAATCCGGGCAGGAATCCAAAAGTTGCAGCCAGGAGATTCGCTCGACCATGCCGAGGCGTTTCAAACAGCGATTTTAACGACGGATACGGTGATGAAAAAAGCATGCTATCAAACGACGATCGACGGGAAAACCGTAACCATCGCTGGAGCGGCAAAAGGATCGGGAATGATCCATCCGAACATGGCGACGATGCTGGCGTTTATCACCACCGATGCCAATATTTCTTCACCGCTATTGCAAGAAGCGCTTCGTTCGATCACGGATGTGTCGTTCAATCAAATTACGGTAGACGGCGATACGTCCACGAACGATATGGTAATTGTTATGGCAAGCGGGCTTGCTGGAAATAAGGAATTAACGCCGAATCATCCAGATTGGAAAAACTTTTATGAAGCGCTGAAAAAAACATGTGAAGATTTAGCAAAGCAAATCGCCAAAGACGGTGAAGGGGCGACAAAGTTAATTGAAGTGCGGGTGAACGGGGCGAAATCGGATAACGATGCGAAAAAAATCGCCAAACAAATCGTTGGTTCTAATTTAGTAAAAACAGCGGTCTATGGTGCTGACGCCAACTGGGGAAGAATTATCTGTGCGATCGGCTACGCAGGCGCAATGGTGAATCCGGACAATGTCGATATTGCGATTGGACCGATTGTGATGCTAAAAGGAAGCGAACCGCAGCCGTTTTCCGAGGAAGAAGCGAGCGCCTATTTACAAAACGATGTGATCGTTATTGAGGTGGATCTGCATCTAGGCAGCGGCAAAGGAGTTGCCTGGGGATGTGATTTAACGTACGACTACGTGAAAATTAATGCAAGCTATCGCACGTAACAAGGGGAGAGAAGGATGGGAGAGACGGTTGTCATTAAATGCGGCGGCAGCGTATTAAGCGATTTGTCTTCGGCGTTTTTTACTAGTTTACAAGCGATGTATGCACAAGGCATGAATATCGTTCTCGTTCATGGCGGTGGCCCGGAGATCGGACAGATGTTAAAGCGGCTTGAAGTCCGCAGTGAGTTTGTGGACGGCTTGCGCAAAACGACAAAGGAAGTATTGGACGTCGTGGAAATGGTTTTGGCGGGAAAAGTGAATAAACAGCTTGTCGCAATCTTGCAGCAGCATGGCTTGCCGGCCGTCGGCGTTTCTGGCATCGATGCCGGGCTGCTCGAAGCGGAGCCAATCGATTTTATGAAGCTTGGCTACGTGGGCGAAGTGGTCAGGGTCAACGCCGCTTTGATTCATCACTTGCTGCAGTTGCGTTATATACCGGTTATTTCGCCGCTCGGCGCGGATAAGGACGGACAAAAATACAACATTAACGCCGATACAGCGGCGGGGGCGGTAGCGAAGGCGATCAAAGCAACGCAGCTTTTATTCGTGACGGATGTTCCGGGGATATTGCGGGACGGTGCGGTCGTCGAGCGGGCGACGGTCGAGGCGATTGAACAGATGATCAAAGACGGCGTAATTACAGGCGGGATGATTCCAAAAGTAAAAGCAGCGCTGGCCGCGCTGTCGGAATCGTTGCATGAAGTGATGATCGTCAGCGGAAAAACGCCATTTTATCAAAATGGAAGTTGGTACGGAACAACGATTCAAAGCGAAGTGGGGGTATATTAATGGGAGCGCTATTTCCGACATATAACCGTTGGAACATTTGTGTACAATCCGCCGAAGGAACGACGGTTACCGATATAAATGGGAAGCAATATTTAGATTTTGTTTCCGGAATTGCGGTTTGTAACCTCGGGCATCGCCATCCGGCCGTGCAAAAAGCGGTCGAAGCGCAGCTAAATCAATTTTGGCATGTATCCAATTTATTTACGATTCCGCTGCAAGAAGAAGTGGCGCAGCTTCTTACAGCAAACAGCTGCGGCGACTACGTATTTTTCTGCAATAGCGGCGCGGAAGCGAACGAAGCGGCGCTGAAGCTGGCCCGCAAACATACGGGACGGCATAAAGTCATCACCTTTCAGCAGTCGTTTCACGGACGGACGTTCGCTACGATGGCGGCGACCGGTCAGGAAAAAGTGCATAAAGGATTTGGTCCGCTTTTGCCGGAATTTGTTCATCTGCCGTTTAACGATGTAGAGGCGCTCGAAAAAGAAATGAGCGAAGAAATTGCCGCGGTGATGGTGGAAATCGTGCAAGGAGAAGGCGGCGTCAGACCGGCGGAGCCAACGTTTCTCCAAAAGGCGGCTGAACTTTGCCAGCAATACGGCGCCCTATTCATTGTCGATGAAGTGCAAACCGGCATCGGCCGCACCGGCAAACCGTTTGCCTATCAATATTTTAATATCGAACCGGATATTATTACGACGGCGAAAGGGTTAGGCAGCGGCATTCCAGTCGGCGCGATGATCGGCAAAGCGTTTTTGAAGGATACGTTCAGTGCGGGGGTGCACGGTTCGACGTTTGGCGGCAATGCGATTGCGATGGCAGCCGCGAAAGCAACGTTAGAAATTATTTTCCAGCCCGACTTTTTACAAAATGTCCAAGAAAAAGGAACATACTTTTTAGCGAAGCTTCAAGAAGCGCTCGGGGAATTGGAGTTCGTGAAAGAGGTGCGGGGACTTGGTTTATTAGTTGGCATTGAATGCCATGGAGAGATTGCGCATTTGCTTCCAGCCATTCATGAAAAAGGCTTGCTTGTCCTATCAGCGGGACCAAATGTCGTCCGCTTGTTGCCGCCGTTGATCGTGACAAAGGAACAATTGGATCAAGCGGTGCAGATCGTGAAACAAACGATGCAAAAGGCGGGAGTCGCAGCGGCGAAATGATCGCCGGATGCATTTTTATCCTTATTAATAAAAACTCGATCATGAGGTGTCATAAATGAAAGCATATTTGCATTTAGCCAACGGAAAGACGTTCACCGGACAATTGGCATCGCCGCTTCCCAATGGGGAAGTAAGCGGGGAGATCGTCTTTTTCACCGGCATGACCGGCTATCAAGAAGTATTGACAGACCCTTCTTATAAAAATCAAATTATTGTGTTTACGTACCCGCTCATCGGAAATTACGGAATTAATGCCAATGATTTTGAAAGCAAGCGTCCGCATGTGCAGGCGGTCGTGGTCTATGAGGCGAGCAACCAAGGATATCACTACGAAGCGAAGTATAGCTTGAAAGAATATTTGCAGCAATGGAACATCCCGCTATTAACCCATGTCGATACGCGCGCATTAGTGAAAGAAATCCGCAATGAAGGAACGATGATGGCGCAGTTGACGGTATCACCGTCGTGCACGTTCGTGGAGCCTGCTTACAATTTATTTCCAGTCCGCGATGTGTCGACGCCGCAAATCGAAACGTACGGGGATGGCCAACTGCATCTCGTGTTAATCGATTTCGGCTACAAAAAATCGATTTTGCAGTCTCTCGTCACACGCGGATGCAAAGTGACAGTCGTTCCATACCATACTTCGCTGCAAACGGTCGAATCGTTAAAGCCGGATGGCATCGTTCTATCCAACGGCCCGGGCGACCCGAAACAGCTTTCTCCGCATTTAGCCAACATCCGGCAACTCATCGACCGTTATCCGACGCTCGCGATTTGCCTCGGCCACCAGCTAGTGGCGCTTTCCTACGGGGCGGACACGGAAAAACTCCGCTTCGGACATCGGGGGGCCAATCAGCCTGTCTTTGATGCGGTGAAACAAAAAGTGTTTATGACCTCGCAAAACCATAGTTATGTCGTCAAAAAAGACAGTTTGGCGAACACCCCATTTCATATTCGCTTTACCAATGTCAATGACGGTTCTGTCGAAGGCATGGTGCACCGCCATAAACCGATTTTATCGGTGCAATACCATCCGGAGGCGCATCCAGGCCCTGGCGATACGGATCATATTTTTGACGAGTTTCTACAAACGGTGGTAAAGGGAGAGAAAGTCTATGCCTAAAGATACATCACTGCAGTCGATTCTTATCATCGGATCCGGCCCGATTGTCATTGGCCAGGCCGCGGAGTTTGATTATTCCGGCACGCAAGCATGCATTGCCTTAAAAGAAGAAGGCTACCGCGTCATTTTAGTGAATAATAATCCGGCGACGATTATGACCGATGACGTTCATGCCGATGCCGTTTATTTTGAGCCGCTGACAGTAGACAGCGTCGAGGCGGTGATCGCCAAAGAACGGCCTGATGGGCTGCTCGCGACGTTCGGCGGACAGACGGGGTTAAACTTAGCGTTTCAGCTTTATGAAGCAGGAATTTTGGAAAAATACGGGGTGAAACTGCTCGGAACGCCGATTGAAGCGATTAAAAGAGGGGAAGACCGCGAAGCATTTCGCGCCTTGATGTATGAATTAGGCGAACCTGTTCCGGAAAGCGAAATTATTACCAATATTGACGAAGCGGTTACCTTTGCTGAAAAAATCGGCTTTCCGATCATTATTCGTCCTGCTTACACGCTCGGCGGAACCGGGGGCGGCATTGCCGAAAATATGGAACAATTTGTGGCGCTCGTCGAAAAAGGGCTAGCGGAAAGCCCGATTACGCAATGCTTGATTGAGCGGAGCGTCGCCGGGTTTAAAGAAATTGAATATGAAGTGATGCGCGATCATACTGATACGTGCATTACTGTCTGCAATATGGAAAATGTCGATCCTGTTGGCATCCATACAGGCGATTCGATCGTCGTCGCCCCGTCACAGACGCTGACAGACGAGGAATATCAAATGCTTCGCTCCTCGGCGATTAAAATTATTTCCGCGCTTGGCATTATTGGCGGCTGCAATATTCAATTTGCCCTCGACCCGTTCAGCAAGCGCTATTATTTGATTGAAGTCAACCCGCGCGTCAGCCGTTCCTCGGCGCTTGCTTCCAAGGCGACCGGATACCCGATTGCCCGCATTGCCGCGAAATTGGCCGTCGGCTATACGCTGGCAGAACTGTTGAACCCGGTAACGAAAACGACGTATGCCAGCTTTGAACCAGCGCTCGATTACGTCGTCGTAAAATTTCCGCGCCTGCCGTTTGACAAATTTCCGCTTGCTGACCGCCAGCTCGGCACGCAAATGAAAGCGACCGGAGAAGTGATGGCGATCGACCGTAACATGGAACGCGCGTTTCAAAAAGCGGTTTATTCGCTAGAAGGCAAAAATAACGGCCTGTATTTGCCGGAGCTGGCCGAAAAAACAGAAGCGGAACTGAAACAGCTGCTTGTTAACAGGGATGATCGCCGTTTCTTTGCCATTCTTGAGCTGTTCCGGCGCGGGGAAACGATCGATACCGTCTATGCGCTAACGAAAATTGACCGTTTCTTTTTGCATTCGTTTGATCAACTCATCAAATTGGAAAAGAAAGCGAAAGAGACAAATCTAGACGAAATTGACGAAGCGACGTTCCGTCTTTTGAAGGAAAAAGGTTTTTCGGATGCATTTTTGGCGGAAGCGTGGGGCGTGAAAGAGCAAGACGTGAGGGAAAAGCGAAAACAGCTCGGCATCCTTCCAGCCTATAAAATGGTCGATACGTGTGCCGCCGAATTTCGTTCGGAAACGGATTATTATTATTCCACTTATTTTGGCGAGGACGAACGGAAAAAAAGCGATAAGGAAAAGGTGCTGATTATCGGCGCCGGGCCGATCCGTATCGGCCAGGGAATCGAGTTTGACTACAGTTCTGTCCACAGCGTCTATGCTCTGCAAGAAGAAGGATATGAAACGGTGCTAATGAACAACAATCCGGAAACGGTCAGCACCGATTTTGCCGTGGCGGACCGGCTTTATTTCGAGCCGTTGACGTTAGAAGACGTGTTAAACGTCATTGAAGCGGAACAAATCAATAAAGTGATCGTTCAATTCGGCGGACAGACGGCCATCAATTTGGTGAAAGGGCTGGAGGAAGCCAATGTCCCGCTTCTTGGTGTTACGTACGATGTCATTGACCAGTTGGAAGATCGCGACCGTTTTTATCAGCTGTTAGAAGAACTCGATATTCCGCACGTGCCGGGAATGATGGCCAATAACGAAACAGAGTTGCTTGCCAATGCTGAAAAAATCGGTTATCCGATACTGCTTCGTCCTTCTTATGTTATTGGCGGCAGAGGAATGTTTATTGTCAAAGACGAACAGCAGTTGGCAGCGCTGTTAGCGCAAGGGATGATTGCGTATCCGTTGCTGATTGATGCGTATTTAGACGGAAAAGAAGCGGAAGTCGATGTCGTGACCGATGGAAACGATATTTTGCTGCCGACCATTATAGAACATGTCGAAAAAGCAGGGGTGCATTCCGGAGACAGCTATGCATGGCTGCCGGCCCAAACGCTGACAAAGGAAGAGCAAAACAACATAATCGCTTATGCGGAAAAAATCGCGAAAAAGCTGCAATTTAAAGGGATTATGAACATCCAATATGTCCTGGCCAACGGGCAAGTCTATGTTCTCGAAGTCAATCCGCGCGCAAGCCGGACCGTACCGATTGTCAGCAAGGCAACAGGGATTCCTCTTGCGCAAATTGCGACAAAATTATTGCTTGGGAAATGTTTAAACGATGTTGTTGGCGAAAAACAGCGGCGTTTGGCGAACTTGCCATATATCGTTTTGAAGTATCCGGTATTTTCAACATATAAATTACCGGGGGTTGACCCGCTTGTCGGGCCGGAAATGAAATCGACCGGTGAGGGGATCAGCATTGCAGCGACAAAAGAGGAAGCAGCAACAAAAGCTTTTTATTCGTATTTAGGGAAAAAGCGCGAGGCGCGGGAAATTTATATAAATGGAGAAATAGATGAACCATTGCGTGAACAAATAAAAGAAAAACAATTAATCATTGTTTCTGGCGTGCCATTTTCCGAATGGGTGAAGCGAAAAGAAGCACTGGCGTTTCTCGATTTGCAAAAGGATGAAACAAGTTTTGAATATCGAACGATTGCGTTGTCCCGTCAAATCATGGTGTTTACCGAAAAAGAGACGCTTGCTCTCTTTTTGCAAGCGATCGGCGTGAATCCGTTTGCGGTTTCGTCGATTCAAGAGTGGCTTGAAAAGAAAAAACAAATGGAGAAAGCGGTGATCGTATGAACACAGTCGTTTCCCTAAAAGGAAAAGATTTTTTAACATTGATGGATATTTCGACAGAAGACATTCATTATTTACTGACGCTTGCTGCGCAATTAAAAGAAAAGCAGCTTGCCGGACAATCTTACACTCCGCTTATCGGGAAAACGTTGGCGATGATTTTTGAAAAACCATCTACGCGTACGAGGGTATCATTTGAGGTAGGAATGATTCAGCTTGGCGGGAGTGCGCTTTATTTAAACAGCAATGATTTGCAGCTCGGACGCGGTGAAACGATCGCCGATACCGCACGAGTGTTGTCACAATATGTAGACGCGATTATGATTCGGACGTTTGCACATAGTAAAATTGAGGAGCTCGCTCAATATGCGACGATTCCGGTGATTAACGGATTGACTGACGATGATCATCCGTGCCAGGCGCTTGCCGATTTATTGACGATTTATGAAGTAAAGAAGACGTTAAAAGGATTGAAACTTGCTTATGTCGGCGATGGAAACAATGTCGCTCATGCGCTGATGATTGCCGCTGCTAAGGTCGGCATGGACTGCACCATCGCTTGCCCGCATGGCTATGAACCGAAAGAAACTTATGTAAATGCAGCCGTGCAAATTGGGAAACAATGCGGGGCAACCATTACGGTGACACACAACCCAATCGAAGCCGTTGCCGATGCCGACGTTATTTATACGGACGTATGGACGAGCATGGGCCAGGAACAAGAAAGCGAGCAGCGTCTTGCCGTATTCCAGCCGTTTCAGGTAAATGGTGAATTAGTGAAACATGCGAAACCGGATTATATGTTTTTGCATTGCCTGCCGGCCCATCGCGGGGAAGAAGTGGCCGCGGATGTGATTGATGGACCGAATTCGTACGTATTTCAGCAGGCGGGCAACCGCCTTCACGTGCAAAAAGCGATTTTAGTTTCTTTATTGAAATAGCACCGGGAATATACCCGGTGTTTTTTATGCAGCCATTATTTGTCCGGTTATGAATAAACGAGGGAGAGGGAATGATAAAAATGCACTCTAAATAAAGGGGGAATACGACAATGGGTCAATCACGCCATTTCAAACCAGGAGATAAAGCGCCGAACAACGGGGTATACATCGAAATTGGCGAAACAGGAGATAATGTCAAAAATCCGAAAAAAATCAAGCTCAATGCAGGAGATACGTTTCCAGAAACATCGAATCATAATCGCCATTGGACATATGTGCGAAAACCGTAACGGCAATAAGCCAAGAAAACCGGCGTTGCTGCCGGTGGCCAACGTCAAAGGGGATAAAATAAGAGAGTTAAGATGGGCTTTGGCCCATCACAAAGCCATTCCGGTCAAGGAGTGGCTTTCTATTTGAAATAACAAGGAAGCATCCGCTATAATATATACAAAGGTCAAAAAAGGTCAAAAAGGAGGGAAGTAGATGGATATTCAAAAATTTACCGAAAAAGTGCAAGAGGCATTGATGACGGCCCAGTCGACTGCCGTGAAACATCACCATCAGCAGCTCGATGTCGAACATTTGCTGCTGGCCTTATTGGAGCAAGAAGAAGGACTTGCCAAAAGAATATTCACACTGCTTCGTGTTAACATAGACGCATTCATTCATGAACTGCAAGTGTTGTTAAAGAAAAAGCCAGAGGTGCTAGGAGCGGGTGCGGAAAGCGTTTATTTGTCTTCGCGGTTGCAGCGAGTGCTGACGAATGCGGAAAAAGAAGCGAAAACGATGCAAGACGAATATATTTCCGTCGAGCATTTGCTGCTTGCCATGGTGTCAGAAACGGATGATATCGGCGAGCTTTTCCGCCGTTATGGCATCCACCGTTCTTCATTATCGAAAGTACTGATGGAAATAAGGGGGAATCAGCGCGTGACAAGCCCAACGCCGGAAGCTACATATGAAGCGTTAAAAAAATATGGCCGCGATTTAGTCGCAGAAGTGAAAGCGGGAAAAATCGATCCGGTGATCGGCCGCGATAGCGAAATTCGCCGCGTTATTCGCATTTTATCGCGGAAAACGAAAAACAACCCGGTATTAATCGGCGAGCCGGGGGTCGGAAAAACGGCGATCGTCGAAGGACTGGCCCAGCGCATTGTCCGCAAAGACGTTCCCGAAGGATTAAAAGACAAAACGATTTTTGCGTTAGATATGAGCTCGCTTGTGGCGGGCGCGAAATTCCGCGGCGAATTTGAAGAACGTCTTAAAGCGGTGTTAAACGAAATCAAGAAAAGTGAAGGGAGGATTATTTTATTTATCGATGAATTACATACGATTGTCGGTGCCGGCAAGGCAGAAGGAGCGATAGATGCGGGCAACATGTTAAAGCCGATGTTGGCGCGAGGCGAGCTACATTGCATCGGTGCAACAACACTGGATGAATACCGGCAATATATCGAAAAAGATCCGGCACTTGAACGGCGCTTCCAGCAAGTGCTTGTTGAAGAACCGAGCGTGGAAGATACGATTTC
Source organism: Parageobacillus genomosp. 1 (assembly GCF_000632515.1). Taxonomy (GTDB): domain Bacteria; phylum Bacillota; class Bacilli; order Bacillales; family Anoxybacillaceae; genus Saccharococcus. The sequence goes on from NZ_CM002692.1 coordinate 596,214, forward strand.
GATTTTGCGTGGCTTAAAAGAGCGGTTTGAAGTTCATCACGGTGTGAAAATTCATGACCGTGCCCTTGTAGCCGCCGCGACATTGGCGGATCGCTATATTTCCGACCGCTTTTTGCCGGATAAAGCGATTGACTTAGTTGATGAGGCGTGTGCGACGATTCGTACGGAAATGGACTCGATGCCGTCGGAGCTGGATGAAGTGATGCGCCGCGTGATGCAGCTCGAAATCGAAGAAGCAGCGTTGCGAAAAGAAACGGATGAGGCGAGCAAAGAACGTCTTGAAGCGCTCACGAAGGAACTTGCGGATTTACGGGAAAAAGCAAACAGCATGAAAGCGCAATGGCAGCAGGAAAAAGAAGCGATTGGGCGCGTGCGCGACGTGCGGGAGGCGCTGGAAAAAGCAAAGCGTGAGTTAGAGGAAGCGGAAAATGAATATGATTTGAACAAAGCGGCGGAACTTCGCCACGGCCGCATTCCACAGCTTGAGAAACAATTAAAGCAGCTAGAACAGGAAATGAACGAAAATAATGAGGGAAGGCTGCTGCGCGAGGAAGTAACGGAAGAGGAAATCGCCGAAATCGTTTCGCGCTGGACGGGAATTCCGTTGACAAGGCTTGTCGAAGGAGAACGGGAAAAGCTATTGCGTTTGCATGAGCTGTTGCATGAACGGGTCATCGGCCAGGACGAAGCGGTGGAATTAGTGGCCGATGCGGTGCTGCGGGCGCGTGCCGGCATTAAAGATCCAAACCGCCCGATCGGTTCCTTTATCTTTTTAGGGCCGACCGGCGTCGGAAAGACAGAATTGGCGAAAACATTGGCACAAGCATTATTTGACAGCGAAGAACAAATGATTCGCATCGATATGTCGGAGTATATGGAAAAACATGCCGTTTCCCGTTTGATTGGTGCTCCTCCAGGCTATGTCGGCTATGAAGAAGGAGGGCAGCTGACCGAAGCGGTGCGGCGCAAACCGTATTCCGTCATTCTGTTAGATGAAATTGAAAAAGCTCATCCAGAAGTGTTCAATATTTTATTGCAAATGCTCGATGACGGGCGGATCACCGATTCGCAAGGACGCACTGTTGACTTTAAAAACACGGTCGTGATTATGACGTCCAATATCGGCTCCCATTTGCTGTTAGAAGGGGTGACAGATGACGGGGAAATTAAAGAAGAAACGCGCGAGCAAGTCTTGCAGCAGCTGCGCGCCCATTTCCGTCCGGAATTTTTAAATCGCATCGACGATATTGTTTTGTTTAAGCCGCTGACGGTGAACGAAATAAAAGGGATTGTCGCGAAATTTGCCAGCGAATTATCGAAACGGCTCAGCGACCGCCATATTTCGCTTTCTTTGACGGATAAGGCAAAAGAATATATCGCTGAAGCTGGATTTGACCCGGTTTACGGGGCGCGGCCGTTGAAACGGTTTATGCAAAAGCAAATTGAAACTCCGTTGGCGAAAGAAATCATCGCCGGACGGGTGAAAGATTACAGCACGGTAGTGGTCGATTACGAAAACGGGCAAATTGTGATAAAAACGCAATCATAGAAGAAGGCTGTCCACGTTTTGGACAGCCTTCTTCTATAAAGCAAGTAATTAATGATGGTGATGTTCTACCGGCTCATCCGGAATCAGACTAGCGACAATAAAGATGAGAACGGTCACAATGACGCCAAGCAAGGCTCCGGTAGAAAAATTATAGGTGATTCCTTGCATAGATCCCATCACATAGGTAGCCATCTGCACTAACAGAAATGTCCAGAAAAACGTCCAAAACAGCCGCATCTTCTTTCCTCCCATCATTTCAAATTCCTTTTCTTATCTTACCACAACTTGATCATTTAGGCATATACCCATACGTTTTTTTATGCGCCGCATATGGTATACTGTACAATTATGCATCGTAAAACAAGGGTGGATATCCATATGACGGTTCAACAACGGTTTTTTCAGCTCGATGACCAATGGTGCGTTATTCATCTGCCAGAACGGCCAAATGGATTCGCTCTCTTTATTATTGGAGATACGAACCATTTTGTTAACGAACATACAAGTTATTGGATCGAGCACCAAGGTCGCCGCAATTTTCTTGATCAGATGCTCGAATATGGTTACACGGTATTTTACTCCCATCTGTATGGCCGGCATTGGGGGTGCCCAAAAGCGGTACGTCTGGCGAAGCAACTGATTTACTACGTATTAAAAAGTGAAATTTTAAACAATCGCATTTACATTCTCGCTGAAGGAATGGGGGCGCTCATTGCTTTGCAGCTTCTCGAAGCGATGCCGAAACAAATCCGTGCGGTTGTGATGTTAACTCCTTGTCTCGATTTGCGCGCCCAGCTCGAATATGAAAAGGAAAATCAATTTTTTTATAAACGCATGGTAAAGGAGATTGCGCATGCCTACGACATAGCAGAAACAAACGTCGAAAAAGCAGTTCCTTCGCTGCTTCTCATCCCGCACCAAGTACCTATTAAAATATGGCAATTATCGGGAGTGACCCGTTATCCATCGTCGCTTCATTGCCGCAAGTATGAGCAATGGATGAAAGCGACGAATGATCATGTTTTTGTCATTTATTACTTACCAGAAAAGAAGTACCAATTGGCAAAGGCAATTGCTCAATTTTTTCAGAAATATAACGAGCTTCCGTAAATTCCTCTATCTTCGCTAAAAGCGATAGAGGAATTATTTTGATGGCTAAAAATAAAAGGCGCTTGCAGGCGGCGCCTTTTATTTTTTTAGCATGTCGACAAAGGAAGTGATTTTTTTCATTAACGGCTTTAATTGATCAAATGAGGCGACAAACGTATCAATATTTTGGAGAAGTTGGATAAAATCAGGACCTTGTTGTGCAGGAGCATCATCTTTCATTGATGGGTTATCGTTTGACTGGCGGGACGGTGGAAAGGGACCGAACATTAAGCGTGAAAAACGGTCTAGCGGTTTGTCTTGCTGCTGTTGCTCATTGTCAGCCATCGTACTGCCCTCCCTTTTCATTTTCCTTATTAGCACTGTATGGTAAAGGGGGCAAAAGTGACTAGACAAATCACACGTTTTTATTGCATGCTTTTCATTTTTTCGATAAAATTAGTACCAAGTAATAATAATTGGTTATATAATTTTAAAGGAGATGTTCGGCGTGGGAGCAGGTATTATTGGAGTCGGCCGGTATGTGCCGGAAAAAGTGGTAACCAACTTCGACTTGGAGAAAATGATGGATACGTCCGATGAGTGGATTCGGACGCGAACAGGGATTGAAGAACGGAGAATTGCTGCAGACGACATGGACACTTCCGATATGGCCTATTTGGCGGCGAAAAAGGCATTGGAAGACGCAAAAATTGCTCCGCAAGACATTGATTTAATTTTAGTAGCGACAGTAACTCCTGACAGAGCGTTTCCATCTGTCGCCTGCATGCTGCAGGAGCGGCTTGGAGCCGTCAAAGCGGCGGCGTTGGACATTAGCGCGGCATGTGCCGGTTTTATTTATGGTATGGTCACCGCAAGCCAATTTATTGACAATGGGGCGTATCGTTATATATTGGTAGTCGGGGCAGAAAAATTATCTAAAATCATGGATTGGAACGACCGCAATACGGCCGTGTTATTCGGCGATGGCGCCGGAGCGGTCGTCATGGGACCTGTTTCGCAAGGCCGCGGAATTTTGTCATTTGAATTAGGGGCTGATGGAACAGGAGGAAAACATTTATATAAAGAAGAATATATCGTGATGAATGGCCGGGAAGTATTTAAATTTGCCGTTCGGCAAATGGGAGAATCAAGCATTAATGTTTTAGAAAAAGCAGGCCTAACGAAAGAAGATGTCGATTTTCTTATTCCGCATCAGGCGAACATCCGCATTGTGGAAGCGGCAAGACAGCGCCTTGAGCTGCCGGAAGAGAAAATGTCGACAACAATCCGCAAATACGGCAATACGTCAGCCGCCTCGATTCCGATTTCGCTCGTTGAAGAGTTGGAAGCAGGGAAAATCAAAGAAGATGACTTGATTATTATGGTCGGATTTGGCGGAGGACTGACGTGGGGCGCAATCGCTTTGCGTTGGGGCCGATAATAGCTCAAGATCGATGAAAAAGGAGAGACGAAACAATGGAAAAAAGACGAGTCGTTGTTACAGGTCTTGGGGCAGTGACCCCGCTTGGAAACGATGTGGAAACAACATGGAAAAACATCGTTGCCGGCCAGTCCGGAATCGGGATTGTTACCCGTGTCAATCCCGATGAGTTTCCGGCGAAAGTAGCAGCGGAAGTAAAAGACTTTGATCCGGAAAGCTTTATGGATCGCCGCGAAGCGCGGAAAATGGACCGTTTTACGCAATATGCGGTCGCCGCTTCGTTAATGGCAGTAAAAGATGCAAAACTGGAAATTACAGACGAAAACGCAGCAAGAGTCGGCGTTTGGATCGGCTCGGGAATCGGCGGCATGGAAACGTTTGAGCAGCAGTTTGAAATTTTCCAACAACGCGGCTACCGCCGGGTCAGCCCGTTTTTTGTACCGATGATGATCCCGGATATGGCAGCGGGGCAAGTATCTATTATTTTAGGTGCAAAAGGAATCAATTCTTGTACGGTTACCGCTTGCGCGACAGGAGCCAATTCGATCGGCGACGCGTTTAAGGTGATACAGCGCGGCGATGCCGATGTGATGATTACCGGTGGCACGGAAGCGCCAATTACGAAAATGTCTTTTGCCGGATTTTGCGCCAACACCGCTTTATCGACGAATCCGGACCCGAAAACGGCAAGCCGCCCGTTTGATAAAAATCGGGATGGGTTTGTCATGGGCGAAGGCGCAGGCATTCTCGTATTAGAAGAACTAGAGCATGCGTTGCGCCGCGGGGCAACCATTTATGCGGAAATTGTCGGATACGGAGCAACAGGGGATGCGTATCACATTACCGCGCCGGCTCCAGGCGGCGAAGGCGGCGTGCGCGCGATGCGCCAGGCATTGCAGGATGCGGGAATGAAGCCGGAAGAGATCGATTATATTAACGCCCACGGCACGAGCACGGAATACAATGACAAATATGAAACGATGGCGATTAAAGAAGTGTTCGGTGACTATGCCTACAAACTCGCCGTCAGCTCGACGAAATCGATGACCGGCCATTTGCTTGGTGCGACCGGCGCCGTCGAGGCGATCTTTTCGATCTTGGCGATTAGAGATGGAGTCATCCCGCCGACGATTAACTATGAAACTCCGGATCCGGAATGCGATTTGGACTATGTGCCAAACGTGGCAAGAAAGCAGGAAGTAAACACGGTGTTAAGCAATTCGTTTGGATTTGGCGGACATAATGCAACATTGATTTTTAAAAAATATGTAAAATGACGGTCAGGCTATCTCTCCAAACGGTGAGATAGCCTCTTTTTTCACCTCTTTTTCTGCTGAATCATACGATAGTGAAAAAGAGGTGAGAGGACGTGACCGTTTGCCGGACAGACCGATGGCTCACGAAGGACTATGACCAGCCCATTCGCATATGCGAGCGCCTTACCCGTTATTTCCCTGATGCCGATGCTCGAGACATTTATCAATATTTGCTTCCTTACGGTATGTATCGACCAACGAAAAATATAAGAGAGATCGTTGAAAAAATGAAACAGAATGATATGTGGGAACGGGTGGAGGCGGTTTACGAGAAGCGAAAAAAAGATTGGAACGGTCCGGACGTCCCCGTCTTCCTGTTTCCAGCGGACCCCTATAACCGGAAATTAGCACGTGAATTTAATGGAAAAGGCGGCATCGCTTTTCATGACAAGCTCGTTCTTTTTCTATTGCCGCATCACACCGATAAAGAAATCGAAGCGTTAGTGACACATGAATATAACCATGTTTGCCGCTTAAACAAACAAAAAAAGAAGCACGAAGAGATGACGCTTTTAGATGCGGTCATATTAGAAGGGCTTGCCGAAAGCGCTGTAGACCGTTATGTTGGAAAAGATTATCGGGCTAACTGGACTTCTTACTACTCGGATGAACAGCTTTATCGTTTTTGGCAGCGCTATGTAGCCCCGCATCGCTCGATTTCCACGCAGCATCCGTTATACTCACGCATTCTTTACGGACTTGGTTTTTATCCGGACATGGTTGGGTATGCGGTTGGATATGCGATTGTCCGCCGTTGCTTGGAGAGGGGAAAAGAATTGGCCAAGTTGATGAATATGGATTCGGAGCAAATATTGCAGCTTGCCGCATTCGAAGGCGGCGAGTAGTCATGATTACCATCGGGTGCTCATATATGTAAAACTAGGATGGACAAGTTGAAATGAAAGAAGTGGGACCCGATGGTTCGCATATTTTTGTACTTAGTTGGCTTTGGCTTTTCCGTTGTCGGCGGAATGATGATGATTACTTACTTAAACATCATGACACCAGAGCGGGGATGGAGTGAATATTTTTTCTATATTTGCACGAGAAGCGAGTGTTATTTATTTCCTATTGGTGTATTGCTTATGTGGGGAAGTTTATATTTTCCCAGCCGAGAGCCATAATGGAGAAAAGAGGTTTGCATGGAATAAAATTCTTCCCCTCTGCCTATACTGATGGACAAACAGGTTTGGAAGTGAGGGGTATCGTATGCTGTATCTGCATGACATTTGGGTGAACTGGTTTGAAGGGGAAGAGAACGGATACAACGTATGTCATTTCCATGAGTGGCGAAAGGACGATCAAGTCGAATTGCTCGATCAGGTGCCGCTGTTAAAAGTTTCTTCCGCCTTATTTGACTATATTGAAAACAGCTTATCTGAGATTCCAAAACCACTTTTAGAGGATGTATATCAGAAGGCGTATGTGCGCAAAAATCATGAACGCATTCAGCTCGATTACTGTTTTGTGATAACAGACGGCTTTGGCATTCTTGCCGTCGACACGATTGGTTATAACATTCCGATTCGTAAAAGCCGTCTCATTCCAAGACAGGAACAGCTTGTGTATGAAATGGTAGCCGATCAGCATGAAGAACCATATCCGCTGCCAGCATACGAAAAAGAGTATCATATTTTATCTCCAGCCCCTGAGCTAATGCATGGGCTGACACGGAAAGAGCGGCAGTTGAAACAACTTTTATTTATGGCGCTTGATCAGCTCTACTCGACGAAAAATGTGGCAGAAGTGCGCTACTGGTATACGGAATGGGCGCCGCAAAAATACCCTGACATCCAAAAGATGTCATTTGAAGAGGCGTGGCAGCACTTATACGAGGAGACAAAATACGGATGGTCGGAGCGGCATGAGCAGCTTTGCGAAAAATTAATCAAAGGGCAGCCGTTTTTTGAAAAGATTTGGGAAATGGAGCAAGAACCAAAAGTCAATTAAATAGAAGCACAAACAATGATGGGATGTTTTTCGCTTTTTATTGGCCAATTCCGGCAGAAAAACGGATCATGAACGATTCATTTTATTGATTTATCAACACGCCTAAGGTGATGAAACATGAAAAGTGGCTGACATGATTTTACGTCAGCCACTTTTTTCTTTAGCGCCTTCTGCCAAGCCCCATCGCCTGTTCCATTTTTTCGAGCATTTCCGTTGCAGTCTTATTCGCTTTTTCCGCACCTTCATCGAGCACTTGGTCGAGCGTGCTGCTTTCGAGCAAGTCATAATATTTTTCTTGAATCGGCGTCAAGGTATCGATAATGACTTGAGCCAGGTCCGCCTTAAAGACGCCGTATCCTTTTCCTGCATATTCTTGTTCGAGCTCTTCGATCGTTTTGTTCGCTAAAATGGAATAAATGTTGAGCAGGTTGGAGATTCCCGGTTTCTTTTCTTTATCATAGCGGATGACACCTTCAGAGTCCGTGACCGCGCTTTTGATTTTCTTTTCGATCGTTTTCGCGTCATCCAAAAGGGTGATAAATGCTTTTTTATTTGGATCAGATTTGCTCATTTTTTTCATTGGGTCCGCCAGCGACATAATGCGCGCGCCGATTTTCGGAATGCGCGGTTCCGGAATCGTAAAGATTTCGCCATACCGCTTGTTAAACCGCTCCGCCAAGTCGCGCGTCAATTCAATATGCTGCTTTTGGTCCTCTCCGACAGGCACAATGTCGGTTTTATAGAGAAGAATGTCAGCCGCCATCAACGGTGGATAGGTGAGCAGCCCGGCGCTAACCGCTTCCTTGCCTGCTGATTTATCTTTAAACTGCGTCATTCTCTCGAGTTCGCCGATGTAGGCAATGCATTGCAGCATCCATCCCGCCTGCGCATGCGCCGGAACTTCCGATTGAATAAACAGTGTCGCTTTATTTGGATCAATGCCAACCGCCAAGTAGAGAGCAGCTAGGCTGCGAATGTTTTTTTGCAGCTCTTTTGGATCTTGCGGAACGGTAATCGCGTGCTGATCGACAATGCAAAAGTAACAGTTGTACTCGTGTTGAAGTTCCAAAAATTGGCGCATCGCTCCGATATAGTTGCCGAGCGTAATGACGCCGCTTGGCTGGATGCCGGAAAAGCTTGTTTTCATACAACCACTCCTTTATGTTGTAATATAAAAAGGCCCTACCCCCTAAAGTTAGGGACGGTAGGACCGCGTTGCCACCCTAGTTATTGCACGTTGCGTGCAATCACTTAGCCCATGTGCGCTTGCACATGGCGCCTTGATAACGCAAGGCAAACGTCCAAGCCTACTACTTGCGGTTCAGCCGGATGCTCGAAAGCCCATTCCATATTGCTAGCCGCTTGTTCGCACCAGCCACAAGCTCTCTGAAGGCATCGCAACATGTACTCTTCTTTCTCATCGCATGTTTCATATGATCGATTGCTTTATATTATAGAACAAAGCGATAGTTGCTGCAACTTTACCGTATGGCATATCCGGCGGCGATCATCAAAAGAAAAAGAATAAGGCTTGAAAACAAGAGCGGATACGTAATGGCAAATTTTTTTGGCTGAACCGGCTGTTCAGCGGATATGCCTTGCAGCTCCGCTAGATAACGTTCCGCTTTCGAACTGCTTTTGCGCAGCTTCCGAAGCCCATATGCAAAACCGTTAAAAAAACCTTGTTCGTACACGAATAAAAACCCGCCGATCACGAGAGGCAAAAGCGAAAGCAGAAACGTAACATTGACAAAAGAAAGAAACGTCCATTCTCCCCGAAATAGAACGATAAAGAAACTAATGATTAACATGGCTGCTGTAAGCAGGCATGTACTTCTAGCAACTACCTTCACTTTCTACCCCCTAAACAGCTAAATTTTCAGTTTAATTGTATCACAAATAAACTAAGAAGACTTCTGTTTCGGTGGCCAATCGGGAAATAAACTTTGTAGATATTATTAAAGAAATTATATTAAGAAAAAATATGAATTCTTGAAAAAGCCTATAAATATTTACTTTGAATTCTAAATTTACAGGAAAACATTATATTGTAAGCGTTTTCTTAAATAGGTTGTGAAAATTTTTTGTTTACATTTCGTAAAAATCTCATTAAAATTCAAAGTAACTGTATAGTTGCCCAAAACAAAAAAATTAGAAAATTTCTATTCAAAAAAATAAAAAAATTCTTTTCAAATATATTAATACTATATATAATAATGGGTAAGTGAAATCTTCTGAAACATAACATTCAGAAGATTTGTAATAAACTACATACCATTAAGGGGGGACTTTTTAGTGAAGAAGAAACTATCATTGTTTCTTGTGCTTCTCCTGGCTGTATCCACGTTTCTAGCAGCCTGCGGAGGCAACAACGACACAGCAAAAGACAACAATGGCGGCACCGCAAATAAGCCGACCGAAAAGAAAGAGCAAGTGTTGAACTTACTTGAAAGTCAGGAAATTCCATCGCTTGATTCCGCACTTGCAACAGACCAAGTATCGTTCATCGTGCTAAACAACGTGATGGAAGGTCTTTACCGTTTAGGCAAAGACAACAAACCTGTTCCAGGTGTGGCAGAAAGCTATGAAGTAAGCCAAGATGGAAAAGTTTACACATTCAAACTCCGCAAAGACGCAAAATGGTCGAACGGCGACCCTGTTACGGCGCATGACTTCGTATTTGCGTGGAGAAGAGTATTAGATCCAAAAACAGCTTCCGAATACGCCTATATTATGTATGACATTAAAAACGCAGAAGAAGTCAACCAAGGCAAATTGCCAGTTGATCAGCTTGGCGTAAAAGCGGTAGATGACTATACGCTTCAAGTAGAATTGAAAAACCCAGTTCCATACTTCGTAAGCTTAACGGTATTTGGATCGTTCATGCCGCAAAACGAAAAATTCGTAAAATCGCAAGGCGAGAAATATGGCTTGGAAGCAAACACAACGCTTTATAACGGGCCATTCGTATTAAGCGATTGGAAACATGAACAAGGCTGGACATATAAGAAAAATCCAAACTATTGGGATAAAGACAACGTGAAGCTAGAAACAATCAATGTCAAAGTCGTAAAAGATACTGCAACAGCTGTAAACCTTTATGAAACGAAAAAAGTCGACCGCGTTGGTCTAGCTGCAGAGTTTGTTGACAAATACAAAAATGATAAAAACTTCCATACAGAACTTGAACCATCTATTTTCTGGCTGCGCATGAACACGAAAAATGAATTGTTGAAAAACGTCAACGCCCGTAAAGCGATTGCCATGGCGATTGACAAACAAGCGCTTGTTGATACGCTTTTAAACAACGGTACAGTTGTGGCAAACTACCTAGTACCAAAAGACTTTGTTACAGGTCCAAATGGAAAAGATTTCCGTGATGAAAACGGTGACTTAATGAAAACAGATATCAACGAAGCGAAAAAATTATGGGAACAAGCGAAAAAAGAGCTTGGCAAAGACAAATTTACGGTTGAATTGCTGAACTACGACACCGACGTTGCGAAGAAAGTCGGCGAATACCTAAAAGAACAGCTTGAAAAGAACTTGCCTGGCCTTACGGTCAACATTAAACAACAACCGTTCAAACAAAAACTTGAACTAGAAAGCAAAATGCAATATGATCTATCTTACTCTGGCTGGGGTCCTGACTATCAAGACCCAATGACATTTATCGATCTTTGGGTAACAAACAGCCCGCACAACCAAACTGGCTGGTCCAACCCAGAGTATGACAAACTTGTTAAAGATGCGAAAACAACGTTGCTAAGCGACTTGCAAGCCCGCTGGGATGCAATGTTAAAAGCAGAAAAACTCTTGTTTGAAGAAATGCCGATCGCGCCGCTTTATCAACGTGGTACCGCGTACTTGCAGCGCGAATACGTAAAAGATATTGTTTCTCATCCATTTGGCGGAGATTACAGCTATAAATGGGCATATATCGAGTAATAGTTCTGCAATAATTGCGGAGGAGAGTATATGTGAAAAGCATATACTCTCCTTTTGACTGAAAAGGCGAAAAATGTCGAAAAACAACAAAGATTCAAATTATTATATTAAAAACATTTATTGGAGGGGGTGCTCCAATGGCGCGATATACGATCAAACGGATTGTGTATATGGTCATTACGTTATTTATTATCGCGACGGTGACGTTCTTTTTAATGAAACTGCTTCCTGGTTCGCCATTGCAAAACCAAGAAAAACTGACGCCAGAACAACGGCAAATTATTTTAGAAGAATACGGGTTGAACGATCCCGTTCCTGTTCAATATGTCCGCTATTTAGGCAATTTATTAAAAGGGGATTTAGGCGTTTCGTTCCAATATGATAACCGTCCCGTAACGGAGTTAATCGGGGAACGAATCGGACCATCGGCGCAGCTCGGCTTTCAGGCGATTGTATTTGGTACTATTATTGGACTGTTGCTTGGCATTTTTGCGGCGATTCGCCATAACACGTGGGGAGATTATACAGCAACCGTTATCTCCGTATTAGGAATCTCCATTCCATCGTTTGTGCTTGCCGGATTTTTGCAATACTTTATCGCCGTAAAATTACAATGGCTGCCAGTCGCGTTTTGGGAAGGGTTTGAATATACGATTCTGCCAACGCTTGCATTGTCGGCTGGCGTGATTGCCAATATCGCTCGCTTTATGCGGACGGAAATGCTGGAAGTATTAAGCTCTGACTATATTTTAACGGCAAGAGCAAAAGGAATTAGCAATGCGGCGGTGATTGTGAAACATGCGATCCGTAACTCGCTCATCCCGATTATTACGATCCTTGGTCCAATGGTTGTCAACTTAATGACGGGGACCCTTGTCATCGAGAACATTTTCGCTGTTCCTGGATTAGGGGAGCAATTTGTCCGTTCGATTGCACTAAACGATTACCCTGTTATTATGGGAACGACGTTGTTCTACTCCGCATTGCTCATTTTGGCGATTTTTATCGTTGACATGCTATACGGTGTCGTCGACCCACGTATTCGTTTAGCGGGAGGGAAAAAATGATGGCTAAACTAAACTATGAAAATCTTTCACTAGATCTGTTTCAACCCGCTCCACCGAACGTTAGTGAACATGAAAAAATTACCCGCCCAAGCTTGACATTTTGGCAAGACGCCTGGATTCGTTTGCGGAAGAATAAAGCAGCCATTGTTGGCTTAATCATGATTATTATTTTAACATTAACAGCGATTATCGCTCCGATGACGAGTAAGCACACGTATAAAGAACAAAATTTAAATCATGCGAAACTGCCGCCGAAAGTTCCTGTCTTAGAGCATATTAGCTGGCTCAATTTAGACGGGAAAGACGCAAACGGCGTTGATGTATATAAAGAGAAAGGCATTAAAGAATACTATTGGTTTGGAACAGACGATTTAGGCCGTGATTTATGGACAAGAACGTGGTACGGAACGCGTATTTCCCTTTACATCGGGGTATTGGCCGCATTAATCGATTTGTGTATCGGAATTGCGTACGGCGGCATTTCTGGTTATTACGGCGGCCGCGTCGATAATATTATGCAACGGATTATTGAAATAATAAACGGTATTCCGCACTTAATCATCATCATTTTGTTTATTTTAATTTTTGAACCTGGAATTATTTCGATTACGATGGCGATGGTTATTGCCGGCTGGACGACGATGGCGCGGATCGTCCGCGGACAAGTTTTAAAATTAAAAAATATGGAATATGTGCTTGCGGCCCGTACGCTAGGGGCATCCAACTCCCGGTTAATTTTTAAGCATTTAATTCCAAACGTCATCGGTCCGATCATTATTACGACGATGTTTACGATTCCAAGCGCGATTTTCACCGAAGCGTTTTTAAGCTTTATCGGTCTTGGAATTCGTCCGCCGGCAGCATCGCTTGGTTCATTAGTCAGCGACGGATATAAATCGATTCAAACATTTCCGCATATGATGATTATTCCGGCGATTGTCATCAGTTTATTAATTTTGAGCTTTAACTTAGTGGCAGACGGGCTGCGCGATGCGCTAGATCCGAAAATGCGCAAATAATGGACGGAAGGAGAGGAGAACATGGAGAAAATATTGGAAGTGAAAGATTTACACATCTCCTTCGACATACATGCAGGCGAGGTGCAGGCGGTCCGAGGCGTTAGCTTTGATTTATACAAAGGGGAGACGCTAGCGATTGTTGGCGAGTCCGGCTCGGGAAAATCGGTGACATCAAAAGCGTTAATGCGGCTGTTGCCAACTCCGCCAAGCCGAATTAAACAAGGAGAAATTTTATTTGAAGGAAAAGATTTAACAAAGCTTTCCGATAAAGAAATGCAGAATATCCGTGGCGCAAAGATTTCAATGATCTTCCAAGATCCGATGACGTCGTTAAACCCGACGATGACTATTGGCAAACAAGTCATGGAAGCAATTTTAAAACATCAAAAAATTTCTAAAGAAGAAGCGCGCAAGCGGGCGGTTGAACTGCTGCAGCTTGTCGGCATCAAAAATGCGGAGATGCGCATGAAACAATATCCGCACCAGTTTTCCGGCGGGATGCGCCAGCGTGTCGTGATTGCGATCGCTCTTGCTTGTAACCCGAAAATTTTAATTGCCGACGAGCCGACGACAGCATTAGACGTAACCATTCAGGCACAAATCCTGGAACTGATGAAAGATATTCAAAAGAAACTAGGAATGTCGATTATTTTCATTACACATGACCTTGGTGTTGTCGCCAATATGGCTGACCGTGTGGCGGTCATGTACGCTGGAAAAATCGTAGAAATCGGCACAGTCGATGAGATTTTCTATAATCCTAAGCACCCATATACATGGGGATTGCTTGCTTCGATGCCAAGTCTTGATCATAAAGATATGGAGCTTTACTCGATTCCAGGTACGCCGCCGGATTTATTGAATCCGCCGAAAGGCGATGCGTTTGCGCCAAGAAATCCATATGCGCTAAAAATTGACTATGAATTAGAACCACCGATGTTTAAAGTTTCTGATACGCATTACGCAGCGACGTGGCTACTCCATGAAAATGCGCCAAAAGTAGAGCCGCCGCAAATCGTGCGCGACCGTATAGCTAAATTTGCGCAAATCGTTGCTCGGAAAGGAGGAGGACCTCGTGGCTAGACAAAAACTCCTCGAAGTAAAAAATTTAAAGCAGTATTTCCATGTCGGCAGAGGAGAAGTCGTTAAAGCGGTCGATGGAATCACCTTTGATATTTATAAAGGGGAAACGTTTGGGCTTGTCGGTGAGTCGGGATGCGGTAAATCGACGACCGGAAGAACGATTATCCGCTTATATGAAGCAACGGAAGGAGAAGTGTTATTTAACGGGGTTAACGTGCATGGCAAAAAGTCAAAAAAGGAATTAAAAGAATTAAACCGCAAAATGCAAATGATTTTCCAAGACCCATACGCCTCGTTAAATCCACGGATGACCGTTGCGGACATTATCGCGGAGGGCATCGATATTCACGGTCTGGCGAAAACGAAAGAAGAACGGATGCAGCGTGTATATGAGCTGCTCGAGACCGTTGGCTTAAACCGTGAACATGCGAACCGCTATCCGCACGAATTCTCGGGTGGTCAGCGTCAGCGGATCGGCATTGCCCGCGCTCTAGCGGTGGAACCGGAGTTTATTATTGCCGATGAGCCTATTTCCGCGCTTGACGTGTCGATTCAGGCACAAGTGGTGAATTTAATGAAAAAACTGCAGCGCGAAAAAGGATTGACGTATTTGTTTATCGCGCATGATTTGTCGATGGTCAAATACATTAGCGACCGCATTGGTGTGATGTACTTTGGAAAAATGGTGGAGCTTGCGGATGCGGAAGAATTGTACCGCAATCCGATTCATCCATACACAAAAGCGCTCTTATCGGCAATCCCGCTTCCTGATCCGGAAACCGAACGGACGCGGAAACGGATTATTTACGATCCGTCGCAGCATAATTATAAAGAAGGGGAAGAGCTGGAATTTCGTGAAATTACCCCGGGCCATTTCGTATTATGCTCAGAGGCGGAATATAAAACATATCAATCCATGTATAAATAAAACGATCTCAGCTTAAGAGATCGTTTTATTTTTGCCGCCGACGAGATTCCAGCCGCTTTGTATATGTTTTGATTCATTGACGTGTTCTTTTCGTTTTGAACCTCCGAAAATGCGTTCCCCAATGCCGTTGGCAATGATCCCCATTAATGCGGTAATTCCGATGATCAATACGGAAGCGATGATGAAATCAATAAAATATTGCGCCATTGCTCCTTCCCCCTCGTATCGTTCTCATTTTATTGTAGATGATTTTTCTGTTTATTGGAAGAAGCGGAGAAAAATTAAGGAAGAAAATAAGAGAGTTTTTTGAAAAACTATATCTTTATTTATATATTTATTGTATAATATATCATGTTAGATTAATTTTAAATTACAATTAATTGATAACGAAAGCCCGTGGCTGAAGGCGTCGGGATGAAGTGAGGATCGGTTTTGAACCGAGCCGATAGGACGCAAAGCACCAACGAGGTGTTTGTCTATGAAAGTCTAACGAACAAGAGTGATCGTCTATACGAAGGTGTAGAAAAAGTGCTTTTATACGCTAGAACGTGCCGATTTCCATCCATAGGCTTCATGCGTCATTGATAGTTAGTTCGTTCTGTTGGTATAGAAGACAAGGTGATCCTTGTTGAAAGGGAGTGAGATAGATGGTGAAATTGTATATTTCGCCAAGTTGCACGTCATGCCGGAAAGCGAAAGCATGGCTAGAAAAACATAATATTCCTTATGTTGAACGCAATATTTTCTCCGAACCGTTAACGATTGAGGAGATTAAGGAAATTTTACGTATGACAGAAACAGGAACGGACGAAATTATTTCCACAAGATCTAAAGTGTTTCAAAAGCTGAATATAAATCTCGAAACATTGCCGCTTCAAGATTTATATGAGCTAATTCAAAAAAATCCGGGAATTTTGCGGAGACCGATTATTATCGATGAAAAACGGCTTCAAGTCGGTTACAACGAAGATGAAATTCGCCGTTTCTTGCCGCGCAAAGTGCGAGCATATCAGCTTCGCCAAGCGCAGCGGCTCGTTAACGAATAAGGGGAATAAACTTCTACATGGTCCGTCATGTAGAAGTTTTTTATTAAATAAACAAGCGAACGCGGTTTAGGTCCAGCGTTGAAACTTGCGCCGATTGATCATGAAACCAAGCAGTACGGTCAATCCGGCTGTAACAAATGGGAATACTGATTTCCATGCGAAAGCACTATCATATAAATGGCGGATTTGCTGTTCGGCAGTGATCATTTTTCCGGCAGTATAGGCCAATAACGCTCCGCCGATGTAAATAAGGAAGGAGTAACGTTCCATCGCATAAAGGATAAGTTTGCTGCCTAAAATGATAATAGGAACAGAAAACAGGAAGCCAAAGACCACAAGAGCAGTATGACCTTGAGCAGCTCCAGCGATCGCGATCACATTATCTAACCCCATGGCTACATCGGCTATTACAATTGTCTGTACCGCCTTCCAAAGCGATGTTTCCGATTTAATCGATGCATGTGTTTCTTCTTTTTGAATGAGCAGCCTTAAGGAGATCCAAAGCAAAATACAGCCGCCAATTAGTTGTAAAAATGGAATTTTTAATAACATTACCACCATGATCGTCAGAATCATACGAATGAAAATGGCCAACGCTGTACCAAGCACAATCGCGATATTTCGCTTTTGTTCCGGCAGCTTTCGGCTTGCCAATGCGATGACCACAGCATTGTCCCCACCAAGAATAACATCAATGCCAATGATGAGCAGAATGGAAATCACATATTCGTCAATCATGTGTGTCCCTCGTTTCATTTGTTTTCATCACCATTATAGTAGGACGTGTTGTGTTTCATGCCCAATTTTTAAAAACGCGTTTTTTTATTTCCCTTCTTTCGCTTTTTGTCATAAAATAAAAGTACAAGACATAGTCTTGTATTTAAATAGAATTTTTGGGGGTAAAAATCCCTTCAATTTTATTCTTTTTCAGAAGGGAGAGTTCGGCAAGTGGAAATAGAACGCATTAATGAACATACAGTCAAATTTTATATTTCGTATGTTGATATAGAGGAGCGCGGTTTTGACCGCGAAGAAATTTGGTATAACCGTGAGCGCAGTGAAGAATTGTTTTGGGAAATGATGGATGAAGTCCATAGTGAAGGGGATTTTTCCCTTGAGGGTCCTCTTTGGATCCAGGTGCAGGCGTTAGAGAAAGGGTTAGAAGTGTTGGTGACGAAAGCGCAGTTATCAAAAGATGGAAGCAAGCTAGAACTCCCTCTTCCAGAAGACAAATTGCGTGAATTTTCCGTTCCAGTTGATGAAAAAATTGAGGCGATTTTGGATCACCATTTCCATATTTCGCGCGGCGATGAGTCGTTTGCGGACGAGGATGATCATGAAGTTCTCCAGTTTACCATTTGTTTTAAAGATATCGAAGACGTCATTGCCCTCGCCCATCGTGCTGATTTTACAGGATTTGTCAATCATCTTTTCCAATTTGAAGAACGTTACTATTTGTTTGTGCAATTTAACGAAGAAGATTATACAGAACATGAGATTGACAATATGCTAAGCTTGCTTTTAGAATATGGAACGGATTCGCAAGTAACCATTCACCGTTTAGAGGAATATGGGAAAGAAGTCATTCGTAACAATGCTTTAGAGACGCTTAAAACATATTTCCCATTGAATTAGCTGCGCCTGAAAAGTAGCCGCCGATTTCGCTGTTGGAAATCGGCGTTTTCTTCGCCATCAAGTTCAGAAAATAGGTAAGGTGAACTTTGTTGAGAAATGCGTTAAGAGTCATTATCTTTGCTTTGTTTGTAGCCGCTTTTTTATTTTTGGCCAATGATTATTGGGAAGGGAAGCTACTTGGTATTCTTAGTGTACTCATTTCTTTTTCGGTCGTTTTTATTGCGTTTGTTATTTCTTTGGAAAATCGGAAACCTGCCCATACGATTACGTGGTTAATCGTATTAGGAAGCTTTCCTTTGCTTGGTTTTTTGTTTTATTTAATGTTTGGAAGAAATTATTGGCAACAACGGCGTTTTAAAAAGAAAGCTGAGTTCGATGAAGAGATGTTTTTGCAATTTCAAGAGCAACGTCAAATGAATATGGAGCAAATGCCAATTGCGGAGCATCAGCGTCCGTTGCTTCAACTTGCTCATCAAATTGGCCAAAACCCTGTTTCCCTTGCGACGGAAACAAGGGTATTAACAAATGGACAAGAAACGTTTTCAACTATTTTTGAAGAGCTTGAAAAAGCGGCACATCATGTTCATCTTGAATATTACATTGTCCGCCATGATGAAGTGGGACAAAGATTAAAAGCCACTTTAATAAACAAAGCGAAACAGGGGGTACGCATCCGATTTCTTTATGATGCCGTTGGCAGCTGGAAATTGTCGAAAGCCTATATTCAAGAGTTGCGTGATGCGGGAGTAGAAATGATTCCTTTTTCGCCGGTTCGTCTTCCATTTTTAAATAATAAAATCAATTTTCGCAACCATCGGAAAATTATCGTTATTGACGGGACGATTGGTTTTGTCGGCGGTTTAAACATCGGTGATGAATATTTAGGCAAAGACAAATATTTTGGTTTTTGGCGTGATACACATTTATGGATTCGCGGAGAAGCGGTGAGGACGCTGCAGCTCATTTTTTTGCAAGATTGGTATTATATGACAGGTGAAAAATTATTTACTCCAGAGTATTTATCTCCTCAACTAGTTCATTATGAAGGGCAGGGGGGAGTGCAACTAATCGCCGGGGGGCCGGATCAAAAATGGGAGGTTATCAAGCACTTATATTTTGCGATGATTACGTCAGCACAACGGTCGATTTGGATTGCCTCCCCGTACTTTGTCCCTGATGAGGACATTTTAACAGCGTTGAAGGTTGCTGCTTTAAGCGGCATCGATGTTCGCATTTTAGCGCCAAAGCGGCCGGATAAAAAGATTGTTTTTTATGCGTCCAGATCTTATTTTCCGGAGTTACTGGAAGCTGGTGTAAAAATTTATGAATATGAGAAAGGATTTTTGCACAGCAAAGTAATGATCGTTGATGGCGAGCTGGCGTCCATTGGCACGGCGAATATGGATATGCGCAGCTTTCATCTGAATTTTGAGGTCAATGCGTTTTTATACCATACCGATAGTACGAACAAGCTTGCCGCTGATTTTATGGAAGATTTAAGCGATGCCAATGAAATCGATTATGAAGCATTCCAGCGGCGTCCATTATCGATTCGCGTCGTTGAATCGATATCACGGCTGTTGTCACCTTTGTTGTAAACATGCGCCCGGGCGATGCCCCGGCATTTTTTATTTCGGCGATAGGAAAAACCGCCGCTTTTGTTGAAATGTTCACTATACCCTTAATGATGAAAGGATGTGACCGCTTTGCTTATTGCCATGCTGCAAAACGGGGAAATGGTTTCGTTGGCAGGAAGGTGGACAAAAGAAAGACTGATTCCGTTAAAAAGAGAAACGTTCTTTTGCCCCGCTTGTCGGCAGGAAGTGGTATTAAAGCTCGGCAATCACCGCATTCCACATTTTGCCCATAAAAAAGGTACCGCTTGTCCGTACGAACATGAACCAGAGTCCACCCGTCATGTAACAGGAAAATTGGATTTATTTGAATGGCTTAAGCGCCAAGGCATACCGGCCAAATTGGAGCCATATTTGCCGTCGGTACAGCAGCGGCCGGATATTTTACTTCAGTATCGCCATCATGCCTATGCTTTGGAATATCAATGTTCTGCGATTAGTGAACCGCTGTTTCAAAAACGCAACGACGCTTATCGCCTGGCAGGAATTCGTCCAATTTGGATCCTCGGCGCCCACCATTTGCGTTGCCAGTCCAATATGCCCCACCATGTTGCAATCCCCCGCTTTCAATGGATGTTTGCCCATCATTTTCCGTTTGTTCCCCGTCCGCTTCTTTTTTACTACTGTCCGCACACAAAACGGCTTACCCGCCTCGTTCGCCTTATTCCGCTATCCGTTCGCCGCGCATTTGCCATTCCGCTCGTTTTCCCGTTACATTCGCTTTCGTTCTCCGATTTGCTTTTTTCTTCTGCTGCTTCGCTGCCCCCGTCATTTTGGGACGAGTGGCTTCATCATAAAAAGCAATGGCGGCTTACGTTTACTTTATATCCAAATAAAACAACAAGGCTGATTTGCGCCGATTTTTACCGCTTTGGCATCATCCCTTCTCTTTTTCCCACGGAAGCAGGCTGGCCGCTTCACCATGGCTATTTGTTGGAAGCTCCGCCGTTTATTTGGCAAACGTACGTGCTGATTCCATTGCTGCGGTCGGAAGGGCGCACTGTCCCGCTTTATTCTATTTACCGTTTCATCGAGGAAAGAATACGGACTGGCCGAATTGCGCTCCGCGTGCTGCCGCTTGCCACAGGACAGCGCTATACACAGGCGGTTTATGAGTATTTGCAATTGCTCACAAAGCTGGGCTATATCGAGTGGGAAAACCGCCGTGCGCTTCGTTTCATCAAACCGTTTACGTTTCCGGCAACTATGGATGAAGTGATCAAACAAGACAAGCAGATGGCCGAACAAATAAAAATGACACCGTCACTTCGCGATTATGTACGGGAGCTGGAGCTGGGCAAAAACGGCAACTGGTCGTAAACATTTATTTTGTTAAAACAGGAAATGATAGTAAAAAAGCGAATATGATGTATGATATAATTTTCCAAAGGAGGTTGACAAAATGGAAGCGAAGCAAACGAAAAAATCGCTGCCGTTACGCAGCGAAATTCCCGTTGAGGAAACTTGGCGTTTAGAGGATATTTTCCCGACGGATGAAGCGTGGGAACAGGAATTTCAAGAAGTGAAAAAAATGATTCCGAAATTAGCGGAGTATCAAGGCCGATTGGGAGAGTCGGCGGATGTGCTGTACGAAGCGCTTCAATACCAAGACGAAGTGTCGATGCGCCTTGGCAAGCTGTATACATATGCACATATGCGCTACGACCAAGATACGACAAACGCTTTTTACCAAGGGCTCAACGACCGGGCGACAAGCCTTTACAGCGAAGCTTCGAGCGCAATGGCGTTTATCGTTCCGGAAATTTTAGCGATCGATGAGGCGAAATTGCGTTCGTTTTTAGAAGAGAAACAAGAATTAAAACTGTATGAACACGCGTTAGACGAAATTAACCGCCAGCGTCCGCACGTGCTGTCAGCAGAGGAAGAGGCGCTGCTTGCTCAGGCAGCAGAGGTGATGCAATCCTCCTCGTCTACTTTTAGCATGCTGAATAATGCTGATTTAACGTTCCCGACGATTATTGACGAAAATGGCGAAGAAGTGGAAGTAACGCACGGACGCTTTATCCGCTTTTTGGAAAGCACGGACCGCCGCGTGCGCCGCGATGCGTTTAAAGCGGTGTACGACACGTATGAAAAATATAAAAATACGTTTGCCAGCACGCTCGCTGGCGCGGTGAAAAAAGATAACTTTTTCGCGCGCGTCCGCCGCTACAAATCGGCGCGGGAAGCGGCATTAAGCAGCAACAACATTCCGGAAAGTGTCTACGATAATTTGATTGAAACGGTCCATGAGCATTTGCCGCTGTTGCACCGTTATGTGCGCCTGCGCAAAAAAGTGCTTGGACTTGATGAGCTTCATATGTATGATCTGTACACGCCGCTTGTCCAAGACGTGAAAATGGAAGTCACGTATGAAGAAGCGAAAGAATATATGCTAAAAGCGCTTGCCCCTCTTGGTGAAGAATACATCAGCATTGTGAAAGAAGGACTGGAAAACCGCTGGGTCGATGTGCGCGAAAATAAAGGAAAACGGAGCGGGGCTTATTCGTCAGGGGCATATGGCACCCATCCGTATATTTTGCTAAATTGGCAAGATAACGTGAATAATTTATTTACGTTAGTCCATGAATTCGGCCATTCTGTTCATAGCTATTACACGCGGAAAACGCAGCCATATCCGTATGCGAACTATTCGATTTTTGTCGCCGAAGTCGCATCGACATGCAATGAAGCGCTGTTAAATGACTATTTATTAAAAACGATGGATGAGGAGAAAAAGCGGCTCTATTTGCTGAACCATTATTTAGAAGGATTCCGCGGCACGGTCTTTCGCCAAACGATGTTTGCCGAGTTTGAACATATGATTCATATAAAGGCGCAGGAAGGCGAGGCGCTGACCGCTGATTCATTGACTTCGCTCTATTATGAATTAAATAAAAAATATTTTGGCGAGGACATTGTCGTTGATCAGGAAATTGGCTTAGAGTGGGCGCGCATTCCGCATTTTTATTACAATTATTATGTATATCAATATGCCACAGGTTTCAGCGCTGCGACAGCATTAAGCAAACAAATACTTGAAGAAGGCGAGCCGGCGGTGAAGCGCTATATTGAGTTTTTGAAGGCGGGAAGCTCTGACTATCCGATTGAGGTGCTGAAAAAAGCCGGGGTAGATATGACGAGCGCGGAACCGATTCGTCAAGCATGCCAAGTGTTTGCGGAGAAACTGGAGGAAATGGAAAAGCTGTTATCATAACTCGTTAAAAACGAATGTGGCGTCAAAGCCACATTCGTTTTTGATAAAACCCTTTAAATTGGTTGCGGCTGTTCCAAGTAGCGACAAAGCCGAAAATCGTAAAAAATAAAAGCGGCATCGTAATAAACATTGGAATAAGATGCATGAGGCCAAACAAATTAAGGCAAAATGCCATCAGCATGGCGAACCCCCAAAGAAACAGCGCCATTCGCTTTTTCATGTTTTTCCCTCCTTAGCGGATTTCACTTTCATTATATGAACGGCGCCAAGAAATACATGTGCTTTTCCGCATTTATGACAATAATGTGAACAAAAGCACAAAGCGGTTGTCAAACCTTGCTGTGATTTGTTAAGATAATATCGTGAACGAAATCACAAAACCTGATACCCCTTTGTTTGACCGTGAAAAATTTCTCCCATCCCCTTTGTTGTCTTGACAAAAAGAAAAAGCCCGGCATCCGGCCGGGCTTTTTCTTTATTTTTCATCACAAATATAGCGCCAAAACGTTCCGTGTTTTACCGGTACTTTTTTGACTTTTTGTTTCAGCTGCAGCTTTTTCATTTCCTTTTCGGCCTCATGGACAGTCATATTATAAACAACGGCAATCTCTTTCGTGGCGACGAATTTGAAATGGCTTAAAAATGACTCGAGCGGGGGAGGAGGGGACGGTTCTGGATGGAAGCCAAGCATTTCATAAATAAGTTCGACGTAAATTTCATAAGGATAACATCCGGAAATTTTAATGCCTTCATCCTCAATGTTTTCGTTAAAAAAGACGAGCGTTGGAATTTCATGGACATCCATCTCTGACGTAATTTTTAAGTCGCACTGAAACGCTTTTGCCGCGCTTGACGACTGTAAATCGCGAACGAATTCATCGATATCCAGTCCAACGTGTGCGGCACAATCAATTAACACAGAGATGTCCGATACATTTTGTTTTTCCAAAAACAATACTTCCTGCAACTTGCGCAAAAAACGGATTCCTGCGCGTTTCCCCTGCAATTCTGCCGCTTTGATAGCGATCGATGGGGCAAACGGGCTAGAAATCGGATTTTCCAGCCATAGGCTTCCATCACATGACATTCCCGAACGACTCGCCGTCCGCTCCCACACTTTGGCGATTGTTTCCGGCTTCTGGCGCTTCCGTGTATTGAGCGTCGCCAATTTTCCGCCTAGGACATGTTTCAATGTAAAAAATCGTCCGTATTCAATCACCAGCTTTTTAATAATTGGTTCAAGCCCCCAGCATTCTGGACATAAAGGATCGATGAACAAATAAATCTCTAACGGTCTTTTCTCGTTGCTGCGCGGCTGGGAAGCACACCACCACTCCGGTGCCGGCTTCCCAGCTAACTTGTCATTCAAGGGAATGCTCCTTTCTCTCCAAATTGTCTGGGGTATTGATCATATGATGGGCCGTTAGCACGAGACGATGATAAAATTGCTCGCGTGCGGGGCCGGACAGGCCGATTTCATCCATTGCCGCGCGCATACAGGAAAGCCATGCCTCAGCCCGGGTTGGCGTAATTTCAAACGGCATATGACGTGCCCGCAGCATTGGGTGTCCGTGCTCTTGCGTATAAAGGGGCGGCCCGCCTAAATATTGCGTTAAAAATTGCTTTTGCTTTCGCGCTGTTTCCGTTAAATCTTCTGGGAAGATGGGGCTTAAATCAGGATGTTTGGCAACGCGTTTATAAAAAGCTTCCACAAGCCTCGCAATCGTTTCTTCCCCACCGATCGCCTCGTAAAGTGTTTGCCATTGTTCAGCCATCGTTGAATGCTCCTTTGTGCGTAAAGTATGGTGTACAGTGATTTTACTGCTATTTTAGCAATGAAGTGTATTTATCTCAAACAAAGTGACTTGAAAAAAAGAAACAATTATTTCATAAAATGGATTGCATGCAAACGCGTTAAGAGTAGTATGTGCGAAGTATTTTCTCTACATATGTTCTTGTTTCGGCAAACGGCGGAATTCCCCCGTAGCGGTCGACGTTCCCCGGACCGGCGTTGTATGCGGCAAGGGCAAGCGCGACATTGCCGTTATAGCGGTCTAATAGCTTACGCAAATATTTTGCGCCGCCTTCAATGTTTTGCACCGGATCGAATGGGTTATCGACCCCAAGCATCTTTGCGGTGCTCGGCATCAGCTGCATAAGGCCAATGGCGCCTGCATGGCTGCGTGCGTTTGGATTAAAATTCGATTCGTGGCGAATAACGGCGCGAATCAGTTGCGCGTCCACGCCATATTTTTCGGCAGCTTGGGCGATCAGTGTATCGATATCGTTATGTTTAAAGCTCGATGCCGCTTCATGGCTGGCTGGCGCAGCCGTAGCCGTACCTTGATTTTCAGAGGCTTGCGGCATCGGCTGTTGTGCGATGTATTGCTGCAATAGCTGCGTAAACAACCATGGCTGATTTTGCTCCAGTGCGGTTGGGCGTTGGGTGGAGAAATTTTGCAACGCCTGAAGCTCTAATAGCAATTTGATGGTAGGAACGGTCATCGTTACTCCTCCGTTTGATATTTTTTTGCATAGAAGCGCTGAATTTTATTTGGCGCTGGCCGGATCGGAATGTGCAGCGAACGAAGCAGCTGTAAAAATTGCTGTTTTCCAGTTTCTGCATTTTCCGTTTCATATTCCAACTCGTAATCCTCTGTATGTAGGTAATAATTGCGATCAAGAAACAGCGTTCCGCCTTTGTACGTCCATTGAGCGCGATCGGTCGTTAACGTGCCGAAATGGCGGAGCGTTGCGGGCGGCACGCCGATCTCCTGAAGAATGGCTGCTACTTTGCCTTGAACAACGGCCGTGCCGTTTAAAAGGGCGTTTGCCTCTTCTTTCGTAAGCTGTTGATGTGTCTCAAGCAGCACTCCTTCTGCTTTCGTCTGTTTTAATGTTAATGTGTAACTGCCGTTTTTGACACGGATGCGCAAGGCTGCCAGCTTGTCCTTTAACGTGAATTGCGGCGTATCGAAATAATGATTTTCCTGGCGTTCAAAAGCGTGGTCATCAATGTGAAACAATTCGCGGATTTGCGTAAATTCCGTTTTGGTTAATAAATTTTTAAATTCGATTTCGATTTCTTGACGCATCGTTTCTCTCCTCTATCCATCCGTTTCAATTTTATTATCGGATGTTTATCATTGAATATCAATTATTTATTGCGCATAGGGTGATTATGGTAAAATAAAAAAGGATTGTTGATGTGGAAGGAGATTTAGCATGCATAAAAAATTAGTGGTCGAAAAAGTGGAAAGAAAAGATAGACAATTATATCTCATTAACGATCATCCCCCATTTTCGCTTAAAGAGGCGAGGCCCAAAGATCATATGCTTGTGGATTCCGATCATCTTTCGTTTATTTATATATTGGAAACGGACGAAGATTTTATTTACGTCGCGATTCCATATGAGTTTTGGAGCGATGTGAAACAAGCATTGGCAGAAGAGGCTGCCGTTGTGCTAAAAAGCGGAGAACTGGAACTGGAATTAACAAGCTTTAAGGAAGAGTTAACTTATTTGATCGAAAATATTGACGGCAACGCTAATTATGGCGAGCAAATGGAGCAGGCAGTAAAAGAAATTTTTCTTACATAACATTGGTAGGTGGTACGATGGTCAAACATTGGGATTTATTTTTGGCACCGTATAAGCAGGCAGTCGAAGAGTTAAAGGTAAAGCTCAAGGGGATGCGCGCCCAGTTTGAAATGTTGGGGGTGCATTCGCCGATCGAGTTTGTCACTGGCAGAGTCAAGCCAGTCGCCAGCATTTTGGATAAAGCGCAAAAGAAAAACATTCCGCTTGATAAATTAGAAGAACAAATGCAAGATATTGCCGGGCTGCGGATGATGTGCCAATTTGTCGATGATATTAAGACAGTAGTAGAGTTGCTGCGGAAACGAAACGACTTTGAAATCGTTGAGGAGCGGGATTACATTACACAGAAAAAGGAAAGCGGCTATCGTTCCTATCATGTCGTCATCCGCTATCCTGTGCAGACGATACATGGAGAGAAGAAAATTTTGGCGGAAATTCAAATCCGCACCCTTGCCATGAATTTTTGGGCGACGATTGAACATTCATTAAATTACAAATACAGCGGCCGTTTTCCTGAAGATATTAAAGCAAGACTGCAACGCGCCGCTGAAGCAGCCTATCGTTTAGATGAAGAAATGTCGAAAATTCGTTTTGAAATTCAAGAAGCGCAAGCCGCTTTTTCGCGAAAACAGGAAGCAAAAGGAGAACAATTATGAGAGGAACACAAGCGCCGCTGAAATTTGCAATCACCTCAAAAGGGGATGAAACATCCAACGCGTTGACACAAAAGATCAAAACGTATCTATTGGATTTTGATTTACAGTACGATGAGGATACTCCTGATCTTGTCATTTCCGTTGGCGGCGACGGGACGCTATTGTATGCGTTCCATCGTTATTGCCGACGCTTGGATAAAACGGCATTTGTTGGCGTGCATACGGGTCATTTAGGCTTTTACGCCGACTGGGTGCCGGAGGAAATTGAAAAGCTCGTGATCGCTATTGCGAAAACGCCGTATCAAGTCGTCGAATATCCGTTGTTGGAAGTGATTATTCGCTACATAAACGGGGGACGGGAGGCAAAATATCTTGCTTTAAATGAATGCACGGTAAAGAGTGTCAGCGGTACGCTTGTCATTGATGTAGAAATTCGCGGCGATCTATTTGAAACGTTCCGTGGCGATGGGTTATGCATCTCTACGCCAACAGGAAGCACGGCCTATAACAAGGCGCTGGGCGGCGCGATTTTGCATCCGTCGCTTGAAGCCATCCAAGTTACCGAGATGGCGTCGATTAACAACCGTGTATTCCGGACGATTGGATCGCCGCTTATCCTCCCTGCCCATCATACATGTATGTTAAAGCCGGTAAATGATGTCGATTTTCAAATTACGATTGACCATCTATCGCTTTTGCATAAAGATGTGAAATCGATCCAATGCCGCGTCGCAGATGAAAAAATCCGGTTTGCCCGTTTCCGGCCGTTTCCGTTTTGGAAGCGGGTGCGTGATTCCTTTATTGCGGATTGACAAATAAAAATAAAGGCAGGTAGACAATGTTGTCGCAGTTTACGCTCACTTGGGTGATTACAAAACAAGAGGAAGGCAAGCTTGTCCGCGAGTTTTTAAAAGAAAACGGCATTTCGAAAACGGCATTGACCGATATTAAATTTCATGGTGGAGCTATTTATGTCAATGATCAGCCGGTGACGGTCCGCCACCGCCTTGGCGAAGGGGAGACGCTGCGGGTCGTATTTCCTCCAGAACTTCCCAGCGAAGGAATGGCACCAGAGGCGATTCCGTTGGATATCGTATATGAGGATGAGTATGTATTAGTGGTCAACAAGCCGCCGTGGATGGCGACGATTCCCTCGCGCCAACACCCTGGGGGGACGCTGGCCAACGCCTTGCTTTATCATTATCAAGAGCAGCAGCTAGCGTCGACGATTCACGTTGTCACCAGGCTTGACCGCGATACTTCCGGGCTTGTGCTGATCGCCAAGCACCGCCATATTCATCATCTTTTGTCCACTTTGCAAAAACAAGGCAAAGTGACAAGGCATTATGAAGCGATTTGTCACGGACGCGTCGGCAAGGACGAAGGGACCATTGATGCGCCCATCGCCCGCAAAAACGACAGCATTATTGCGCGGGAAGTTCGCGAAGACGGCCAGCGTGCCATTACTCACTTTCGTGTGCTGCAGCGGTTTCCTGACTATACGCACTTATCACTGCGGCTAGATACAGGGCGCACCCACCAAATTCGCGTTCATTTGGCGCATATTGGCCATCCGCTCGCTGGGGATGAATTGTATGGCGGAAGCCGGGAAGCGATCAGCCGCCAGGCGTTGCACAGCAAAGAGCTTTCGTTTTTTCATCCGTTGAAGAAACAGCAATATACGTTTTCCTGTCCGCTTCCGGATGATATGAAGCGGTTAATCGAGCGGATCCGATAATAGGGGACAGGCTCGTGCTAATCAAACGTTCTGAATTTTTCCGGAACATATGGTAAAGAAGATGGAACCGAGACCGTTTCCATTTCTGGATAGCGAAAAGCGGTCAACGCGCCGCCAAATACGCAGCCGGTGTCGATGTTGATCGTATGATTGATGATTCTAGGCTGTTTTACGGGAGTATGGCCGTATACAATCCATGCTTCTCCTTTGTAATGTTTCGCCCAGTCCCGTCTCACGGGCGTTCCGTCTGGATTCGTTTCCCCGGTAATATCACCATAAAGCACGAACGTTTGCACTTTTTTGTCGGTTCGCCCAATGTAGTCTTGACGGATTCCGGCATGGGCGATAATCAGGCGGCCGTTGTCAAGCTGGGCATATAGCGGCGCTGTTTCATACAGCTTCATAAATTTTTTGCGAATCATCGCCTGCTCGCCGGGCGGCAGCGCGCGATACTCTGCCACCGTTGTTTCAAGGCCGTGGGCAATTTGCACGTTTCTTCCTAAAAAAAAGCGGTATAGTTTATTGCAATGATTGCCAGGAACGTAATATGCCAGATTTTTTCTAACAAGAGAATAGACGGTTTCTATCGTTCGCAATGATTGTGGGCCGCGGTCGGTTAAATCGCCGACAAAGCCGAGCTTTCGTCCATCGGGATGAACAGGAATGCCGCTATTCCATTGATAGCCAAGCTGTTTTGTAAGCATGACAAACTCGTTATAACATCCATGAATGTCGCCAATAATATCGATTTGCATGAGGTTGTTCTCCTTTCTCAATGATTAGTATAAAGTAAAAAGCCGCTGATCATGCGGCTTTTTACTCCTCAGTGGAAAACATAAATTTTTTCGTGCGCGAATGAACATTGAGCACAAGGCCGATTGCCAGCATATAAGTGGCGAGCGAACTTCCCCCATAGCTAATGAAAGGAAGCGGAAGGCCGGTAATCGGCAACAGGCCGATCGTCATGCCGACGTTTTGAAATACTTGGAACGTAATCATGCCGATGACGCCGGCGCATAGGTAGCTTCCATATAAGTCGTTGCTTTCTAGCGCAATATGAACCATGCGGTAAACAAGCAGGAAAAAGAGAGAGATGACAATGCTCGCGCCAATAAATCCGAACTGCTCGGCGATGATGCCGAAAATAAAGTCGGTATGTGCTTCCGGGAGGTATACTTGAATGTTGCCAAATCCTTTTCCATACAATTCTCCTGATCCGATCGCAAGCAGGGAACGAATAAGCTGGAACCCTTGTTCATTCGAATATTCGTACGGGGCAAGCCAACCGTAGAAGCGGTTTAATTGATATTCCTCCAAAATATATTTATGGAAAAAATCAGGGAATTGAAAGAAAATAAATACAAGAATTGCCGCAGCCGCCACCCCGGAAAAGATGATGCCAAAAATAATGCGCCAGCGGATGCCGGAAACGAGCACAAGCGAGCCGGTAATTGCGACAAACACCATCGACATTCCTAAGTCTGGCTGTTTCATCAGCAAAATAAGCGGCGGAAAAACAGTTAAGGCGATTTTGCCAAGGAGCCTAAAGTCATCTTTCACGGTCGGTTCCGGATATTTCTCGCGATGATTGACGATAATGCGGCTAAGGACGATAATCATAAAAATTTTCATCAATTCCGATGGCTGAAAGTTTCCACCTGGAAGAGCATACCAGCATGTTGCCCCTTTAAGGGTGACTGCTCCGGGAACGTGCAATGCGAGCCCAAGCAACAGCAGCATGCCAAATCCGTATAAATACCAAGCAATTTGAAAAAAACGGTCATAGTCGATAATCATCGTTAAAGCGATCACAACGGCGCCAATTCCATACCATTGCAATTGCTTATAGGCGAAATTGACATGCTGCAATTTTTCCGGCAAGGTAGCCTCTGCACTATGAATTGCGATCGCGCTGACGATAGCCATTAAAAACAAAATAAACACCAAATTATAATCCAGCTTGGACTGTGATAAGCGATCTTGTTCCATATGATGATCCTCTCCATCATGATAAAAACGTGCCATATATCATATTAACGAATTACGATATTTTTGCAAAGGGGTTTGCCTCATTTACTTTCCTAGTAACTTATCATATAATAAAGTTAACACTAGGTACTAATAACAAATATTAATTGTAATGGATATAGGAGGATGACGAATGAATTTATCATTAAAAGGACGTACATATGTCGTGATGGGCGTGGCGAATAAACGCAGCATCGCCTGGGGAATCGCAAGATCTTTGCATGAGGCGGGGGCGCGCCTTGTTTTTACGTACGCCGGAGAGCGTTTTGAAAAAGAGGTGCGCGCGCTTGTCGATACGCTCGAAGACGAAAGCACCCTTCTGCTGCCGTGCGATGTGACAAAAGATGAGGAAATTGTTCAATGCTTTAAGCAAATTAAAGAACAAGTCGGCGTCATTCACGGCGTGGCCCATTGTATTGCCTATGCAAACAAAGAAGACTTAAATGGAGAGTATATGAAAGTGAGCCGCGAAGGCTTTTTGCTTGCCCATAATATTAGTGCTTATTCATTAACTGCGGTTGCCAGGGAAGCAAAAGAGCTGATGACGGAAGGTGGAAGCATTGTTACGCTGACATATCTTGGCGGCGAGCGCGTCGTCCAAAATTATAACATTATGGGAGTGGCAAAAGCGGCGCTCGATGCGAGCGTGAAATATTTAGCCAACGATTTAGGAAAATACGGCATCCGCGTCAATGCCATCTCTGCCGGACCGATTCGCACATTATCGGCAAAAGGGGTCAGCGATTTTAATTCGATCTTAAAACAAATCGAAGAACGCGCCCCGCTTCGCCGCACGACGACGCAAGAAGAAGTCGGCGATACAGCGTTGTTCTTATTTAGCGACCTGTCGCGCGGCATTACGGGCGAAATTATTCACGTTGATTCTGGATACCATATTTTAGGATATTAATGCAAAAGCGAAATTAGATATTGATTAAACAATCAGCGATACTTGCCGTAATATATTAGCAGACTGTTCCTTTATCGAGGGACAGTTTTTTTTTTTGACGAACTTCAGGGCAAATCTCATGATTAAGCCGCATACATATATAAGGTAGCAGCCGAAATAAGGAGGGGGGACCACCGATGAAACGAAGCGATATCGTCGAAAACGAACCGCTTCTTTATATTGTGCAGCCCAAATTGGAGCGTACGGTCGCTTATATGCAGCGGACGTTTAAAAGCAAAGCGCCCGTCAAACAAGAATTGAAACATAAAAGCGAATGGGAGAACGGCGAAATTGTCCAAGAAAATCTAAATCAACAGCAGGGGAAGCAGTTTCAACAGATGTCATTAGAGGAACAATTATCATTTTTAGCAAGCCCACCTGCCTCTCTCTCTCATGTGAAATGCAAGCTTGTTAGCATCGATGGTGAAAAGGAAGGGATTATTCGTAAATATGACGGAACGGAAATCACCATCGATACGGTTTCGGGAACATTCGTTATTCCGAGAAAGGAGGTTGTTTCCATTGCGTTAATCGGGCTATCGAGGAAGGAGGAAGAAGAACAGCGTGACGGCGACTGAACTTTTCCTTTTTATTTTAGGAACGTTTCGCCTAACGAGATTGATGATGTACGACTCGATTACGTCTTTTTTGCGAAAGCCTTTCCATGAAATTGTTGAAGAAACATTGCCTGACGGAACGATACAATCGTTTTTGCATATTAAAGGGAGCGGATTGCAGCATTGGATTGGCGAGCTGTTAAGTTGCTATTGGTGCACGGGAATTTGGTGTGCGGCTATTCTTTATATCGGCAATATGCTTTACCCTGTATTATTTCACCCGCTGCTGATCATATTGGCGATTGCTGGCGGTGCCTCGCTAGTCGAGTGGGCGGTTGAAAAAGTAGATGCGTAAACAAGAGCGAGGAAAACGATAGGTTTCCCGCTCTTTTTTCGTTTGTTATAGAATGTCCACGAGCAAGTAAAGCAAGATGCAGTTACAATGTCATTTTATGTCGTTGCTACTTTTACATGTTTTTTATTATATTCGAAAAATCAAAACGTGATGAAAAAGGAGAAACACATTCTGTTTGCACCACATAAACTAATACTACATTAAACAGCTTGGAGGTTATAGCGATGAAAAAAAACATTCAATCTCCCAAACAAATTAAGGCAAAAAGAGTGCTTTCTCCCCAAAAGCCTTCTGTAAAGCAGGCAGGAGGATGTGGCTGCGGCAGAACGAGAACGATAAAAAGAAATAATGGATGAACTGTGAAAAATGCCTATACCTCCATTGGTCTAGTTGCATAGTCTAACAATGCAACAAGGTGACAGGAAGGAGGAATGGGCGTGTCCAATCGTAAAAAATCCCGTGTCATTCATGTTGATAAGCTAATTATTCACGCTGACGATGTGATCGTTATTCCAAAAGGACGCATTCGCGATCCATGGTTGTTTCCGCGTCGCTCTGATGTAGAAGCAATCGAAGATGTTCATAAAGAATTATCACACGATGATCATGAACATGATGATCATGAACGTGACGATCGTGAAGAGGAAAGAAGACCTTTTTCTTGGATCTAAACACTTAGCGAAAATTGATGGGGGAAACGTAAGTGGAGCGTTTTAAAAACTATGGTCTTTGGCTGGCCATTGGTTCTTTTGCTATTTTGGCATTGCAAACATTTGGTATTGATATCGATTTAGGGAAGTACGAGCGGCTATACGAAGCGTTTTTAAGCATTCTTGTCATGGCAGGGATTCTCAACAATCCGTCTCTTGGTCGCGGTTACTCCGATAAGGTGAATAAAGAAAAATAGGCTGTCCGATCCAACGGACAGCCTGTTTTTTGTAAAAAATTACAATTATATTTTCTCCTTAAAAAACCATTCTAACAATTGTAATCCCCTTAAAACAATCGGGAGGTAATCCAACATGACAGTTGCAACACAAATAAAACAAACATTAGCAGGTTTGAAATCAGCACAAGCAAGCTTCGAAACATTCGCATTGCAGACAGAAAACCAAGCTGCAAAGCAACTTTATCAACAAGCAGCGCAACAAACACAAGCGATCGTTGATTTAATCAGCTCGCGCGTGCAAGAAATTGAAAACGAAGAGCCACAATATAAACAACAATAACGTAAGAAGAGCAAGTGTTGGGATGATGATGGAAAAAGGTTGGTTACTGGCCAACCTTTTTAAAAAAATACATAAATGAATGGGTTGATGAACATGAGAAAGTGGTTGCTCATGGCGCTGGCCATCGGTATCGTGATGGCCGGTTGCGCCAAAGAAAACGGGGTAAAACAACAATCGATGCAAGGAACGAATCTAATTCGCACAAATACGGATGGAACAGCAAAACACGCCAATATAGAGCAGCTGCCGGCAGAGCAGGCAGTAGCATATGTGCGTTCGCGGGATGATATTAAAGATGCCGTTGCCGTCAACACAAGTAAGAAACTGCTCGTCGCTTATCAAATCAAGCATATGAACCGCTTTTACCGTAAACAAATTGAAAAAGAAATACACGATCAGCTAAAACGCTTATTTCCCGATCATCAAATTACTTCATCTAGTGACTTGAAAATATTTTGGAAAACAAGGGAGCTAGTGGATGATTTAGAAAATAAGAATTGGGA
This sequence comes from Parageobacillus genomosp. 1, assembly GCF_000632515.1. Lineage (GTDB taxonomy): Bacteria > Bacillota > Bacilli > Bacillales > Anoxybacillaceae > Saccharococcus. The sequence continues at coordinate 630,751 of NZ_CM002692.1, forward strand.
TGAAGCAAAAACGAACAAGCAAATCGAAAAAATTAAGCGGCTAAGTGAAGATTCCGCATAAGGGGTGGCACTATGGCAAACGAAAAGCGAAAAAAACTTACTCCTGTACAACAGGAATATCATTTGTTTGAAAAAGAACGGGAAACGAAGCGTCCCGTCGTAAAAAACTGCTTGCGCGCTTTTCTTGTCGGCGGACTCATTTGTGTGATCGGGCAAGCCATTTCGTACTGTTATATGTATTTTTTTGACTTTACCGAGCAAACGGTAGGAAACCCGACGGTGGCAACGATGGTATTTATTTCGATGATTTTAACTGGGTTTGGAGTATATGACCGCATTGCCCAATTTGCTGGAGCAGGAAGCGCCGTTCCGGTTACCGGCTTTGGGAATGCAGTGATTTCAGCGGCGATTGAGCACCGGACAGAAGGATTTGTGCTTGGGGTCGGCTCGAATATGTTCAAACTTGCCGGCTCGGTGATTTTATTCGGCACGTTTGCCGCCTTTGTCGTTGCCTTAGTCAAGACAATCGCCACACAGTGGGGTGGTTTGTAATGTTAAAAGGGCATCGGACATGGGTGTTTGACAACAAACCGGTCATCCTCTCGACGGCAACGGTCGGCGGACCGTTTGAGGCAAACGGCCGCATCGCTGACGATTTCGATCTACTTCATGAAGATTTATGGCTTGGTGAAGATTCTTATGAAAAAGCCCATAAAGTGTTGTTGGAAGAAGCGATGTTTAAAGCAATGGAAAAGGCGGGAATAGAGAAAGAAAAAGTGCAATTTCTAATTGCCGGAGACCTCATTAATCAGATGACCCCAACGAGTTTTGCGGCAAGAACGATTGGCGTCCCGTACCTTGGCGTGTTTGGCGCCTGTTCCACCTCCATGGAAGGGCTGGCGCTAAGTGCTTTTATTGTGAATTACGGCGGGGCAGACTATATATTGACGGGAGCGGCGAGCCATAACACGGCGGTGGAAAAACAATTCCGCTACCCGACGGAATATGGCGGGCAAAAACCGCCAACAGCCCAATGGACCGTAACAGGAGCAGGAGTAGCCCTCATTAGCCCGAAAGGAGACGGGCCGCGCATTACTGCAGCAACGATCGGCCGCGTCGTCGACATGGGTCTGAGCGATCCATTTAATATGGGAGGAGCGATGGCGCCGGCAGCGGTGGATACGATTGAGGCGCATTTGCGCGATATGCAAATCGATGCCTCTTACTATGATTTAATTGTTACTGGCGATTTAGGAAAAATTGGCCGCGACGTGTCGCTCGATTTGCTTCATCAGCATGGGGTGAAGATAGAGGAAGAACGTTATCAAGACTGCGGTTTGATTATTTATCGCGAAGGCCAGCCAGTGCTAGCGGGAGCGAGCGGTGCGGGGTGTTCTGCGGTGGTTGTATACGGGCATCTGTTAAATCGGATGAAACGGGGGGAATTTAAGCGAATTCTTGTCGTTGCCACGGGAGCGCTGTTATCTCCGCTTTCGTTCCAGCAAAACGAAACAATCCCGTGCATTGCTCACGCCGTGGCGATTGAGTATGGAGGTGAAGCGTAAGATGCTGGCGATGTTTTTTTGGGCATTCGTTGTTGGAGGCTTGATTTGTGTAATCGGACAAATTTTAATGGACGTGTTTAAATTAACGCCTGCCCATACGCTGACCCTATTAGTGGTCGCTGGCGCCATTTTAGATGGATTCGGTTTGTACGAACCGCTTATTGATTTTGCCGGCGCCGGCGCGACGATCCCGATCACCAGTTTCGGCAACTCCCTTGTCCATGGGGCAATGCACGAAGCGGAAAAGCACGGGATTATCGGGGTGCTGACGGGAATGTTTGAAGTGACGAGCGCCGGCATTTCCGCAGCCATTGTTTTCGGCTTTATCGGCGCGTTATTATTCCGCCCGAAAGGATAGGAGGGAGAGAGATGACCGTTGCTTCACAAGTTAAGCAAAGTTTAGCAAGCTTAAAAAGCATTCATGCTGGATTGCAGGAACTCGCCCTTGTTTCACAGGATGAAGAAGCGCAGCGAACATTTCATGAAGCGATGATGATGACCGAAGAAATCATTGCCGATATTAAAAATCGCATCGGCAAACTGGAGCGAGAAGAGCCACAATATCAAGGACAGTAAGGAGCATGATCGATGCCTGTATGGTTAGAAGTAGCAATTCGTTCGATTTCCATCATTATTGGCTTGTTTATCATTACGCGAATACTGGGAAAAAAACCATTATCCAAACTCTCCTTTTTTGAGTATATTGTCGGCATTACTGTCGGTGATATCGCCGGAACGATGTCAATGGATTTAAGTATTAGTTTGCAGGAAGGCATCACAAGCATTTTAATTTGGTCGTTATTTCCCGTGCTCACTTCTCGCATTTCACTACGAAATAAAAAATTCCGTAATTTTGTGGAAGGAAATTCCACTATTTTTATCAAGAATGGAAAAATATTAGAGGAAAATTTAAAACGTGAAAAGTATACAGTAGACGAACTTCTTGAACAGCTTCGCAAAAAAGACGTATTTCGTGTGGCAGATGTGGAATTTGCGGTGCTCGAGCCAAACGGTGATTTAAACGTGCTGTTGAAACGGGAAAAACAGCCGCTAACGGTCGGCGATGTATTTCCAAACCCGCCTTCGGAAAAAGAGCCGCAAACGGTCATTATGGACGGCATGATTTTGGACGAGCCGCTGGCGACAATGGGGTTAAGCCGCGGTTGGCTCAAGCAGCAGTTAGACAAGCAAGGGGTTGCCATCGAAAACGTATTTTTGGCGCAAGTCGATTCTTACGGACAGCTGACATTGGATTTGTATGATGACAAAATCCAAATTTCCGAGCCGCAAGAGAAAAAACTGCTGCTGGCGGCGATCAAAAAAGTGCAGGCAGACTTTGAATTATTCGCTTTACAAACTGAGTCAAAAGAAGCAAAAGAGCTATATCGAACAAACGCTGAAAAAATGCAAACATTATTGCAAAAAGTGGAGCCATTTTTAAGAAACTAAGGGAGGCATCATAATGGAACAAAAACGAACTCGAACAACCGATGAAGAAATTACGATCGAATTGAAAAAAAGCGACCGTGGGCAAAAAGCGAATACGACAGATGAAGAAATATCGATCAAATTTATGCATAGCGGATTTAATGTCACACACCAGCCAAAAGATTATGAGGAGATTGAGTATTAAGCCTGGCTTTCTTGACGTCTTGCGAAAAAAGCCGCTCACGAATTATTTCGTGAGCGGCTTTTTTGTGTCTACATAGTCAACGACTGCAAAAATGCTTTTACTTCTTCCGGCGTTTTCGCGTTGGCGCTGTGGAGATGGGCAACCTTTTCCCCATTTTGGAACACGAGCAAACTTGGGATGCCCAACACTTGATATTGTTCAGCGAGATCTGGAAATTGATCACGGTTCATTTCAAACCAATCGTATTGCGAATATTCCTTCACAATGTCATCGATAAACATATTTAATCTCGTGCAGTCTGGGCACCATGTTGTATAAAATTTAACAATTACTGGTTTATCGCTGGAAATAATTTGCTGGAATTGCTCAGTCGTTTGTATTTCTTTCAATGTTCTTTCCTCCTTGAACAAAATGATATCGTTTATACTTTATCATATTTTGTTCGAGAAAAAGAATTTAAACGCCTTGGCACACTACGGTGTGTGCTGCATACACAAATGGTAAGGAAGGAGGGGAACGGAGTGAGCAAGGAGTTGGAAAAAGCGCTAGAAACATGGGCAAATTCTAAAAAAGAGGGACATGAGCAGTTTATCCAGTTGTTTGAACAGTGGGGAAAAAATTTCGATAAGCAAATTCAGGAAATCGAAAAGTTAAACAATCAATTTTTAAAGGATATACAAGGAAATTTGGATTATATCAACAAGTGGTTTGCCAAAAAAGAAAATGAATTTGCCAAGTTATTCTGCATCTTTGGATAATGCATTTCCACATGTGCCTATACCATTTGCAAGTACGATGAATACGATAAAGTAACAAAGCGTAAGGAGGTGCACCACTATGGGCTTTGGATGCTGCGGTTTCGGCTATGGCGGCTATGGCTATGGCGGCTATGGCGGTTTCGGCTATGGCAATAGCTTTGTGTTGATTGTTGTGTTGTTCATTTTGTTAATTATTGTTGGTGCTGCATTTGTAGGCTAATATCATGCAGCGGGTACGGGCTGTTCTATTCAACGGGCAGCTCGTACTTTTTCTTTCCGATGCATGCACTTCTTGTTTTTCATTTCATACGATATAAGAGGAAAAGGAGGATTTGGTAAATGGATAATCAATTTTTTAAAAATATCGAAAAGAAAACAGGCGTCAATATGAGAGACATATTGGAATTAGCAAACTCCTTACAAAATGCCAATTTTAAAGATGAAAAAACGGTTCGTCATGTCATTCAGCGTGTCGCGCAAATCGCCAATCGGAAAGTGCCAAAGCAGTTAGAAGACCAAATCGTCAAAACGATCGTTCAAAATGGAAAACAGCTTGATTTTAACACGATTGCCAACATGCTCAACAAAAAATAAGCAAAAGGGAGCCTTCCGAATTGGAGCTCCCTTATACCATTTCTGCGTATTTATTTCTCTGGAAAAGAGGAATAGAGCCAAAAAAGAAAAAAACATAAAAAAGAACCGTACCATTGCTTGATACGGTCTTTACCATGTTTTGACCATCGTGACATGCGGAATTCCGGCATCCATAAACACATCGGATACGGTTTCGTATCCGAGCTTTTGATAAAATGGTTCGGCATGTGTTTGCGCATTTAATTTTACTTTTGGGACACCTTGTTCTTTTGCGAATTGCTCGATCTTTTCCATAATCAGCTTTCCCGCCCCGCGGCCGCGGTATTGCGGCAGTACGCAAATTCGTTCAATTTTTCCAAGACCTTGATCAACGATGCGAAATCTGCCTGCGCCGACGGGCTTTCCTTCATCATACAGAACAAAATGGGTCGCTTCCTGATCGAATTCATCAATTTCCTCTTCTTCCGGGACATGTTGTTCTTCAATAAAGACCGTTCGCCGAACGAGCAGGGCGTCATTATATAAGGAAGCGTCACTTTTTTTCCCAATGGCCACATTCATGTTATTCCTGATCCTTTCCTCCAACCAAAAATGTTTCATATACCGTCCAAGAACCGTTTTCTAGTTGATATAGGAGATGGAAACGATCAACTGTTTCTTCAAAATACACGTCTTGCATCCGCAACTGTCCATACACATCCGCGTACTCCGCACTTGGCAAATCGCGGCCGATCGTAATATGAGGGACAAATACGAATTCTGGCTGGCCGGCGAAGATCCCGCTGTGGAGCCGTGCGTGGAGGCGCTGCAGCGTTTCATTCGGTTCTACCTTTAAATAAATGACATTGCTTGCCGGGTAAAACGAGCTGAATTTCGTCACTTTTAACGGGATGACATCCGTTTCGGCCGCGATTTTGCGCAGTTCTTTCACCATTTCTTTAATTTGCTGGTCATCCGCTTCAAAAGGTTCTTTTAAGGTTAAATGCGGCGGAATGAGGGCGTAATGGCTATCGTAGCGCTTTCTATAGGAATTGGCAAAGTCCTGTATCCGCTTTGAAGGAAACAAAGCAATACCGTATTTCATAAAAAATCCCTCCCAAAATGAAGTAGTACTTAATTATAACAAAATTTCGAAAAGTATTGTAGTGCTTACATTGAAAGGATCCAGGCAATGGCGCGTGGAACATCAGGCTGCCAATACGTCCACGCATGGTCGCCGTCAAATTCATTATATTTATACAAAAAACCTTTTTCGCTAAACGCTTCCCGTGCTTTCCGGTTTGGCGCAATAAAATTGCGTACGTGTCCATCTGTTGTTTTTACAGCGGTTTCCTTTGTCCCGACCGAATGATAAATTTGCAATAAGGACGGTTCGGAAAACTGGCGGATTTTTGCGATGATGTCTTCGTCTATATACGGTGACTGCATCGCAATTTTGCCAAATGTATGCGGATACAATAATCCTGCCATCAAGGCTACCGTACCGCCGAGCGAATCGCCAATGAGCGCACGCCCTTTTCCGATTTGATACGTAGGAAACGTTTGATCTAAAAACGGAATGAGCTCATGGGCTAAAAAGCGCAAATATTGGCTGTTTTTCTTTCCGTTTGGATGATATTTCTCATAACGGTCCTTAACATTATGATACGGAATTCCGATGACGATGGTGCGATCAATTTCGCCGTTTTCCATCAGCTGTTCGATCACGCTTTTTATTTTCCCGTACATAAAATAATCTTTTCCATCTTGCGCAATTAAAAGAGAATATTTATGAAGCGGGGAAAAGGTGCTTGGCAAATAAGCAAGCAGCGTTACTTCTTCTTCGAGCGCATTGCTGTAAATCGTATAATCCTGCATCGTTCCTTTTTGCGTCGCCATGATGTATCCTCCATAAACATAACGATTCACCTGTTATTGTAACATATTTTTGCTAGAACATGTTAATAAACGCCGTCTAATCGTGTGAGTTTTTGAAAAAATAAGCGGCTTTTTTGCTGTTTTTGTCATAAAATAAAGAAATGTACTGCCATCAGTTAGAACATATGAAAAACATGTTGATAAAAAATTACTTGCAAAATTATTATGAATGGGTTAAATTTTTAGATAATCAGACAAATGAATATCGGCAAGATGCATTCTTATCAAGAGAAGCGGAGGGAACTGGCCCTGTGAAGCTTCAGCAACCAGCCAAATATTGGCCAGGTGCTAAATCCAGCGAATTGAGTTTTCAATTCGGCAGATAAGAAGAAGCACTGACAATGGTTATGGAAAAGTCTTCTTCTTAGAAGACTTTTTTTATTTTATAAAAGGGGAGAGAGACAAATGGAGAAACTGGAGACATTGTTAGCGCAAATCGGAAACCGCAGTGAAACGGTAACAGGGACGGTCAATCCGCCTGTCTACTTTTCGACGGCATACCGTCATGAAGGAATTGGACAGTCGACCGGGTTTGACTACATCCGAACCGGCAACCCGACGCGCAAAATCGTCGAGGAAGCGATTGCCAAGCTCGAGGGCGGCGATCAAGGCTATGCGTTCAGCTCCGGCATGGCCGCAATCCAAACGGTGTTGGCATTGTTTGAAAGTGGAGATGGATTTTTAGTTTCCGCCGACCTTTACGGAGGTACATATCGCCTGTTTGAGCGGGGCTGGAGAAAATACGGGTTGTCTTTTCATTATGTAGATTTTCGCGACATACGATTAGTAGAGAACGCGATTACCGAAAAAACGAAGGTGATTTTTTTGGAAACGCCGACCAATCCGCTCATGCAGGAAACCGATATCGCTGAAGTAGCGAAGCTGGCGAAAAAATACGGCTTGCTTCTTATTGTCGATAATACGTTTTATACTCCGGTTCTGCAGCGCCCGATCGAACAGGGGGCCGATATAGTCATTCATAGCGCAACGAAATATTTGGGCGGCCATAACGACGTATTAGCCGGTCTTGTCGTTGCGAAGGGAGAGGAGCTTTGTCAACGTTTGGCGGAGTATCATAATGCGATCGGCGCCGTGCTTTCTCCGTTTGACTCGTGGCTATTGATTCGCGGCATGAAAACATTGGCGCTACGGATGCGCCAGCATGAAGAAAACGCGAAACGCATCAGTGAGTTTTTAGCATCTCACGAAGATATTACCGATGTCTTATACCCGGGAAGAGGGGGAATGTTGTCGTTCCGTTTGCGCGAGGAAAAATGGGTCAACCGCTTTTTGCAAAGCTTACGCTTAATTACGTTTGCCGAAAGTTTAGGAGGTGTGGAAAGCTTTATTACGTATCCAGCGACGCAAACACATGCTGACATTCCGGAAGAAATCCGCATCGCCAACGGCGTCTGTAACCGGCTGTTGCGCTTTTCTGTCGGCATCGAACATGCCGAAGATTTAATCGCCGACTTGGCGCAAGCGTTGAAAAACATGAAAGAGGTGTAGGGGGATGGAACAACGCGTTTCCTTTCAAACGAAACTGCTTCATAACAAATGGAAAATCGATCGGCAAACAGGGGCAGTAAGCGTGCCGATTCAGCATGCTTCGACGTTCCATCAATTCGATTTTGACACATTTGGCAAATACGATTACAGCCGCTCCGGCAACCCGACGCGCGAGGCGCTCGAAGAAACGATTGCCGAACTGGAAGGCGGCGTGCGCGGCTTCGCTTTTTCCTCGGGGATGGCGGCGATTTCGACTGCGTTTCTTCTCTTGTCCAAAGGTGACCATGTGCTCGTGACCGAAGATGTTTATGGCGGCACATACCGCATGATCACCGAAGTATTAAACCGTTTTGGCATTGAATATACGTTTGTCGATATGACCGATTTACATGAAGTGGCTACTCATATTCGTCCGAATACAAAAGTGATCTATGTCGAAACGCCGTCCAACCCGCTTTTAAAAGTAACTGATATCCAAGGAATTGTCAAACTCGCGAAAGCCAATGGCTGTTTGACGTTTTTAGATAACACATTTATGACTCCCGCGCTCCAGCGTCCGCTCGACCTTGGCGTCGATGTCGTTCTTCATAGCGCGACGAAGTTTTTGGCAGGGCATAGCGATGTCGTGGCGGGACTTGCCGTGGTGAAAGACGAGGAGTTGGCGAAACAGCTGTACAAATTGCAAAACGCGTTCGGCGCCGTGCTTGGCGTGCAAGATGCGTGGCTGGTATTGCGCGGATTAAAAACGCTGCACGTCCGCCTCAAACAGTCATCCGAATCAGCGCTCGCCATCGCCCGCTATTTATCTAGCCATCCGAAAGTGGAGGAAGTGTATTACCCAGGGCTCACGCACCATCCTGGCCATTCGATTCAACGCTATCAAGCCTCGGGATTTGGCGCAGTATTATCGTTCCGCCTCGCCGATGAAGAAGCGGTGAGAACGTTTGTGAAACACGTTCGCCTCCCTGTATTTGCCGTCAGCTTGGGCGCGGTCGAATCGATTTTGTCCTATCCGGCGAAAATGTCGCACGCCGCGATGCCGAAAGCGGAACGGGAGCGGCGCGGCATTACCGACGGTCTGCTGCGTCTTAGCGTCGGCCTCGAGGCAGTGGAAGATTTAATCGCCGATTTCGAGCAGGCATTATCCTATGTCAAAGAAACACCATCCGCCGTTTCCGCACGCTGAAAGAAAAAGGTATGCGCCAAACATATGGGCGCATACCTTTTTTGATGCTACTGTTTTCGTTTCTTTTAGCAGGTTAAGGGGATTGGCGATGATAGGAAGCCGCTCCGTGATCGTGTGGATCGCTGTTGGTAATTGCCCAATAGCGTCGATAATCGAAGGCGAGATGGTGAAATAAAAAAATGATAGCCATAGAATAAAAATCTATTTATTTCAAAAATTATGATAAAATAAAAATCAAGGTAAAAATAGGATAAGGGGGTAAAAGTTGTTTGCATGATTTCTGGGTGAAAAAACTGCTAGAATTTTCGGTTACGATCGCCGTCATCGTTTTCAGCAGTTATGTTGTGTTTTACGCTATCCCGAATTTTCAGAAAGAAGGGTCGCTGCCTTTTCTTTATTATGCTGACGCGCATTATTCTTTTTTCGATTATGTGAAGGAGATTGCATCACCGTTTGACGTTACATTTCCGAACTACACAACAGGGAGACAAACAAACTTTTTCGAGTACATCCAAGAGCCATATATGTATTCCATGACGTTGATCGTACTCTCCTTGTTGCTTACTATTGTGTGCGCGACCGTGCTCGCTTGTATCTATGTTTTATCTAACGAAACGATGAAGCGGATGATAGAACGTATTTCCGTATGGATGGAATCGGTTCCGGATTTATTATGGATTTTCGCGCTCCAGCTTTTTCTTGTATGGATATTTAAAAAGACGGGGATGGAAATCGTTGCTATTTACGCGTTCGGCGATACAAAGGCGTATTTTTTGCCGGTTTTGTGCATGACGCTTGTGCCGACACTGCATTTTTTCCGCACGATTGTGCTGTTCGCCCAACGGGAACAAACGAAACCGTATATTGAGTTTGTTTATTCTCAAGGATTTCCAAAATGGTATATCGTAATATTTCACCTATTGCGCAATACGCTGTATCATTTGATTCATCAATTGCGTGTGCTGTTTGTGTTTATGATATCGACGCTGTTTTTGGTTGAGTTTGCGTTCAACATCTATGGGTTTACGGGTTTTATTTGGAAACCTGGTTTTTTAACTCCGCCAACGTTATGCCTATGGCTGCTTCTCCTGTACGTTCCGTTTTTTATCGTATTTTCCGTTATGAGCTATTTCATTTATCGTATCGTGGGAAGGGAAGCGTATGAATAACAGCGTATTTCGTTCAAAACGATTTTTGTTTGGAATCGGTTATTTTATTGTGCTGCTTGCTGCCAGTTTCTTTGTCGGCCAGCATCACGACTTGTTTTTTTCCGAGCACCAGACCCTCATCATGAATGAAAAAGGGGAAATTGTAAAAGAAACTCCTTTTGATCCATGGACCGCACCGCCTTTTGGCACGGACCGCCAAGGAAACAGCATGTTTTTCAAGCTGCTGGACGGCGCGCGATTTACCATTCTCATTGTGTTTAGCATATGTGCCATCCAAATGGTACTAGGGATTTTGATTGGCGGAGCAACGGCTTACGCGCCTTCCTTTATTCGCAGGGGCATCGAGCAGATTTGCCAGGTCTACCTTTATATTCCGACGATTTTATGGTCGATTGTTTTGATGATGCCGTTAATGGTGCAAAGCGGGCAGGAGGGGTATCGATTTTCGCTTATTTTGTATCAATGCGCTGTGTTAGTCTGCGTGTCGCTGCCTCCGCTCATTCTTGCGATCGGAAAAGAGATGCAATGGATGAACAAACAAGAATATGTGATAAGCTCCCGATTGCTGGGGGCAGGAACGCTGCATGTATTTCGAAAGCATGCTTGGCCGTATATGCGGGAAACGATCGTCGTTCTGTTTTTGCAGCAAGTCGTACAAACATTGATTCTATTAATTCATCTTGGGTTTTTTGAGATTATTATCGGAGGAAGAATGATAAAAACGGATATCTTGACCGGCGAAGCATCCGTTCATCCGTTTGTGAACGAATGGTCGAGCATCATCGGGCTCAGCCGCGACGAACTGATTCACGCGCCGTGGATCGCCTTGTCGCCGCTCGTCATGTATATGGTGACGATCTTTGTCACCAACGCGATGATAGAAGGGATGAAAGGCAGCGGAAAATGGCGGATGTATTCGGTACTAAATAACAAATAAGACGGCGGAAATCTTATTCCGCCGTCCCGTCAGGCGCCCGTGTGATATAGCTGTCCTGTCCATTACGTGTTAACGTTACTCGCTGGATCAACCAACGAAAGATTCTCTTCCCACCCCGTTTTCATCGCTATAAAAAATTTTTTAAAAAAGTATTTGACAAATCCGCTGCTCGTCCATATAATAAAAAATGTGTTCAACAGAATAACATGATTCCGTAGCTCAGCTGGGAGAGCGCCACCTTGACAGGGTGGAGGTCGCTGGTTCGAGCCCAGTCGGAATCATCACATGTCAGAGAACCGCGTCAGATTAACGTCTGATGCGGTTTTTTCTTTTCGTTGACTTGACGTTGACCGTGCTGCAGGGTAGCGGTTGCCCTCGTTGCACGGTAGCGAATGGGGACAACACGAAAATCATTATTTCTCAACTTACAATATTCTGAAGAGTGTGGTAGTATAGGTTTGTATAGACATTACTTCAGCCTGGAGGACGACAACATGAAACCTTTATATGAAACTCATCTTGAGGCACTTGCAGCGATAAAAGCAACTGGACAGGACATGACTGATGCAGATAGGGTTTTAGAAATGGCGTATGAAATGGGATATCCAAACCTGACTCTTTAGCCACATGGGTGATGGATTTATCCCCCTCCAAGCATAATTCAACAACCTGAATCTTGTACTCCTTATCAAAAATTCTCTTTTTTATGATTGGACACCTCGAACCGATTGTAATTAAGTTTATTACAATCTCCCTGTTCTCCGTGTCCAATTTTTAGACTAACATCAGTATAAAGTTGTTATAGTATATATAAATTTATAAATAATAATGATATACTATAAATTGAATAGTGATATACTTATAATCGAATAATCAAATAGTGCTATACTATAATTAAGATATAATTGCTGTAGAAAAGGTGTGTGGCGAGGACCCAGGATAGTTTTGACTTGGACAGGTGCGCCTGCATCCTTTCTGCAAATAATAATAGGGGATAAGGATGGGAAAAATGAGCAACAGACAAACTAGAACAGACGTTATCTTAATTGGTGCCGGAATCATGAGTGCGACTTTAGGGACACTGTTGAAAGAATTAGCACCGGAATGGGAGATTAAAGTGTTTGAGAAGCTCGGCAAACCAGGAGAAGAAAGCTCTAACGAATGGAATAATGCGGGAACGGGGCATGCTGCACTATGCGAGCTTAACTACACACCGGAGAAACCGGATGGATCTATTGATATTAACAAAGCTATAAGAATTAATGAACAGTTCCAAGTTTCCAGACAGTTTTGGGCTTACCTTGTAAAAAACAATCTGTTACAAAATCCGCAGGAATTCATCAGACCGTTGCCCCACATAAGTTTAGTCCAAGGGGAAAATAATGTGAGATTTTTAAAGAAACGTTTTGAAGCACTATCAAATAATCCATTATTCCAGGGAATGGAATTTTCTGATGACCCGGAAAAACTGAAAGAATGGATTCCGCTTATAATGGAAGGCCGTACATCGAATGAACCGATCGCGGCAACCAAAATCGACTCAGGTACGGATGTTAACTTTGGTGCTTTAACGCGCATGTTGTTTGACCACTTAAAGAGGAAAGATGTCGAAATAAACTATAAGCATAGTGTTGAGGATATTAAACGTACCAGCGACGGCCTGTGGGAATTGAAAGTGAAGGATCTCAATAGCGGTTCTGTTGAAATCCATAAGGCTAAATTCGTATTTATTGGAGCCGGCGGGGCAAGTCTGCACTTGCTTCAAAAATCTGGTATTCCAGAGGGCAAACATATTGGTGGATTCCCTGTAAGCGGATTATTTATGGTATGTAATAATCCAAAAGTTGTAGAGCAACATCATGCAAAAGTTTACGGTAAAGCTAAAATTGGTGCGCCTCCAATGTCTGTTCCGCACCTTGATACACGGTATATCGACAACAAAAAAATGTTGCTCTTTGGACCGTTTGCAGGCTTCTCGCCTAAATTCTTAAAAAATGGCTCAAATATGGATTTGTTTGCTTCCGTAAAACTGCACAATCTCGTAACTTTGTTGGCGTCAGCTTTTAAAAACTTTTCTTTGGTAAAATACTTGGTCCAGCAGCTTATGTTAACGAAAGAAAAGCGCATGAAAGAGTTGCGCGAGTTTATCCCGACGGCTAAATCAGAGGATTGGGATATAGTCGTCGCGGGCCAACGTGTGCAAATTATCAAAGATACTGAAGCTGGCGGTAAAGGAACGATTCAATTTGGTACGGAAGTTATTACTGCCGCTGATGGCTCGATCGCTGCATTGCTCGGCGCTTCTCCTGGTGCTTCTACTGCCGTACACGTAATGCTTGAGGTGATTAAAAAATGCTTCCCACAACATATGAAAGAGTGGGAACCGAAAATAAAAGAAATGATTCCTTCTTATGGCGTGTCACTAGCGGAAAACCCAGATCTTTTCCAAAAACTTCATACTTCAACAGCAGAGACGCTCGGTCTAAGCGAAAAAGAACTGGTTTATAGTTAATTCTTTGGATGCAGAAACGAAGCCAATAAATAAGAGCCTAAAACTGTATATATTTCGAAATAAATCGAAGAGGCTGTCTCAAAAGGTCGTTAAACTGACCTTTTGAGACAGCCACTGTTTCTTTAATTTTATGAATATAGGAATTTCCATTGTGGCTACGATTCTGGGTTGGAAAGTCCGCCGAGATAAAAATTTATGAGGCGTTCAAAAGTTTCATATATATTATATGTCACACAGGCTTTGCCGTTTCCTTCCGGGTGACTTCGTCAATTTTATCTACAAACATTTGGAAAACACGTCTTTTCTCTTCTAAATCACGAATAGACTCTTTCAGTTTTTCATATTTCTCTTCAAATGGTAGATGGTAACGCTGGCGAATCGTTTTAATGATTTCTTCGTTCACTGTCGACTGAATCACTTGCTTTGTAATGTTGTATTTATACGCGTAAACTCTTAACTCTTGTTTGACTTGCTCATATTCTTGATTAATCTGGCTCAATACTTCAGATATATCTTTCTTCCATTCTTCAAGGGATTTCTGTATGTATGATTGTTTCGTCATTTCATCCATGAAAACACCTTCCCGCCGTCTATATAGTTGGTCCCTTCCTCATTTTAACGCAACTTTTTTACACCCCGTTTACTGAAAAATTACATTGTCATTTCATTTATGATTTATTTTAGGTGGGAACCATAAATAAAAACCATAAACAGTTGTGGTCTTACCCCTGTCAAGTAGACAGAATAAAAGAAAGTTTATGCAACCTTTCTCCGATATTCCACCGGAGAAAGGTTGTTAGTTAGACAGTACGGTCTTTTTCCTGTCGACTATAAGTGGGATAATCTCAAAACATCGCCTTTAAGCGATGTTGAGTTAGCCTCTGTAGGGGGGATGATATCAAGATAAACATCTTTGCTCTTTTCTTTATAACCTATAAGTAAGTATACACAGAACATATTAACTTTGATCGAGCATCATATTTGCAAAATATCTAACATCTTCACTATTATCTTGATTAAAGATTTCTATTAATTTTTCTACTGTATTTCTTTCTAAAGAATCCACTAAGAAGTTTGTAGCCTCTGCAACCGATCTCCTTACGTCATCGTTTGGATGTTTACTAAGTTGTAATAAAATAGAACTGAACCATTCTAGATCTTCAGCTTTAACTTCTTGAGACATAAGGTCAACTGAAGTTATTATGCCATCTATATCATTATTATAAATAGCTCTCATTGTCGACTCTTTAGATATTTCAATCTCATTAAATTCACCAAATTCTATTTCTTCTTCCATTTCCTTAACATAAAGATTTTTTAAAAAGCTTTCAAATGAGTCAGCAATTTTAAATATTTCCCCTGTTTCACTATCAATATACACAATTGGAGGATTTTCCACTGTGTTTCTGTAGTCAAACGCTATCCAAGAGTGACCTTGACCACTAAATAGAATCAGTCCTTCAGGCATATTCCACTCTTCTATGTAGTAAGGCGTTTCTAAGATGCCATTGTTCTCTCCTATTCCTGTAATAAAATCCACATTGACTGAGTGATCGCTCCAAGAGGTAGGTTTTGGTGAAGGATGAGCATTAAACACAATACTCCCACCGTTTTGTATCCTTAAGATATCTAGATAAGATTTTGGTAGTTTTACATTAAGCAGGTTTTCAGCTTTTTTAATATCTGATTCCTTTAAAGGGGGAGCTTATAAATATCGTTCTCTAAATTAGCCCAAATCTTCAAAACAGTTCACTCCCTCTAACTAATGAAAAATGCATTAATTTCTATACAAAATGAATAAGTTTGTCTTCAAATATTCTATACTGTGTGAGTAAAAATCTTTAACATTTTTTAAACGCAGAGACATATGATGCAAAAGAGGCTGGCATAGGGGTGCACTAGTTGGATAACCAAAATAAATGAACTTAATCTGGAAGATCGGATGAACGGCAAATTGGCACTATGTATTATTAAGACATGTTATAGTATGCAAAGCAATGGTGCCACTTTGTTAAAGTATAAGCTAAAAAAGCACACTCTCATAAAATACAGTGTGGAAATGAAAAGGGAGGTACATAATGGAGTTTTATAGATTTGATAAAGAGGTCGGTAAACATATTTCAAAGTTTAATTCAAATTTCATAATGTCTCGTATTATTAAAACAAATATGCCTGCTCATCTTGGCTGTATATACTTAGAACCAAACGGTATCATAGGCTATCATCGAGCTGTTGTTCCCCAATTACTGCTTGTTGTAAATGGAGAAGGTTGGGTTCGTGGGGAAAACGAAATAAAATTCAATGTTAAAACTGGCGATGCGGTTTTTTGGGAAAAAGGAGAATGGCATGAAACTACAACTGAAAAAGGCCTAATTGCCATTGTTATTGAAAGTGAAGAGTTAAACCCTTCTTCCTTTATGGCATTAAAGGAAAATAATTAAAGTATATCTTCTTCAGCTAACGAGGGAGGTCAATAAGCATATAGAAAGACCTTCGCTAGTGAATGGTAAAGGTTCCTGATGCGAGCTCGGTCAGAATCATACCGGGAATGGGCTGACCACTAAAAATTTTCTTGGAGAGGTCGTCCGCTTATTTATGTTATATTTGGGCAACGAAAGGCTGCTAATAGCACACGTGACTGAATAATCTATAAAAGTTAGGAAGGTAAGATTCAACGATTGGAGTGGGAACTGTGAACAAAACGATTTATGTAGATTGGGGCGGGCAAAAGGTAAAACTTACATGGATTCCTTCCGATCAGTTACCCGATTTGAGTAAAGTCACAAGTGTGCATGGATTCTGTTTTTATGAAAATAAAATTCTATTAGTTCACATAAAAGGCAGAGGGTTTAGTATTCCAGGCGGACATGTAGAACAAGGCGAATCTCCAGAGCAAGCTTTTCACCGGGAAGCCTATGAAGAAGGTTGTGTAAAAGGAAATATTAAATATTTGGGAATGATTGAAGTGAGCCATGAGGATAATCCCTTATTTGACCCTAACGGCAAGTATCCGCTCATTGGATACCAATTGTTTTATAGGATGGATATCACCCAATGTTTACCATTTTCTCGTCAAAATGAATCCACTTCACGAATATGGGTTGAACCGGAAGAAGTTCCTTACGTGATCAATGACCATGAGTTATCCTTGTTGATTTTGGATGAAGCTTTAAAGAAGGCCTAATTTCAATACTACGATCGTATGGCTGATTGATGGAAAACGGCAATTCTTCCGTCGATCAGCTTTTTCTTTTATAGCGAGCCGATGGACATATGCATCATGCCCGGCAGTGAATACGTCATGGTATCGTTTTTATTCATTTAATCTGTATAAAAAAGAGACTGACTACATAATTATTATGGAAAAGTCGGTAGAAAAAGATTTTACTACAATAGGCAAAAGAGCTCACTGGCTGTTAAGGGGTGGGGGATTATTGTTAGATTTTATTCATTATCAAAACGAAGCGTTTATTGTACAATAAAATATGGCGTTCCGTCATAAGAACGCAGACGTGGATTGGTATGTGACGTTGGATGATTTTTCTTGGTGCGGAGGAGTGCGATGGAACAGCATCATTTTTTCTTAAAAGCGAATTGGTCTGGCGGAAGAAATGGCAGCGGCTTTATTGACGCCGGTCAGTTGAAGACGAAAGTATCCGTTCCAACGGAAATGGATGGCCCGGGAATTGGGACAAATCCGGATGAAATGTTGTTAGGCGCAGCAGCAACATGTTATTTGATTACGCTGGCGGCGATGTTAGAACGTTCTTCGATTGCGGTCGATGAGCTCACAATGGAATCAGAAGGAATTGTGGAGGTAGAGCGAGGAGTAATTACCTACAAAACGATCATCCATCGCCCTGCGATTACATTGGCTGCCGGCGCGACAGACAAAGATGTCCAAAAAGCAGCGCTCCTTGCGGAAAAAGCGGAAAAAAGCTGCATGATATCAAGAGCGATAAAAGGAAATGTCGAGATGAAATTAGAAGCGGATATACGTATTTCATCATAATGAATAGAAAAGTAAAGAGGGAAAAGCGATGTCTGCAAATGATATGATTTATCAAGAATTAGTGAAAATTTGCGGGAAAGAAAATGTATTGCGTGATGAACCGCTGAAATACCATACGTTAGTGAAAATCGGCGGAAAGGCGGATTTTCTTGTCTGGCCGACGACGTATGAACAAGTCGTTGGCGTTATTCGCCTGAAAGAAAAATATCAGCTTCCTTTCACATTGCTTGGAAACGGATCGAATGTGATCGTCCGCGACGGCGGCATTCGCGGCATTGTCATGCAATTAAAACATCTTGCGGAAATAAAGGTGGAAGGGGAAAAAATTATTGCGCAAAGCGGCGCCGACATTAAAGCTGTTTCCCGATTCGCCTTGGAACATAGCTTGACAGGACTCGAATTTGCCTGCGGCATCCCTGGCTCTGTCGGCGGCGCGATTATGATGAACGCGGGCGCCTACGGCGGGGAAGTAAAAGACGTGCTGGACCATGTGAAGGTTGTCACGCAAAAAGGCGAGCTAAAAACGATGTATAAAGATGATTTGCAATTAGGCTACCGCACGAGCATTATCAGCAAGACGCGCGACATTGTGCTCGAAGTCGTGTTTCAGCTCGAAAAAGGCGATCGGCAAAAAATCAAAGCAAAAATGGACGATTTAACGTTCCAGCGTGAATCGAAGCAGCCGCTCGAGTACCCATCGGTCGGCAGCGTATTTAAACGCCCGCCTGGATATTTTGCCGGCAAACTCATTCAAGACAGCGGCCTGCAAGGAAAAGGAGTCGGCGGCGCAGAAGTGTCGACAAAACATGCCGGGTTTATCATTAATAAAAATAATGCGACTGCCGCCGATTATATCGCGACGATCGAAATGGTGCGCAAGACGGTGAAAGAGAAGTTTGGCGTCGAACTGGAATTAGAAGTAAAGATCATCGGGGAAGATTGATGAAAGGAAGAGAAATCCGAACTCAAACGGGGAGTTCGGATTTTTTCTTTTATGAAAGAAAAATCGGGTTAAGAT
Source organism: Parageobacillus genomosp. 1 (assembly GCF_000632515.1). Lineage (GTDB taxonomy): Bacteria > Bacillota > Bacilli > Bacillales > Anoxybacillaceae > Saccharococcus. The sequence continues at coordinate 649,561 of NZ_CM002692.1, forward strand.
TTGTCGGACATTGCTTCATACAAAACAAAGAAATAATGTACAATAATGTTAATCTATGTATATACGCATGCAATTAACCAAAAACCATCGGAAATCAATTAATAGATTTTTAGCGGAGAAGAGGGGGAAGAATGAAACTTTATTTTATTGTCAATCCAGCGGCGAAAAACGGGCGGTGCAAAAAGGTATGGAAAAGATTAGAGAAAGTTCTTCACGAAAAACATATTTCGTATCAAGTATTTTTTACCGCGAGGCAAGGTGATGGAAAAAGGATCGCCAGGAAAATCATGGAGAGTACGAGTGAAACTACCGCCATTATTGCCGTCGGCGGCGACGGCACGGTCCATGAGGTCGCAAACGGTGTCTTTCCATTTAAGCATGGTATTGTCGGCTATATACCAGCCGGCACGGGCAATGACTTTTCGCGCGACATCCACATTCCGAATCATCCCCGAAAAGCGCTGGAGCATATTCTCTTATTGCTGAAAAACCATTGTTTTTCTGCCTATGATATCGGCCAATTTGCAGGCCCACATGTACGAGAAGGGCTGTTTGTGAACAATTTAGGCTGCGGCTTTGACGCGCAAATTGCGCGAAAAGCGAACAGCTCTAAACTAAAGTCGCTGTTCAACCGCCTTGCTCTTGGTAAATTCGTCTATGTGTTTTATTTAATGAAAGAATTAATGTTCTATCAGCCGGCCAAAGTAGTTTTACAGATTGATGGAGAGAAGCATTTATTTGAGCGGACCTGGCTTGTCACGATATCAAACCATCCTTATTATGGGGGAGGAATGAAAATAGCGCCGTACGCAAAATCGGACGATGGCCTGTTCCAGATCATTGTCGTGGACAACATATCACGGTTAAAAATATTGCTGTTATTTGTGACGGTTTTTTGGGGCGGGCATACAAAAATGAAGGAAGTGAAAGTGCTTACTGGGAAACAGATTCACATACATACCAGTTCTCTTCTTCCTTTGCATGCCGATGGGGAAAATATCGGCTCGGGGAGCGTATCGGTTTGTGTGCAAGCGAATGCGCTGTCTGTTATTCGTGAAAAGGCAAACTAGTCAAGTATTTTGCAGGAATTACATGGATGGGAAGCGAAATAGAGAGCAGGAAAATGCAAGATAGGTGGAAAGCAAATGTCTAAGCAAGTGGTGCTGCTTGATGTAGTATGCTATATCATTTTTCCATTAGTTGTTTGGCATGCGGCGCGCGGACATATCGGCGACTATTATGCGATGCTCATTTCCGCCGTTCCCGGCATGGTGTACACCGTATACCGCTTTCTTTCCATTAGAAAAATCAACTTTTTTGGCATATTTATGATCGCTAATTTAGTCATTGAAACGCTGTTAGACGTGCTGGCCGGCTCTGCGCTGCAAATGTTATGGAACGAAGTATATTATTCGGTGGCATTGGCGATTTTGTTTCTGGCGACGATGGCGGCAAATAAGCCAATCATCCTTTATATCTCGCTGGACTTTGTGGAGATGCAGGGAGCAAATCGTCAAGTGATGAAACAGCGGTTTTTTCAAAAAGACGTCTTATCTTTGTTTCAATGGATAACATTGGCCTTTGCATTGCGTGATTTGCTTCTTGCTGGCATCAAAGCTTGGTTGATCGCACATTATGGCGTCGAAGCGTTTGATAAAGCAAGAATTCTTAGGCAAGTAATCAGTTGGGGAATATACGTGCTTTGCTTCATCGGATTTGTCCGTATTTCGAAGCTTATCAATGCCGGGAAGCAAGAACAGACCAGCATTCACCAATGAACAAAAAGGCATGGTCGCGGGATGAAAATAGAACTAAGCAAATTTTGCATAAATAATTCTGAATATTAGAAATAAAATATTATTGTTAAGGGACAACAAAGAATAGGGGGGAATACCGGTGGATAAGGGAGTATCACGTCGTGTGCTAGTGGCAAGTCTTGTCGGAAGTTCGATCGAATGGTTTGACTATTTCCTGTATGGAACGGTAGCCGCGCTTGTCTTTAATCAATTGTTTTTCCCAAGCGAAAATCCAACAGTAGGGCTGCTTTTATCCTATGCATCATTTGCGCTTTCCTTCTTTATTCGCCCGCTAGGCGGCGTTATTTTCAGTCATATCGGCGATAAAATTGGGCGGAAAAAGACATTGATTTTTACGCTAAGCTTAATGGGACTTGCGACTGCAGGGATGGGGCTTCTTCCGACGTACGAAACAATAGGGGTATGGGCGCCGATTTTGTTAATTTTGCTTCGCCTAATTCAAGGGCTCGGCCTTGGCGGCGAATGGGGCGGCGCGCTGTTGCTTGCCGTAGAGTACGCTCCGAAAGAAAGACGCGGATTTTTCGGCAGCATTCCGCAAATGGGTGTGACGATTGGCCTGTTGCTAGGAACATTCGTTATGTCATTAATGACGCTAATGCCCGATGATGCCTTTATGACATGGGGCTGGCGGATTCCGTTTTTGTTAAGCACGTTCCTTGTCTTTTTTGGGTTATGGATTCGCAAAGGGATTGATGAGACACCGTCATTTAAGAAGATTCAAGAAAAAGGAGAAATTGCGAAAGTTCCGTTATTAGAGACGCTGAAGACACAGTGGAAAGAAGTGTTGATCGCGGTGGGCGGAAAAGTGGTCGAGACCGCTCCGTTCTATATTTTTGGAACGTTCATTGTTTCTTACGCGACAACATATTTAGGATTTTCAAAAACAGCGGCATTAAACGCGGTAACGATTGCGACCGTTTTTACGACAATTTTAATTCCAATTATGGGCAGCTGGTCCGATAAGGTCGGGCGCAAACCGCTTTATATTGGGGGAACCGTGTTGATGATCTTGTATGCGTTCCCGTATTTCTGGATGCTGCAGCAAGGCTCGGTTACGCTGATGATTATCGCGACGGTGATCGGGCTCGGCATCATTTGGGCGCCGATTACGGCCGTGTTAGGGACGATGTTTTCGGAAATATTTAAATCCAATGTGCGCTATACGGGCATTTCGCTCGGATACCAAATCGGGGCGGCGGTTGCTGGCGGAACGGCTCCGCTTATTGCGACCGCATTGCTAGCGGCGTATGACAATTCGTATGTACCTGTGGCCCTGTATATTATTTTCGCTTCGCTTATTTCGCTGATTGCCGTTTGGTCGGTTCGCGACCGGAAAAACGAAGCGCTGGACCACGACGTAACCAATAAAAGCGGAATCGCCTAGGCGGTTCCGTTTTTTCCTAACAGGGGGGAAGGGGCAATGATTGTTTTATCGGAAAGAGAAATCCAATCCGTCTATACGATAGAAGATGCCATTCGCGACGTGGAGGCGATATTGCGTGAGGAGCGCAGCGGAAAGCTGCAAAACCCGGAACGCACCGTGCTGAATTTCCCTGAGCGAGATGCCTCGGTTCTTTATATGCCATGCGCCGCATCATCGATGGCAGCAGTGAAAGTCGTCAGCATTTTTCCGCATAATCTGAAACATGGGAAGCCGACCACCCAAGGGGTGATCGTGGTAACAAATACGGAGACGGGCGAGCATGCGGCGCTGCTGAACGCCACGTACTTAACGAGGCTGCGGACGGGGGCGGTGTGCGCGATTGCCGCGAAATATTTAGCGCGGCGGGATGCTTCGCGGCTGGCGGTAATTGGAACGGGAGCGATGGCGAGGGAGCAGGTAGCGGGAATGCTTGCAGTAAGGCCGATTACGAAAATGTTTCTTTATAACCGAACGAAAGAAAAAGCGGAGCAATTTGCGGCATATATTCGGGAAGCGTATCCCGAGTGGCAAGGTACGATCCACGTGATGGATAATGCAGATGAGGCGGTACGTCAAGCGCATATCGTTATTTGCAGCACGCGCTCGACAACTCCAGTTTTTTCAGGAACGGCATTGCAGCCGGGGACGCATATTAATGCCATTGGCTCCTATCTTCCGCATATGCAGGAATTAGATGTAGAAACGATTTTGAAGGCGGATCGCATCGTGGTTGATACAAAGTCAGGAGTCAAACACGAAGCGGGCGAGCTTATTCAAGCAGCAAACACTGGAACATGGTCGTTTGAACAAATCGACGCTGAAGTCGGTGAATTGGTAACAGGCGAAAAAAGCGGAAGGCAACATGAGAAAGAGATCACGTTATTCAAATGTGTCGGTGTCGCTTCATTGGATCTTGCCGCCGCAATGGGAGTATATAAAAAAGCGGTAGAGAACGGAAAAGGAACGGCAATTTCGTTATAAAAAGAAAGGAAAGGTCTTTATCAAGAACTAAAATCTAAAAAGGTAAGCACATATTAGTCATGTTATGTGCCTATAGTTTATAAACCTCTGCGTAAGCAACACCATCAATGAAAAAGAGGATATATGCTCTTATATTGAACATAGTATCCTCTAATCATTATAGTATATTTAAATTACTTCCCGCTTTTTTCCTTTTTATCTTGTTTGTCTTCAGAAGCCTTGGCAGCATGATTCGCTGCTTTTTCTTCTTTTGTTTTCGTTACTCCGACTTGCAATTTTGCAGATGATTGTTTTTCAACGTTATGGCGTGGCTGTTCTGTTACATGTTTAGCGGATGGTGCATGTTTTGCCGTTTTAGCTTTTGCCGTTGGCTGTTTTTGTTTGTTTGCTTGCGTTGTGGCGGTTGTTTTGCTTGTCACGCTTGCTTGTGCCGCATGAGGTTTTACCGCCGGCAGTTTTGCTGCTGTTTGATTTGTATTCGTTGTATCTGCTGTCGGTTGTTTGGCTGTATCAGTTGATTTGTCTGTATCAGTTGATTTGTCTGTCGTTTCTGTATCATTTGTTTGTTGCTCATTCATGTTTGTTGTTTTATTGTTGTCTGTTGTTTCGTCAGTTGGTTGTTGATTAACGTCAATCGTTTCTTCAGATTGTTGTTTTTTCTCCCATTTTTCTAAACGTTTTTCCATTTTCGCTTCCAGTTTTTCTTTTGCCTTTTCAATGTTGCGGGCCAGCACTTCTTTTGCGTGAGGATTTTTGACTTTTTCTAGCGCTGCTTGTAAGGCAAGGATATTTTTCGAGAATTTTTCTTCCAGCTGCTTGCGCAACTCATCCGTGTTGATTGCTGTTTCGTCATCTTTTTGTTCCGTATCTTTTTGTTCTTCTTTTTGGCTTTCTTCATATGTTTTGAATGCTTCTTCTTGCTGCTGCAATGCTTTTTCTAAAACTTCTTTCGCCGCTTGTGTTTCGCCTTTTTCTAAAAGTGTTTTTGCTTCAGCGATGCGGTTTTCGGTAAAATCCGCAAGTAGCTTCGCTTTTTCGACATCATTGAAAGTGAGGGCCAACTCAATTTTTTCCATCATCGTTTTGACGAAGTAGAAAAAGTCGCCAGGTAAAAGTGATGGAGCTTTTGTGTTGGCATCAACTTGATTCGCGGTGTTTGTCTGCACTGTGGTGTCCGTGCTAGCGAATGTAGGAGAGCCGCTGAAGGAAAAAGCAACGATGGCAGCCAGCGCACCACTAGATAGGACGCGATAAATCGATTTTCGTTTGTTCATATGTACCCCTCCTGAAATATGTTCATTATTTGGTTTCGCTATATGTTTCGTAAAGAAATCCACTTTTTTTGTCTAAAAAGGAGAAAAACAAAAAGAATCGTTCCAGAGACATAGAAAGATGGAAAAGAAAGGAGAGTAACCATGTCATCGGTTCGGTGATGAACGGGGAAGGATGATGACAAAAGTTTGTGTTTTTTGTAATAAATTGTAATAAACGTTTCCATACGTGATCAGTGCAGAAGAATAAGAACGAAAAAACAGATGGCTGATAAAAACTAATTATTTAGAACAATCAAGGAAGAAACTATGCAAAATTGGCAATGAGATATCTTTTTGTTATAATAACGGACAGAGTGAATAGGCGATGGAGTTCGCCATAACTGCCGTTCGGGCTGATGACTCCTACCAATAAATCATTATTGGTAGGGGTTTGTTTTTTGATAAATTTAAGAACAAGGAGGAGGCTCAGTGGTTTATATTGTTGTCGGTCTCGCTGGAATTGTCGGCGCGCTGCTACGCTATTATTTAGGGTTGTTTGTGGGCGGCTGGTGGAACGGATTGTTTCCTTTGGCGACATGGCTGGCCAATATGATCGGCTGTTTTGCGTTAGGCTGGCTGACTACATATTTGCCGCGGCTGCGCAATCTCCCTCCTTATGTGGTAACAGGACTGGGAACGGGACTAGTAGGATCATTTACGACTTTTTCTACGTTCAGCGTCGAGACTGTTCAGTTGCTGCGCACGTCCCATTGGACAATGGCGTTGTTTTATGTATTCCTCAGCCTATGCGGAGGATTGGCAATGTCATGGCTGGGATTTCGGTTTGGAGAAGGCGGCTTGCGTACCCGGAAAGAAACGGCGGAGTAGGGGGGAGCCTTATGTTATGGAATAGCGTACTTGTAGCAGTCGGCGGGTTTTTCGGCGCAATCGCGCGCTTTGGCGTCAGCAATTGGATCAAACGTAAATACCCTTCTTCCTTTCCGCTCGCTACATTATTGGTCAATTTAGTCGGCTCTTTTTTGCTTGGATATATTATTGGAAAAGGATGGGACGCTTCCTGGAACCTTCTTTTTGGAACAGGGTTTATGGGGGCGTTTACGACTTTTTCAACGTTTAAGCTTGAGAACATTACTTTATATAGGAACAAGCAATGGCAACTGCTCATTCTCTATCTTGTGGCCAGCTATATGCTTGGCATATTGCTCGCATTTCTTGGTATGAAAGCGGCGGGGATGTAAAAGAAGGAAACACTGTTGTGTAATGATCTATTTTTTTGTAATATCTCAAAGTAAAGTATAGATGGAGAGGTGAAACATGCCAACTTATTCAGACCGGACGAATGAGATTGTCGAAGTTTGTCTGCTCGCAGGGAAAATTATGCTCGAAAGCGGTGGGGAAACGTATCGCGTGGAAGATACGATGACGCGTATCGCCGCTTCCTTTGGCATTCCCCGTTCGCATAGCTATGTGACGCCGACAGGGATTATTTTTTCGATTGATAAAAAGAATTCGACACAGTTTATCCGCATTTCCGAGCGCTCGACTGATTTGCAGAAAGTAGCGCTGGTGAACAGCATTTCCCGCAAGATTAGCAATGGGGAGCTGTCGCTTGAGGAGGCGTACGAACAGTTAAAAAAAGTGGAAGCGCAGAAATTCACCTACCCTCTTTGGCAGCAAGTGGCCGCGGCGGCGATCGCGAGCGGTTGTTTTGCCGTTATGCTTGGCGGATGGAATAATTTTCTTCCTTCGCTTCTTTCCGGAGGGGCGGGGTTTTATTGCTTTGAAATGATTCATCGTCTTGTGAAAATCCGCTTTTTCGCCGAGTTTTTCGCTTCATTTGTTGCTGGCGGGTTGGCGCTGCTAATGCTGATGGCGGGGTTAGGAACGGATTTAGGAAAAATGATGATCGGGTCGGTGATGCCGTTAGTACCGGGATTAGCGATTACTAACGCGGTGCGGGATTTAATGGCAGGACATCTTATTGCCGGGCTATCCCGGGGAGCAGAGGCGTTTTTGACGGCGTTTGCCATCGGTACGGGCATTGCGCTTATTTTATCGATTCGTTAATAAGGGGAAGTGTGAATGATTGTTCAGCAATTATTGCTCAGTTTTATTGCTTCGGCTTTATTTGGGGTGATTTTTAACATTCCAAAAAAATTATTAATCAATAGCGGGTTTGTCGGAATGGTCGGCTGGATGGTCTATATTTTGTTTGCCGAACAGCATGTAAACCATGTGATGGCGACGTTTATTGCCGCTTTTTTCGTGGCGATGCTCAGCAATTTGTTTGCGCGGCTTTATAAGACGCCGGCCACCATTTTCAGCGTTTCCGGGATCATTCCGCTCGTGCCAGGGGGAACGGCGTTTGAAGCGATGCGCCATGTCGTTCTCAATGACTATAATACGGCGATATCGCTTGCGGCCAAAGCGTTTATGATTTCCGGAGCGATTGCGATGGGATTGATTTTTTCCGAAGTCGTCAATCAGCTGATCAAACGATGGCGGGCATGATGCGTCCTAAACTTCGAATCGCGAAGTTTAGGACTTTTTGTTGTAATTACCAGTAGTTTTTCTCGTTTAATCAATATGCCTAAGGTTGCAACATTTTTTTTGAATATTATAATAATGTGTAATAACTTTTTTGAAACGCTCCAATGTTTCGAAAAGTTGACTATGATATCAGCGGAGGAGAGCAGAATGAGGAACATCATCAACGAGATGGGGGAAGAGATATTAGAAATTTTCGACTATCTCCATCGTCATCCGGAAATTAGCTGGGAAGAGTGGAAAACGACACAGTTTATGAAGCAACAGCTGCTGCAGGAAGGGTATCGCGTCCAAACGTTTGCCGATTGTCCTGGTGTGGTTGGGGAAATCGGAAGTGGACCGTTGACGGTTGGACTGCGTAGCGATATGGATGCCCTTTGGCAGGAAGTAAACGGCGTATGGAAGGGGAATCATGCGTGCGGACATGATGCTCATATGACAATGGTGCTGGGGGTAGCAAAGCTGTTTAACCGCATTGGCTATAAGCCGCCTGGGAAATTAAAGCTTCTTTTCCAGCCAGCAGAGGAAACAGGAGCAGGGGCGTTGAAATTTGTGGAAAAAGGCGTAGTCGACGACATTGATTTTCTGTATGGCGTCCATTTGCGACCAATTCAGGAAGTGAAAAGCGGTTATGCGGCTCCGGCCATTTTGCACGGGGCAGCGCAATGCATTGAAGGACGGATTAGAGGGGTGGCAGCGCATGCCGCAAGGCCGCATCTCGGCGTCAATGTCATTGAAGTCGGCAGCGCGATCGTACAAGAGCTAAGCAAAATTCATATTGATCCGCAAGTTCCAGCGTCCATTAAAATGACGAGGTTTCATGCCGGAGAAAAAAATGCGAATATCATACCGGATTACGCCGAGTTTGCCCTTGATTTGCGCGCGCAGACAAACGAAGCGATGGACCAGTTAGTGGAGGGATTGAATCACGTTGTGAAAGGGATTGCCGCTATTTATGATGCCGAGATTGAGCTGCGTGCTAATGCGCGCATCGTCGCCGCGAATCCTGATCCGCAGGCGCAGCAATTCATGGAACGGGCGATTATCGACACGCTAGGCGAAGACAAATGCCTGCCGCCGGTCGTGACATCAGGAGGAGAAGATTTTCATTTTTATTCCTTTAAAAAACCGACGCTAAAAACGACGATGTTAGGGCTTGGCTGCGATTTAAAACCGGGATTGCATCATCCGCAAATGACATTCCGGCGCGAGGATTTATTAGTAGGCATTGAAATATTAGCAAAAACCATTATAGAAACATTTGATCATTTCACGTTGCAAGGAGAGGCAGAAAGTGAGTATCTTGCTGCGAAAAATTGAGACGATGGAAGAACTTAATGAAATGGCGCGATTGGAAGCGGAAATATGGGGAACCTCCCCGATTCCAACCCATCAGACGGTGCCGGTGGCGAAAAACGGTGGCATTATCATCGGTGCCCTTGCCGATGAAAAAATGGGATGCAGATCATTCCTCTTTTTTGTTGGTAGCGATTCCCCTTCAGTTTCAGGAGCTGAAAGAAAGAAATCATTCACTGGTACTTGATTGGCGCTACAAAACCCGTGCTGTTTTTACTCTCCTCTTTCGCGATGGATGGGCGATGGCGCATGTCATTCGCCGCGAACGTGAACCTGTATTATATTATGTGTGTGTAAGGCGTGACCAACTGCCGTTATAAGTAGGAGGAAAATACAAATGGGAATTAATGTAAAATACGTTATACTGCGCCATTTGCAAATGGAACTGAAATCACCGTTTACGACAAGTTTTGGGACGTTTCGAAACAAAGAGTTTATTTTAGTGGAGGCAATCGACGAGGACGGGGTGTCTGGATGGGGGGAATCGGTCGCCTTTTCGTCCCCATGGTATAATGAGGAAACGGTAAAAACGAATTGGCATATGCTGGAGGACTTTTTATTGCCGCTTTTATTTCAAGCGCCTATTTCCCATCCGCAAGAGCTCGAGCAGCGTTTTTCGCCTATTCGCAAAAATCAAATGGCGAAAGCGGCGATAGAGGGAGCGATATGGGATTTATTTGCGAAAAAGCAGCAATTGCCATTACATAAAACACTCGGCGGAACAAAAAAGTACATTGAAGTCGGAGTAAGCATCGGCATTCAGCAAAGCGTCGCTGATTTGTTGCGGGTGATTGACCGATACGTGCAAAAAGGATACCGGCGCATTAAAATCAAAATTAAGCCTGGGTGGGACGTTGATATCATTCGCGAAGTCCGTCGCCGTTTTCCGGATGTTCCGCTGATGGCAGATGCGAATTCTGCCTATTCTTTGCAGGACATCGACCGTTTAAAAGCGCTAGATGAGTTTCAGCTGATGATGATTGAACAGCCGCTTGCCGCTGATGATATTATTGATCATGCGGCATTGCAGCGGCATATCAATACCCCAATTTGCTTAGATGAAAGCATTCACTCGATGGAAGACGTCCGAAAGGCAATTCAGCTTGGCAGCTGCCAAGTGGTGAACATAAAAATTGGACGGGTCGGGGGTTTGACGGAAGCGAAACGGATTCACGATCTTTGTCAAGCAAACGGCATCCCCGTCTGGTGCGGCGGCATGCTTGAAGCGGGGGTTGGACGGGCGCATAATATTGCAATGACGACGTTAGAAAACTTTACGATGCCAGGAGATACCGCCGCTTCTTCCCACTATTGGGAAAAAGACATTATTGTTCCGGAGGTTGTTGTTCAGGATGGAATGATAACTGTTCCGGAGAAGCCTGGCATTGGATATGAAATTGACCGTCGTCAAGTGGATCGGTATACTAGCTTTGCCAAAGTATATCGTGCTTGACGATTCAAAAAGGTGGTTCGTGAACTTAAAAATAAAGCTGGATTGTTGCGTAGCAGCACAATCCAGCTTTAAACGTGTACTAGACATGTTAGTTAGCAAGTTCTTTGATTCCTGTATTCGCTTTCACAAGAATTTCATCAAATTTTTTGCTGTCCTCTTTTTGCGAAGAAAGAAGCGTACCGATAATCGCAGCAATGAACCCTAGCGGAATCGAAACGATGCCAGGATTGGCAAGCTTAAAGAGCGGTTCGCCGACCAAAATAGCAGCGCCCGGTTCCGGCGACCAGACGTTTGGACTGAAGAAGACGAGCAACAATGCACTGAATAGACCGACGATCATCCCTGTAATGGCGCCGGTTGTATTAAAACGCCGCCAGAAAATAGTAAAGACGAGAATCGGCAAGTTGGCGCTCGCTGCGACGGCAAATGCTAGCGAAACAAGGAAGGCGACGTTCATTTTTTGCGCGAATAACGCTAGCAAAATCGATAAAATCGATACACCGACAGCCGCCCAGCGGGCCGCAACCATTTGTTCCTTTTCCGTCGCTTGGCCGCGGCGAAGAATATGGCTGTAAAAGTCATGGGCAAACGCGGATGCCGCAGATAAGACAAGACCGGCAACTACCGCCAAAATCGTCGCAAAGGCGACTGCGGAAATGAACGCGAAGAGGAAATCTCCGCCGAGCGTTTCCGCCAATAATGGTGCCGCCATATTTCCTGCTGGGTTGGCAGCGACAATTTTGTCATAGCCAACGAATGCGGCAGCACCGAATCCTAAGAAGATCGTCAATACGTAGAAAATGCCGATAACCCATGTCGCATAGACGACCGATTTGCGCGCGGTCGGTGCGTCTTTTACCGTGAAGAAGCGGATTAAAATATGCGGAAGTCCTGCTGTTCCTAAAATGAGCGCCAAATTGAGCGAGATCGTATCAAGCGGGTCTTTGAATTTGTTTCCTGGATTAAGAAACGCTTCGCCGAGTGGCGTAGCCGTCTTTACTTCGTTAAACATTTTGATGAGGCTGAAGTCAAATTTTGCAAAGACCATGATCGAAATAATAAACGTACCAAACATTAATAAGACCGCTTTTACGATTTGCACCCAGCTGGTTGCCATCATGCCGCCAAAAACGACGTAAATCGTCATTAGCACGCCAACAATGAGGACGGAGTATACATAATCAATTCCCAATAATAGCTTAATGAGGCCGCCGGCGCCGACAAGCTGAGCAATCATGTAAAACGTGGAAATAGCAATCGTATTCAAGGCGGCAACACCGCGTACTTTTTTATCATCGAACCGTGCGGCAATCATATCAGCCATCGTATATTTTCCGAGGTTGCGTAGCGGTTCGGCGACAATATAAAGCACGACTAAATAGGCAACAAGGAAGCCAATACTATAGAAGAAGCCGTCAAATCCGGCTAATGCAATCATTCCGGCAATTCCCAAGAATGAGGCAGCAGACATATAGTCGCCAGCAATGGCCAAACCGTTTTGCCAGCCGGTTAAGCTGCTGTCGGCTGTATAAAACTCGCTCGTTGTTTTTGTTCGTTTCGAAGCGAAGTAAGTGATGACAAGAGTCAGCGCCACGATGATTAAAAAGAGGAAAAAGGCTAATCCATGCATTATACACTTCCTCCTTCCTTCGCTTCTTGTTTAATTTGCTCAACCATTTCGTCAAATTTGGCTGATCGTTTAGAGTAAAGCGCACATAATGTCCATGTCATAATGAACTGGGCAAACGCAAACAACCACCCCCAACTGATCGGACCGATCGCAGGCGAATTTAACACTTTAGAATAAGAAGTCAAAATTGGGAGGGCAAAGTAAAAAATGAGGAAGAATAGTGTTAACGGCAAAATGAAATTTTTCTTTGCGCGCATCAGTTGCTGAAAAGAGGAAGATTGCGCAATTTGCGTATAATCGATCGATGTGCGTTCCTTGAGAGAACGTTCCTGTAATGCCATGGAAAAATCCCTCCTTAAGTTTATTTAGATTTAGTTGGAATGATCAAAAAACGATGTGTTCCCCCTTTCATTATTCAAAAAATTGCCACAAATTCATTATATATTTATCTGAAAAATTTGTAAATTAAAAATCTTCTTTGATATAGGGAATTATTTCGTAATTTTAATGCGTAAATGGTAAAAATTTTTTGTTGTTTTTGTTATTTTCTAACTTTACAAAAATTAATGAATCATGTAAAATCCTAATTGTATTATTCGACAAATTTCCGCAAAAAACGACAAGGAGAGACATTATAATGAGTTTATTGAGGAAAAAGCCTATACAAATGCTTTTAGGTGGGGCTGGTCAAAAAGGCGCTTCCTTAAAAAAGGAATTGGGTGCATTTGATTTAACGATGCTCGGTATTGGTGCGATTATTGGTACGGGAATTTTTGTGTTGACTGGGGTTGCCGCGGCAGAACATGCCGGTCCGGCATTGGTTCTTTCCTTTATTCTTTCCGGTCTTGCTTGTGTGTTTGCGGCGCTTTGCTATGCGGAGTTTGCTTCAACGGTTCCGGTATCAGGAAGCGCTTACACATATAGCTATGCAACGTTTGGAGAATTAATCGCCTGGATTTTAGGATGGGATTTAATTTTAGAATATGGCGTAGCCTCCTCAGCCGTTGCGGTCGGCTGGTCCGGCTACTTCCAAGGTCTGCTTTCGGGATTTGGCATCGAACTTCCAAAGGTGTTGACGAACGCCTATGATCCGGCAAAGGGAACGTTTATTGATCTACCGGCAATTTTGATTGTCCTTTTTATTACCTTTTTGCTAAATCTTGGTGTAAAAAAATCAGCTCGTTTTAATGCCATTATTGTTGTGATTAAAGTGGCGGTTGTATTACTGTTTTTGGCTGTTGGGGTATGGTACGTGAAGCCGGAAAACTGGTCGCCATTTATGCCGTTTGGGTTTTCCGGAGTAGCAACCGGTGCGGCGACAGTCTTCTTTGCATACATCGGTTTTGACGCGGTTTCGACCGCGGCGGAAGAAGTGCGTAACCCGCAGCGGAATATGCCGATCGGAATCATTGTTTCGCTGCTTGTTTGCACGTTATTATATATCGCGGTCTCGTTAGTGCTGACTGGAATTGTTCCATATGAACAATTGAATGTGAAAAATCCGGTTGCGTTCGCGTTAAACTATATTCACCAAGATTGGGTTGCAGGTTTTATTTCGCTAGGAGCGATTGCTGGGATCACAACGGTATTGCTGGTGATGATGTATGGGCAAACTCGCCTGTTTTACGCAATCAGCCGTGACGGCTTGTTGCCAAAGGTGTTCTCGAAAATAAATCCGACCCGTCAAGTGCCGTTTGTCAATACTTGGATTACAGGAGTCGTTGTTGCGATATTTGCAGGAGTGATTCCTTTAAATAAACTGGCCGAACTTACCAATATCGGAACATTATTTGCTTTCATCACTGTTTCTATCGGTGTTCTTGTTTTACGAAAAACACAGCCGCATTTAAAACGTGCTTTCCGCGTACCGCTCGTTCCGGTTATTCCATTATTGGCTGTCGCCTTTTGTGGATATTTAGTTCTTCAGCTTCCGCGAATGACATGGATAGGTTTCGCATCATGGCTTGCAATCGGCCTTATCATTTACTTTGTATACGGCCGCAAGCACAGCACGCTCAACTATGAGAAAGAGACAGAAGAAAAAGTCGGATAATCGATCAGTCCACAAAGACCTTTGTCCTAGGGCAAAGGTCTTTGTTCTTATGCACGCAAATAAAAATGTAACAAATTTCCGATTGAATAACCACCAGATTTCCGTTAAGATGTACGAATGATATTCCTAGGGAGCGTTAGTTCGTCTCTCGGATAAATGGGGTGAAATCCATGTTTAGCATATTATTTTCATTAAAAAAGGAGAGAACGATCGAACAACAGGTAAGCGAAATCCAGAAAGGCAATCAAACGCTGCGTAATCAGCTTATTCAGCAATATAAACCGTTTATTATAAAAACCGTTTCAAACGTATGCAAGCGATTTATTCGTGAGGAGGATGATGAGCTGAGCATCGGGTTGATCGCGTTTAACGAAGCGATTGAGAAATATGCGCCGCATAAAGGGGGTTCTTTTATTTCCTTCGCCGAGCTGCTCATTAAAAGACGTTTAATTGATTACATCCGCAAAGAAGCTAGGGTTAGGGATATTGTATTACATACGGATGAAGATGATGAAAATGCTGTACAAACGTATTTAGATACAAAATTGTCAATAGACGAATTTTACAAACAAATCGAGCAGGAACAGCGCCGCGAGGAAATTATCCATTACCAGCAAGTGCTTAAGGAATTTGGCATTCACTTTTATGACCTTGTTGAGCAATCACCGAAACATAAAGATGCCCGCATTAACGCGATCAACGTGGCTAAATTGGTGGTTGATGATAAGGAGCTGTTGAAACAGCTTTTTCAAAAAAAGCAATTGCCCATTAAGCAATTGGAAAATATGGCCGAAGTGAGCCGCAAGACGATAGAGAGAAATAGAAAATACATTATTGCGGTGGCCGTTATTTTAGCGGGGGATTACGTTTATTTAAAGGATTATATAAAAGGGGTGCTTCCATCGTGAAAAAAGGGATTGTATTAGAACTAGACGAGGAATTTGTAACATTATTGACGCCTGAGGGGGAGTTTATTCAAGTAAAGAAAGAGAAGGACTATGAAATAGGAGAAGAAATCGAAGCGAGGGTGATGAAAAAACCCATTGTTTGTCGTCGTTCATTCCGATATGTCATAACAAGTTTGGTGGCAGCAGTGGCACTTTTAGTTGCAACATTGTTTCATTTTCCTTCTAGTGAAGTTTACGCTTACATGTCCATTGATATTAATCCAAGCATCGAAGTTGGAGTGGATGAGCAGCTAAAAGTATTAAAATTAAAGGCATACAACAAGGAAGGAAAAAAGATTATTTCACAGCTCTCTCATTGGAGGAAAAAAGCATTTGTTGACATTACCGAGGAAATTATCGAATTAAGTATGAAAAAAGGATATTTGCAAAAAGGTGGGCAAGTATTGATTACAACGGTCGAGAGAAAACACCGTGCTGCATCTTCACGGGAACTTTCTACAGAGTTAACGAAAATTCAACATTCGTATCAGCAGAAAAACATTATCGTAAAGACAGAAGAAAGCACGATGGAAGTACGAAATAAAGCGGTAAAAAAGGGGATGACAACGGGAAAACTGCTGCAAATTGAGCAAAAAACGAAGGCAGTTCCGCCAAAGTCGCCAAAAGTGGAAAAACCAGAAAAACCGTTGAAACAAAACGATGGGGAGAATGACCGGCAGACGAACAATTATTGGTTAAATGAAAAAGACGAGCAGAATCACGAAAAAAAAAATAAACGTTATGAAAAGAATAAGCAGCAGATGATCAACTATCCATTACAAAAGAAAGGTCAACAGAAACGAGAAGAAAATAAAAGTAATGAAAAGAAAGAAATGCAACAAAATCATTATCCATCTGAGGAAAAAGATGGAGAGAAACAAAAAAAAAGTAACGATAAGGAATTTTACAAAAATTGTAAATCATCTATAAAAAATGGTCAACATCATAACCGTCATCGATCGTATGATCATCACTTGCAACATCATCAAAGAAAGAACAATAAACAGGACGAATATCATGGAAAACAAAACTATGACAAGAACTCCCAAAAAGCATTTAAACATGATGAACACGAAAATGAATGAGAAAATGAATGAGAAAATGAGCAGGAAAAGCAAAACAACCACGTATTAGTAAGCAATAAGCCGAGTGAAACCACTCGGCTTTAGATGCCATATTATTCAGTTTTTTGGGAAGTCGAGCCGGCAAGCTGGCTTTGCGCTTGAGCGACTAATCGTTTTGTAATTTCTCCTCCGACAGAGCCGTTTGAGCGAGAAACGGTATTAGCCCCTAATTGCACGCCAAATTCTTGGGCAATTTCATATTTTATTTGTTCTAACGCCTGTTCAATTCCAGGAACAAGCAATTTATTGCTTGATCTTGCCATGTTTTCATCCTCCTAACATAATGTAATTTGTTTGGCAAGTTTAGTATATGTAGATTGCGTATTCTGTATAGATGGGAATTGAAGAGGTTAATGTGAGTTTTTGACATGCTAAGAGAAAAAATTTGTTGCAAACGTTTTCAGGGGTGAATTATAATTTAATTGACAAAGCATCCAAAACGTTTTGGAGGAAGAGTTGTGACAACGATTAAAGATATTGCCAAAGTTGCTGGAGTTTCCATTACGACAGTTTCGCGTGCATTAAACGGATATCCGGACGTTAACGAAAAAACAAGACAAAAAATTATTGAAATTGCTAAACAGTTAAATTATAGTCCAAATACGCTCGCCCGCGGCCTTGTGATGAATAAGTCCAAAACGATTGGCTTGCTTGTATCAGGATTAGCAAGAGAAAGTGCAAAGGATAACTTTACGTTTGAAGTGTTAGCTGGTGTTAATGAATACGTTAGTGAAGTTGATTATGACATGGTACTATTTAGCACGACTTCAACGAAACAGCGTGAGAAAACATATACCCAGCTATGCCGGGAACGGAGAGTTGATGGAGCGATTTTACAAGGAATTCGTAGCGATGATCCATATTTACAAGAAGTAGTAGAAAGTGATATTCCATGTGTTCTAATCGATATTCCAATTGAATCAGAAACAGTTGGATATGTGACAACTGACAACGTGCTTGGCGCGAAAAAAGCTGTTGAACATTTAATATCATTAGGGCATAAGCAGATTGCGATGGTTAATGGGTATAGATATGCGTTTGTCAGCGAACAAAGGCTAAAAGGATTTAAAGAGGCATTATTGGAAGCTGGGTTACCCATTCATGAAGAATGGATTGTCGATGGAGCGTTTCGCGAGGACATTGCGGAGCGGGAAGCGTTACGGTTGTTGACCGCCTATCCGTATATTACCGCCTTTTTTTGCGCCAGCGATTTAATGGCGCTAGGGGTGATGAAGGCAATTAAGCAGCTTGGAAAGCGAATACCGGATGATGTCGCGGTAATTGGTTATGATGACATTATTCTTGCTTCGTATGCGACCCCGCCATTGTCAACGATTGCCCAAGATAAATTTGCCATGGGGTATGAAGCGGCAAAACTGCTTATTAATATGCTTGAAGGGAAAGCCAAGTCCCATGTAAGGGTTTTGGAAACAGAATTAAAAGTGCGTGAATCTACTGTGAAAAGCCACGATTAATGATTGCTTTTCACCCATGAATAACCGCAAACGTTTTGGAGTTAGAAAATTTATTGCATTGAGGAGTCGTATATAAAAAATCGAAAACGTTTTGGATTAACAAAGAGATTTTATTCAAAACGTTTTCAAACGAATATATAAAATTCGAAACGTTTCGGATTAAGTGGGAGGAATTATTGGAATGGACTATCGAGTAATCAAAGAGAACGATGTATTTTTCTTAACCGACGAAAAAGGAAACATTCCCCAATCCCATCCTTATGGGCTAGGGCTATATACAAAAGATACAAGATTTTTAAGTGAATTTTCGCTGCGTATCAACGGGGAAGAGCCAGTATTACTTTCCTCGGATGCTGCCGAAAATTATATGGCAACCATTTTATTAACAAATCCGCCTATCGAAAAAGAGGGGCAGGTAGTTTTATGGCGGGAATCCGTACAGATTGAACGAAAGCGCTTTATTTATAATGGTGTGTTATACGAAACGATTAAGTTAAAAAATTATTTTCCAAAGCAGATACAATGTGAAATTTGCCTCTCTTTCGATGTAGATTTTGCAGACATGTTTGTTGTTCGTGGTTTCCAAACGGGAAAGGTCGGCAAACGTAGAGGTCAAACCGTCGATGGAAATTCGTTAACGTTTCATTACGAAGGAGCGGATGGGATTTATCGGGCAACAAGCATCACATGGGACCGCCCGGCTACATCAACAAGGGAAAATGGAGAAGTTGCCTTTTCCTTTTCTCTTCACCATGGAGAAGAACAGGCAGTTACTTTGATGATTCAACCGCAAATTGGGGAGCAGACGAAGAAAAAAATTGTAATGGATAAGGATATTGCGTTACGCCAGCTTGTGGCTTCCTACGATGAGTGGGAACGAAACATTACGAAAATAACAACGGACTATAAACCGCTTCAACGACTCGTGGATCGTGGGATCGCTGATTTGCGGGTGTTGTTAACTGATTTAGGATATGGACCGTTTCCTGTTGCAGGGCTTCCATGGTTTGGAGTTCCATTCGGACGCGACAGCCTGATCGCGGCATTACAAATGTTGCCGTTTTATCCACAGGTGGCGAAAGGAACATTAGTAACGATGGCACAGTACCAGGGAAAAAAACTGGATCCTTGGCGCGATGAGCAACCTGGAAAAATTATGCATGAGCTGCGTTTTGGAGAATTAGCAAATACGAATCAGGTCCCGTTTACGCCATATTACGGCACGATCGATGCAACACCGCTATTTCTCGTTTTACTTACGGAGTATGTCAAATGGACGAGAGATTTCAATATGGTTTACCAATTGAGGCCACATATTGAGGCGGCATTGAACTGGATTGATGTGTACGGAGACCGTGATGGAGATGGATTTGTAGAATATCATCGAGAATCAAGTAAAGGGATCGCCAACCAAGGATGGAAAGATTCTAGTGACTCGATTGTGCATCGGAATGGAGAGTATGCGAAATCACCGATTGCACTGGTGGAGGTACAAGGATACGTATATCAAGCAAAAGTGGGATTAGTGGATATTTTCGAGCAACTTGGGGAAACGGCTCGAGCGGCTAAGCTTCGACAAGAGGCAGAAGAATTAAAGAAAAAGTTCGATGCTGCGTTTTGGATGGAAGATGTGCAATTTTATGCCATTGCGTTAGATAGCGAAAAACAACAAGTAGGTACGATTACATCAAATCCAGGTCATGTATTGTTTGCGGGGATGCTGGATAAGCATCGACAAAATGCTGTTATTGAAACTCTTCTTTCGCCGAAAATGTTTTCTGGCTATGGAATCCGGACGATGGCAGAAGGAGAGGCTGGATACAATCCAATGAGTTATCACAATGGTAGTATTTGGCCTCATGATAACAGCATTATTTTACTAGGACTGAGCAAATTGGGGAAAACGAAGGAAGTACTTACGATCATTGAAGGGCTTATTGAAGCGGCTGCTTATTTTGAATATGATCGACTTCCTGAACTGTTTTGCGGATACAGCCGTTCGTTTGGAAAGCCAGTTCCATACCCGGTTGCTTGTTCACCGC
The DNA here is from genome assembly GCF_000632515.1 of Parageobacillus genomosp. 1. Classification (GTDB taxonomy): domain Bacteria; phylum Bacillota; class Bacilli; order Bacillales; family Anoxybacillaceae; genus Saccharococcus. The sequence continues at coordinate 669,683 of NZ_CM002692.1, forward strand.
AAGCATGGGCGGCAGGAACGCCACTTGTTTTTATTCAAGCGATGTTAGGTCTGTTTCCAAATGGTTTGCGCAAGGAGATTCATCTTTCTCCAATCTTACTTGATTCCATGAATGTTCTCAAAGTAGAAAATATGGCGATCGGAAATGGACGGCTGTCATTAACCGTTTCCCGCGAAGGAAATGAGATGAAGATAGACATTCATGAAAACACAACAGGATACGATGTGGTTGTTTTATAGCAGGGGTGGAATTTCCGTCCCTGTCTATATAGAAAAATCAATAATTTAAGGAAGGGAGCAGGAAGAAATGAAAGGGAAAAAATGGTTAACCGCGCTAGGCATTACTTCCGTATTGATGGGAAGCATATTGGCCGGCTGTGGTGGAGGAGATGAGAAAGCTGCAAGTAAAGATGCAAGCGGCAACAATGGGGAAAAAGTAGAGGTTACGCTTGCCGGATGGGGCGGCAATCCGAGCGAACAAAAATTATTGCAACAGACACTAGACGAATTTGAGAAGAAACATCCGAACATCAAAGTGAAGCTGGAAGTCATTTCGGAACAGTATATGGATGTCATTAAAACACGTTTAATCGGCGGCGAAGGTCCCGACGTTTTCTATCTTGATGCCTTTGAAGCACCTGCCTTAATTGAAACAGGAGTGTTAGAACCGCTTGATCAATATGTTACCGACGATTTTGATATTAACGATTTCGAGAAACCGTTGCTTGATGCGTTTAAAGGAAAAGATGGACATATTTACGGGTTTCCAAAAGATTATTCCACATTAGTATTATTTTACAACAAAAAAATGTTTAAAGAAGCAGGCGTAGATGTACCAAAAACATGGGATGAATTGCGCGAGACAGCAAAAAAATTAACAAAAGGAACAGAAGTATACGGTTTTGGTGTAGCGCCGGAGTTAGCACGTCTTTACTATATTGCTGAATCAAAAGGCGGAAAAGTAGTTACCGATAACAAGGCAAGCTTTGCTGATCCGAAAGTAGTAGAGGCTTTACAGCCGATTGTTGATATGCATTTAAAGGACAAATCAGCGGCACAACCTAATGAAGTCGGTGCGAACTGGGGCGGAGAGATGTTTGGGCAAGGAAAAGCAGCGATGGTGATTGAAGGGAACTGGGCAATTCCGTTTTTACAAGATACATTCCCGAACTTAGAATTTGGAACGGCTGAAGTGCCAACCATCAATGGCAAAAAGGCAACGATGGCATATACGGTAGCGTACGTCATGAACAAAGATTCGAAAAAGAAAAAAGCAGCTTGGGAACTCATCTCCTATTTGACAGGAAAAGAAGGTATGAAAACATGGACGAGCAAAGGATATGCGCTGCCGACACGCAAATCCGTTGCTGCAGAATTGGGATATGATAAAGATCCATTGCGTGCACCATTGGTAGCGGGGGCTTCTTATGCAACGGTATGGCAGCAAGGAACGAATTTGCCGATTATTATGAACAACTTTAATAACCAGTTTGTCAGTGCCTTTTTAGGGGAACGACCGTTAGATGAAGCACTAAAAGAGGCAGAAAAAACAGCGAATAAAGAAATCGAAAGCAAATAATGAAGGCAAATAATCATAGTTCTGGTGGAAGGCGTTCCTTCTGCCAGAACTAATATATATTAGGCTGTTCCCTTCTTTCTAGTAAAGATAAGTTTACTCTGCTAGAAAGAGGGGAATAGCTTCATCGATTCTCTGCAAGGAGATGAACAAGATGAAACGAAAATGGCGAGAAACAGGCGCGGGCTATTTACTAATGTCACCAGCGTTATTTGTGTTGCTTTTATTCATCATTGGCCCTATTGTTTTTGCGATTTTCCTTGCGTTTCATAAAGTACAAATGCTTGGAACAACGACGTTTGAGTTTGTAGGTCTGGATAACTTTCAGCGCATTGCCCATGATACGCGAGCGAAAATTGCGATATGGAACACACTCAAGTATGTGGTTATAGTAGTGCCGTGCCAGACAATATTAGCGCTTGTGTTAGCCGCAACATTAAACGCAGGATTAAAAGGACAAAAGTTTTTCCGGATCGTATACTTTTTGCCGACGCTTACATCTTCCGCGGTATTAACTCTTATTTTTATGTGGATGTATAATCAAAACGGCCTGATTAACCATGTCTTAAAAGTATTGGGACTTCCAACATATAACTGGATAGGCGATCCGGATGTCGCATTGAATGCAATTATGATCATGAACATTTGGTCTACTGCTCCATACTTCATGGTGATTTACTTGGCAGCATTGCAAGATATTCCAGATTCGCTCTACGAAGCAGCGGAGCTGGATGGGGCAAATGCGTTGCAAAAATTTTGGTACGTAACTGTACCATATTTACGGCCAGTAACATCATTTGTTGTTATCATGGGGCTCATTGGCACGTTCCAATTATTTGATCAGTCGTATATTTTCTCTGCCGGTTCGGGGGGACCGAACAATTCTACGCTTACCGTCGTTCTTCTCATTTATCAATATGCATTTAAAACGTTAGGAACGATGGGGTATGCTGCGGCATTAGCGTTTGTTTTAGCGCTTATTATTTTAATCGCGACGTTATTGCAGCGGAAATTTTCGAAAGAAGAGTCTCTCTATTAAGGAGGCGAAGGGGAATGAAAAAGAGAATTGGAAAAACGCTTTTGTACGTGGTTCTTGTTGCTTACGCCATTATTACACTAATCCCATTTTTATGGGCATTGTCTTCTTCGTTTAAAACACTCGAGGAAATTGTTAGCGGAACGATTTCCTTTATTCCAAAACAATTTACGCTTGATAATTACAAACAAATTTTTATAGAACAAAAAATGTTTCCGCGCTGGCTGTTGAACAGTGCGATCATTGCGGTGACTGTAACCGTACTGAATTTATTGTTCAATTCGATGGCAGGGTATGCGCTTGCGAGGTTGCAATTTCCTGGAAAGAAATCGTTGTTTATCATTATTTTGGCTGTATTAATGATCCCGGCACAAGTAACGATGATTCCAAACTATTTGATTTTAAAACAGCTTGGCTGGCTGAATTCATATCAAGGAATGATTGTACCAACGATGATCAATGCTACCTTTATTTTCATGATGCGTCAGTTTTTTATTAACTTCCCGAAAGAGTTAGAGGAAGCGGCAGAATTAGATGGACTTAGCCGTCTCGGTATTTTTTTCCGTATTGTTTTACCGCTTGCCCGTCCTGCTTTGGCAGCACAAGCGATTTTTGTCTTTATGGGTTCGTGGAACGATTTTATGCGTCCGCTTATCATTTTGTCCGATCCACAGCTCTTTACTTTGCCGCTTGGGTTAAATAGCTTCAAAGGGCAATACATCAGTTATTGGAATTATATTATGGCGGCATCGATGGTATTTACATTGCCTGTGTTAGTAATTTATGCGTTTTTCAATCGTTACTTTATTAAAGGGATTTCATTTACTGGAGGAAAATAATTTATCTTATTCACTAATGGAAAAGGATTTCGTTTCGTCTGCAAAGCCGACAAGATGTATAGTTATCCCGATGCCAGCATTACCTCTTATCTTGTTTCAATGGAAAAGGTAGGGAAACATATTTCAAATGTAAAGTGCTTAGTGCGGGGGGAAAAGAAGATGAAACGGACATGGTGGAAAGAAGCGGTTGTATATCAGGTATATTGGCGCAGTTTTTATGATTCAAACGGAGATGGTGTCGGCGATTTGCAGGGAGTTATTGAAAAACTTGATTATATCCAGCATCTTGGCGTCGATGTTATTTGGCTCAATCCTTGCTATGAGTCGACGGATAAAGATAATGGATACGATATTTCCAACTATTATAAGATTATGGAAAAGGCCGGGACAATGAAAACGTGGGAAACGCTGCTTGACGAAGTGCATAAGCGCGATATGAAACTTATCATGGATCTTGTTGTCAATCATACGTCTGACCAGCATCCTTGGTTCATCGAATCGCGTTCATCCCGGGATAACCCGAAGCGCGACTGGTACATCTGGCGCGACAAGCCAAACAATTGGCGCTCCTATTTTACTCCGTCTGCGTGGGAATACGATGAATTAACCGGACAATATTATTTTCATTCTTTTGCTGTCGAGCAGCCGGATTTGAACTGGAAAAATCCTGAAGTACGTCAAGAAATTTATAAAATGATGCGTTTTTGGCTTGATAAAGGCATTGATGGGTTCCGCTTAGACGCGATTGCTTTACTGGCTAAGCCGGAAGGGTTTCCTGATGCCACTGATCCCAACGATATCCGCTACTTAACGAATAATCCCGGTCTTCACGAGTATTTGCGCGAAATGCATGAACAAGTATTTCAATACTATGATATTTTTACGGTTGGCGAAGTCGCCTTCGTATCGCCGAAAGAAGGTCTTAAATACGTCGCTGAAGACCGTCGCGAACTGAATGCGCTATTCCATTTTGAAGTGTGCGACGAAATGGCAAGCTGGGAGCCGCTTCGCTTTAAAAATATTCAAAGGCGTTGGTATGACGTATTATGGGGAAAGGGCTGGAATTCCCAATTTCTAAACAACCATGACCATACACGACAAGTGACGCGTTACGGCAATGACAAAGAATATCGCGTTGAATCTGCTAAACTGCTCGGAACGATGCTCCATACATTGCCAGGAACGCCATATATTTATCAAGGAGAAGAAATTGGCATGACTGGAGTTCGTTTTCCTTCGATTGATGACTATAATGATATTGCCATGAAAAATAAGTATGAAGAAGAAATTGCGAAAGGCCGGGACCCGCAAGAAGTGCTCGAAAGTTTGCAGCCATTAAGCCGTGACAACTCGCGAACGCCAATGCAATGGGATGACAGCCCTAACGCTGGATTTACAACAGGAACGCCATGGATCAAGGTCAATCCAAATTATAAAGAAATTAACGTAAAACAAGCGTTGCAAGATGAAAATTCCGTGTATTATTATTACCAAAAGCTTATTCAGCTGCGCAAAGAAAATCCTGTTATGGTTTATGGCACGTTCCACGACTATACGGAAAACGAGCCGTATATTTATGCGTACACTCGTGAACTAGATGATGTTCGCTGGCTTATCGTCCTTAATCATTGCGACCATGCAAATGACTATGAACTTCCGGTATCGCTCGCTGCATACAAGCGGGAAGTAGTGCTTGGCAATTATCCGGACGTCCAAGAAAATGAAAATGTGTTACATATGCGGCCACATGAGGCGCGCATTTACCGGCTTATATAAGCGACATAAAGATCATGAAAAACGATGTTTCGTGCTAGATGACAGCTTTGTTTTTCTCTCTATTTGCTTCTGTTTTGCATTGCGTTGACGGTTACTATGAAAGGTCTCATTAAAAAAAGCGCTCTGAAAGCTGACTTCTGCACTCTTTATTTTTGAAAACGGCCTAAAATCCTTGCCCGATAACGGGCAAGGATTTTTTATTTGTATGCTTCATGAAAAAACGGAAATGATAAACATGTAACATTAATGAAATAAGAGGCAGGAATGAACGATGGAATGGATAGAGCAAATGCCGAAACAGGCAAAGAAAGTGGCGGGAAAAGGGTGGGTGACTGCATCGCTTGCTTCTATTCCGCTAGTGATGACGCTTGGAAATTCAATGTTAATACCAGTGTTACCGACCATTGAAAAGCAACTACATATTACTTCATTTCAATCGAGCTTACTCATTACGATGTATTCGGTTGTGGCAATTATTTTTATCCCAATCGCTGGATATATGAGCGACCGGATTGGGAGAAAGAAAGTGATTATTCCAAGTTTATTGCTGGCAGCTATTGGAGGGCTTATTTCGGGATGGGCATCATGGAAGATGAACGAGCCGTATGGAATGATCATTGCCGGAAGGATGTTGCAAGGACTTGGAGCAGCGGGAGCGTTTCCGGTTGTGCTGCCGCTTGTCGGTGATTTATTTCCTGATGACAGTGAGGCGAGCAGTTGTCTAGGGACAATCGAAACAGCGAATACGTTTGGTAAAGTATTAAGCCCGATCTTAGGCGCGATATTCGCGAGCATCGTTTGGTTTTTACCGTTTTTCGCGTTTCCGCTGTTTTGTGCTATTTCGCTTCTGATGATGCTTTTGTTTGTAAAATCTCCTTCGAAACAGGATCATCCTCTTCCGTTTCAGCAATTTTTACAAAATGTTAAAACGATTTTTCAAAGAGAAGGGCGTTGGCTATATGCGATTTTTGCCATTGGAGGTTTATTAATGCTCGTTTTATTTGCCTTTCTTTTTTTCTTATCAAGCCGTCTTGAAGATTACGGCATCGATGGAATGAAAAAAGGATGGGTGCTTTCCATTCCGCTTGGTGCGCTTTGCGCAGCATCATTTATTACGGGAAAGAAAATCGGTGAAAATAAAACGTTAATGAAATGGATCATTGCCGCTGGTGGTATGCTGGCTGGGACGGCCATCATTGCCATCAAATTCTTTCCGTCTCTTTGGTGGATGGTTGCGCTTTTTTCGCTTTCCGGCGTTGGCATTGGCATGATGCTGCCGTGTTTGGATGCGTTGATTACGGAAGGAATTGAAAAAAAAGAGCGGGGAACGGTGACATCATTTTATAGCTCACTAAGATTTATTGGTGTCGCAGCGGGACCGCCGCTTGCTGCGCTGCTTATGAAAAAGGAGACATCCATGCTGCTGTTTTTGTTAGTTGCATTATGTTTTCTTGCCAGTGCCATCACATTTGTAGCGATTAAACCAGAAAAAGAAGGAGAGAAAGCAACAGGAAAACAGTAATATGTAAAGCAATGCCCTGGTATGATTGCTTATCGACTTCCTTTCGATGACGCGAAACATCCATACAAATTCTTTGATGAAAAGAGCGATGTAAAACCGAAATATAGCAGCACAAGCAGAGGAAAAGGGATATCACAATAGTGAGGATATCCCTTTTTTGCTTTTTGAAAACGTCAATAAATGTTGTTGCGAAACGAGGAAAGGAAAGCGAGACTTTAGGCTAATCTTGTCCATAGCTTGTATCAATGCTTGGGTGCATAAATGGAATACCTTGTGACTGCCGTTTTGCTTCAAGAAGCTCGCGATTTTCTTCTGTATTCCAGCCGATGTCGTTTGTCGGATGCACCCATTCGTCGCCTGCCATGATGCTCGGGTCGATATCATCACTCCAGTGATTCAGCGGCGAATTTGGCGAGTTATATTTGCTGTCGCCGATCACGACACCATATTTATTGACAAATGGAGGCTGCATTTTTATGCCAGTTCCTTTAAATGATGGGGCATGGATTTGATGAGGCATTGTCTCATCAAGAATTGGCGATTCGACTTTTTTATTTTCAACCATGTTGATCACCTCAATTGTAGTGTGAGCGAAAATATATATTGTTATGAATAAACCGTACAGTGTTTAAGGGAAAATAAGAAAAATGGCAAAGGGGGATGTCAATGAAAAGCAGTTCATTTCCTGTCGCCCATCTGCACGAGGGGGCGCTAAAAAAAGTGCAAGACTTAGAAAAACGTTTACGTGAGGAAACAGGAGAAGAAATCGTGCTTATTGCCTATAAACATAAAAACAATGCACAGGAGGGAGATAAATGAAGAGAAAAGTGAAATTTGATGCGGCGAAAAACAATAACAAAACGCCGACAGAAAGCTTGCCGGATACTGAATTTGCCGCTCAGTATGCCGGAGAAGAAGACATGATCCGTGGTGCGAACCGCAATTCGAAAAAAGGGCGCCAAGGAGAAGGGCAATGAAGCCAAGAGAAGAAGAAAAACGAGAGCGCGGACATAACGAAGCACACGAGGAAATGGCGTTTGAATTTGGTGACTTTAACGCCCACCAGCCGTTTCAGCTAATGGAAGAGAGAAAACAGCAGAAAAAGGTGAAAAAGCAAAAGTAGGGGACATCCCCTACTTTTTTATTGTAGTATTCGGAAAAGAAGATAGCGGTGCGGAAAAAATCATTGTTTGCCATTGAATCGGGTCAAAATAAGCGATCATAACAGTCGGGATGAAACGTATTTCTTTCGTTTCTGTATAGTGGGTGATGTCGATTGGGACAATTTCCATGACCGTATGTTTAAATAAATCCTTTTCATCCAGTTCCAGCGCGATAAATTCACGGCCGAGCAAATCAGGCTGCTCAAGCAGTTGGCGATACAACGCAGCGCGCAGCGATTTGTCCGTTTTTTCCTCCCACCACGGTTTGCGCGGCTTATGTTTTTGATTGCGCAAATAATCGTACTTCATTAACGCTTCAATGATTGGAAGTTCATCCAGTTTTTTTGTTTGCAAAAATTCATATAGACGGCGGAATAAGTCTTCGAGCTGATGCCCGATTTTCGCCCAACCGCGTTCGTCCCAGTAGGTGCCGAATTCTTGGAAGAAATCAAACGGCGACGGGAATACGTTGGTGACTAAATACTCGATTGTCTCATCCATCCGATGCGCGTTCCAATATTTCTCTAACACATCTTCCACTTGTTTAATGCGGATGATGTCATCAAAAGAAAGCACGTTATTTTGCAATACTTCATATGGTGCGTGGTCCATAAATACGTAGCCGTAGTCTTTTGCGCGCAGACGAAGACCGGTGCCGCGCAGCATTTTTAGAAAGCCAAGCTGCAATTCTTCCGGACGGAGGGCAAAAACGTCGTTAAACGTTTTGCGGAACGATGTATAATCTTCTTCCGGAAGGCCGGCAATTAAATCGAGGTGCTGCGCAATCTTTCCACCTTCTTTAATCATTGTGACCGTGCGCGTGAGTTTGGCAAAATTTTGCTTGCGCATAATCAGCCGGTTAACTTCATCGTTGGTCGACTGAACGCCGATCTCAAAGCGGAACAGCCCCGGCGGCGCTTCTTTATTTAAGAACTCAATGACTTCCGGGCGCATAATATCGGCGGTAATTTCAAATTGAAATACGGTCCCAGGAACATGTTCGTCAATAAGAAATTGAAACATATCCATCGCGTAGCTGCGGCTGATGTTGAAAGTACGGTCGACAAATTTAATCGTGCGCGCGCCATGTTTCATTAAGTAGCGGATATCTTCTTTAATTTTTTCGCGGTCGAAATAGCGCACGCCGACCTCGATGGAAGATAGGCAAAACTGACAGCTGAACGGGCAGCCGCGGCTTGTTTCGACATAGACGATGCGTTTTGGCAAATGGGGAATATCATCTGGGAAACGAAACGGCGAAGGCATATCCGTTAAGCGAATCTTGTTTCGCTGCGGGTTAACCACGATGTTTCCATTGTCGCGGAACGCGAGTCCATGAATATGACGGAAATCGCGGTTTCCTCGCATCTCTAGCAAAAACTGTTTAAACGTTTCTTCCCCTTCACCAATGACAATAAAATCAAACTCCGGCACCGTCTCCATCCATTCGCGCACATCATAGGATACTTCCGGTCCACCCACGACGATCGCAATATCGGGAGCGACTTTTTTTAGCATTTTCACTACTTTGATCGTTTCTTCAATGTTCCAAATATAGCAGCTGAATCCGATAATATCTGGTTTTCGCTGATAAAGATCTGTGGCGATATTGATTGCGGGATCTTTAATGGTATATTCGACAAGCTCTATATCAAATTCCGGCTGGGCATACGCTTTCAAGTAACGAATCGCCAAATTCATATGAATATATTTCGCGTTTAATGTTGTGCAAATAATTTTCATTGGAACAAACCCCTTTATCAAAGCATAGAAAAACAACATTTTAATATAACATATTTTAGACAAAAGAAAAAGGAGAAAAACTTGTCGAATATTGCAAAAATTTATTTCTACGGAATTTTAAAAAAATAGAGAAGGAGTAAAATTTTCCATAGAGAATATATATTAATTTGATATGGTTATGGAGAAGGAGAGATCTTTATGAACCATAATCTTTCTCCCCGTGAAGAACGAAACGTAATAGCGGACGTAAGATTGTTGGAAGAAGAAAATAGACGGCTAAAAGAACGGTTAAACAGTTATTCGATCATTTTTGAACGTTCATTAGATGCGATTGTCATTTTTAATAAACACGGTGAGTTTGTTGATGTGAACGAAGCAGCTTGTAAACTATTTGAAATGGATAAACGTGAGTTAATTGGCAAAAAATTATCGATGTTTCTCGAGTTAGTCCCACCGGATATTTTAATGTTTCAGCAGTCGATGTTACATAAATTTGGTTCGTTCAGCGACGAGTTGTTGATCAAGCTGGCAAACGGAAAAGTGAAGCATATTGAGTTTTCCATCAAAAAAGATGCGTTTAACGAATACGACTTGGTGATTATGCGTGATATTTCCGCCCATAAAGCGCTGGAGCGGGAGCGGATTATTCATGAGTTTTTGTTTAAAGATGTGTTTAACCGGGCGGTGGACAGCATTGTCATTTTCGATGAATTCGGCCGGTTTATCGATGTGAATCCCGCTTTTTGCATGAGTTTAAATCTAGAGAAAACAAAATTATTAAATCTATCGTTTCAGCAGTTCATCGCAAAAGAATATGTCGATGATTTTGTCCGCCTGCTTGCCGAGCTGAAAGAAAAAGGAACGGCAAAAGGGGAGCTGTCGCTCGTCCGTTTGGACGGCACGGTCAAAATGTTTGAACTGACAACGACATCCAATGTATATAGCGGTTTTTATATGGCGATTATGCGCGATGTGACTGATCGGAAAAATATGGAGATTAAACTGCAAAAAAGCGAAGAAAGGTTTCGTGCCATTTTCGAGCAGGCGCACGAGGCGATTTTAATTTGGGATGACTATGGGTATATTTTGAATGCCAACCGTGCCGCAAGCCGGACGTTCGAGTTGCCGTTGAACTTGCTTGTACGGAAAAATTTGCTTGATTTCCTTGACTATGACGATGAGAAAGTAAAGTGCATTTTTGCGAAGTTTCGCAAAAAAGGGGAAATCCGCGATGAACTGACGTTTCATATGCCGAACGGAGAAGACAAGCAGCTGGAATTTACGATGAAAAAGGGAGCAATTGATGGGTACCATTTGACGATTTTCCGCAACGTAACGGAACGGAGAAAAATAGAAAAGGAACTGCGCGAAAGCGAGCAAAAATTCCGCAGCATTTTTGACCACGCGATGAATGGAATATTATTATGGGGCCAAGGGTATCGCATTTTGGATGTTAACCCGATCGCCTGTGAAATATTCCAAGCGGAGAAAGAACAACTGCTTCACCGGCCAATTACAGAATTTATCCCGGAAAAGGCGCGCAAGCATTTCCAGAGGCTGATCCACCAAAGCGAGCGCGTTGGAGAGGCGTATGCCGAGGTCGACTTTTCCAATGATGGCAAGCAGAAAATTATTGAATTTGCACTCAAAAAGGAAATCATCCCTGGCGTCGGAATGATGATGCTCCGGGATATTACTGAAAGAAAGGAAATGGAGCTGCAGATAAGAAAATCAGACACCTTGAATATAGTAGGAGAACTGGCCGCGGGCATTGCTCATGAAATCCGCAATCCGATGACAGCGCTGAAAGGATTTATTCAGTTATTGCAAGGAAGCATTAAAGAAGATTATTCGATGTATTTTAACGTCATTATGTCTGAATTAAAACGGATTGAATCCATTATTACCGAGTTTCTCGTTCTTGCCAAGCCACAGGCGATTCAATATCAGCAAAACGACGTATGTAAAATCATGCAGGATACAATCGATTTGATCAACGTGCAAGCGATGATGCACAACGTGCAGATTGTCGCGGATTTCGCTCCGCAGCTCCCGCTTATTTATTGCGAGCCAAACCAACTAAAGCAAGTGTTTATCAATATATTAAAAAATGCGATTGAAGTGATGCCAAAGGGCGGGGATATTACAGTTCGCATTTGGCAGATCGATCGCAACCACATTCGCATTTCCATTACCGATCAAGGCTGCGGCATTCCACAAGATAAAATTAAAAAGCTCGGCGAGCCGTTTTATACCACAAAAGAGCGCGGCACTGGACTAGGATTGATGGTTAGCTATAAAATTATTGAGGAACACCAAGGAAAAATTGATGTAGAAAGTGAAGTCGGCGTCGGTACGACGTTCTATATTACACTCCCGATCAAAAGGGTAGAGAAAGAGGACGATCATGAAACTTGAATTCAGCATCTATCCATCTGATTTACTCGGAAATATCTATGTAGTTTCCGACGGCGAAGCGATCGTCAGCGTCCAGCTGTTTGAGGAAGATTGGCGCGAGCTTTGCCAGCAATATGAAATGATAAAAAGCCGTTCTCCCTTATTAGAAAACGCTGTGTCGCAGCTCGATGAATATTTTCGCGGCAGACGGAAAGCGTTTGACCTGCCTTTGAAGTGGAAAGGAACGGACTTTCAGGAACAAGTATGGCAGGCGCTTTGTGAAATTCCGTACGGAACGACGGTCAGCTACAGTGATATTGCGAGCAAAATCGGTCGCCCGAAAGCGGTGCGGGCGGTTGGACAAGCAAACCGCGCCAACGAGCTGGCCATTCTCGTTCCTTGCCATCGGGTAATCGGGAAAAACCGCTCGCTGACGGGATACGCCGGCAGCCGCATCGATGTCAAGGCGCAGCTGCTCGAGCTCGAACAACGGTATAATATGACATAAAAAAACTAGAAGCAGTGGTCCGCTTCTAGTTTTTTATGAGCATGAATGAAACATTCCTATTTTTTTTGTATATGCGATAAAGCGAGCGCTCCTACTAAAATTGCCCCTTTAATAATATCTTGGGCGTAATACGGAACGTTCATCATCGTCAACCCGTTGAGCAGAACCCCCATTAAAATCGAGCCAAACAGCGTGCCGATGACATTCGGTTTTCCGGCGCCAAATACGGAAAAGCCGATATATGCGGCCGCTACGCCGTCCATTAGAAAGGAAGCGCCGGCCGATACTTGTCCCGTTCCGATGCGGGAGGCGAGAACAATGCCGCCAAGCGCCGCAAAAAAGCCGCTGATGACGTACGCATATGTGCGATAGCGGTTGACAGGAATCCCCGAAAGCCGTGCTGCTTCGCGATTTTCCCCCGTCATATAGAACAATCTCCCCGGTTTGGTGTACGTCAAAAACAAATGGGAAGCAATAACGATGATTAGCATAAGCAAAACGGAAAACGGAATGCCAAACACTTCCCCTTGGCCGATAAATAAAAAGGAAGGAATGAATTTGCCCGGCGCCGTTCCTCCGTCTGGAAGCGGCATGTCGTTGTAGATGGAAAATCCTTTCGTATATGTCAGCTGCACGCCGTTAATCGCATACATCGTCGCCAATGTAGCCAATAAATCCGGCAATTTCAATTTCACAATTAATAACGAGTTTAATAAGCCGACGGCGATTCCAAGCAAAAGCGGAACAAGCAACGTAACGAGAATTTCCTGGCGATATAATACGAGCGCCGCGGCGCTGGCGATGGTTGCTAGGCTGACAGTCGAGCCGACGGATAAATCAAATCCATCGACAATAAGAGAAAATGTAATGCCAATCGCAACGAGTGTAACGATGGAAATCGAGCGCAAAATATCGCTGAAATTTTCGTACGTAAAAAAGCGGTCTTGTGTGATGCCAAAATAAGCGATAACAACGAGAATGGCAAGCAATGTGCCATGTTTATACAAAAATTCAAGAAGAGATGGCGCTTGCCTTTTCTTGGCGACCGAAACGGCTGGCTGTGCCATCCACCTCACCTCCGCTGCAGTAATAAATGAGTTGTTCATAGGTGATATCATGGGCAGGCACGCGTTGGATCAGCTTGCCGTCCACCATGATGTAAATCGTATCGGCAATATCAAGCAGTTCTTGAAATTCGCTTGTTAAATACAAAATCGCTTTTCCCTCGTCGGCAAGGGAGCGGATGATCGAAAATACTTCTTGCTTGGCGTTGATGTCAATTCCTTTTGTCGGCTCGTCAAAAATAAATACGCGCGCATCGGTTTTTAACCATTTCCCGATCACGACTTTTTGCTGGTTGCCGCCGCTTAATTGCCGCACGCTTGCTGACAGGAAAGGCGGATGAATTTGCAAGGAATCGACAAGTTGCTTGGCAACGGCCGTCTCTTTCTTCTGCAGCACCCACTGCCATTTCGTCAATGAGGATAGCAGCCGGACGGTAAGATTGGTGCGAACCGATTCCTGCAGAAAAAGCCCTTGTTTTCTCCGTTCTTCCGGAATTAAGCAAATGCCGGCCGCAATCGCCTCTTTTGGGGAAGAAAACACATAACGTTTTCCGTCTATCCACCATTCGCCTGTCGTTTTGCTGCTGGCAATTAAACTTTCCGCCAATTCCGTTTTTCCTGCTCCGACAAGCCCGGCGATGCCGACAATTTCCCCTTTATGAACGTGCAGGTCGACCGTTGTGTTTGTTTTTGCGATATGGAGCTGTTTCACTTCAAAAAGAAGGTCATCCCCGTATGTGCGCGTTTCCCTTTGCGCGGCTGTATAAGAGCGTCCCACCATATAGCGGATCATTTCCTCTAGAGAAAGAGAGGCGACATCCCCATGGTGGACGACGTTCCCATCGCGCAAAATCGTGACGCGGTCGCAAATCTCTTTAATTTCCTTTAGTTTGTGAGAAATATAGATAAATGAAACACCTTGCCCTTTGAGCTCATTGATAATCGCAAACAGCCGCTTTGTTTCCGTCTCGCTCAGCGCGGCGGTCGGCTCATCCAAAATGATGTAGCGGGCCGAGGAGGACAGGACTTTTGCCAGAACAATCAGCTGTTTTTCATGCAGGGAACATTCGCGGATGAGCTTGGCCGGCGAAATCGACAGGCCGACGCGGCGCAACAACTCTGCAGCCCGCTCTTTTTGCTGTTTCCAAGAAAGAAAAGGCTTTTGTTTTGTCTTGGCGATCTCATCGGCGGCAATATTTTCATAGACGGTCAGTGCCGGAAAGAGAGCCGTATCGACTTCCTGAACCACTAAACCGATGCCCGCCTTTTTGGCATCGGCAGGCGAGGAAAACTGATATTCTTTTCCATCAATCGTAATCGTACCTTGATCAGGGGAAAGAGCGCCGGCCAGAATTTTCATTAATGTGCTTTTTCCGGCACCATTCATCCCTAAAAGGGCGTGAACTTCCCCATGTTGAACATGGAGGCTCACGCCGTTTAATACGTTGACAGCGCCAAATGATTTATAAATATTGTTCATGTAAAGGCCGTTCATTTGTTCTTCACCTGTGCTTCCAGCGTTTTCATCCAAGGGGAAATCGCCACATTCGACTGTCCCCATCCGGCGATGTATTGGTGAAGGTCTTTCATCGACACTTGTTGGTTAGGCAAGTCGGACCGTTTGACTAAATGCGGTTCGAGTGAGTAAATGTTTGGCGTTTTTTCCCCGGCGATTTTTTGATAAGCAAAGCGGACTTGGACGCGGCCGACTTCCGCCGGGTCTGTTGCGGTTGTAGCGACCCATGGGCTGTTTGGCTTTTGCATCATTTGCAAATCTTCATCGCTTAAATCAATGCCATATACTTTAATTTCACTGCGTCCTGCTTGTTCGATCGCGCGCGTTGCGCCTTTGGCAAATTCGTCCCAAGTCGCAAACACCGCATCAATATCGCCTTTATTCGGATATTTTTTCAAAATCGCTTCCATTTGCGTTTGCGTGTCCAAAGCGGTATTGGCGCTGGCTGTACCGAATTTCGCCACTTCTTTGATGTTCGGATAGCGCTTTTTAAACGCATCGTAAATCACATGGCGCCGCTCCATCGGCGTAAACCCGCCAACCCAAATCGTGACAATGTTTCCCTCGCCATTTAAGTCTTCGGCCAACGTTTTTAACGTTTTCCAGGCGAGGCTGTAGTCGTCTTGGTCAATGACCGTTACGCCTGGGATGTTTAAATCGTTGTCAAATGCGACGACAGGAATGCCTTTTTCGACCGCCTTTTTCACCGGTCCTTCGAGCGCATCGGCACGACCATGGTCTAAAAGAATCGCATCAACATTTTGCGTAATCGCTGTTTCGACATAGGAAGCCATTTTCGTTAAATCGTTGTCCGCGTTGTAAATTTGCACCTCGCCGCCGAATTTTTGCACTTGTTCTTTTACGCCGGCGATATATTGCGAAGAAAAGGTGCCGATCGACATTTGCATAATGGCGGCGATTTTAATCGGTTTCTTTAATTTGGCAGGGATTTCTGCCTGTTCGGTCGCTGCCGCCGTCGTTTTGCTTGTTGTCTCGGCCGTGCCGTTTTCTTGTTTGGCCGGTTTGGAACTGACGGCATCTTGTTCGTTCATGCAGCCGCTCAGGATGATGATAACGGAAAAAAGAAATGCGAATAAATAGTTCAGCCTAAATCGCTTCATGGTGTGCCTCCTTTGCAAATAGTGCTGACAGTTTGGTTTCATAATTGCCGCGAATAATGCCTTTTTCGGTAATGATAGCCGTAATGAGATGGTGCGGCGTGACGTCAAAGGCTGGATTATAGACGTTGACCCCTTCTGGGGCAATTCGCGTTCCGGCAAGATGGGTCACTTCTTCCGGATTGCGCTCCTCAATCGGAATTTCATCGCCTGTTTTTGTCGCTAAATCGATCGTCGACAGCGGCGCGGCTACATAAAACGGAATGCCAAATGCTTTAGCCAGCAAGGCAAGGCCAAACGTGCCGATTTTGTTGGCGGTATCGCCGTTGGCGGCAATGCGGTCGGCGCCGACAATGACGGCGGTAATGTTTTTCGCCTTGATCGTCTGTGCCGCCATATTGTCGGTAATAAGCGTCACATCTACGCCGGCCTGCATCAATTCCCACGTCGTCAATCTTGCCCCTTGCAGGACAGGGCGTGTTTCCGATGCGTACACGTGCAGGTTCATTCCTTTTTCTTTCGCCAAATAAAACGGGGCAAGCGCTGTGCCGTACCGGGCGGTGGCGATCGAGCCGGCATTGCAAATCGTTAAGATGCGGTCGCCGTTTTGAAACAAGGAAAGCGCATGTTCCCCGATCCGCCGACAAACGTCCTCATCTTCAACTTGAATGCGAATCGCTTCATGGACGAGTGTCGTTTTTGCTTCATTGACAGAGGTAGCATGGGCGACGCTGGCAACGAGGCGGTCTAGCGCCCAAAACAAATTGACCGCCGTTGGCCGGGCGCTTGCTAAATAGTCACGGTCTTTTTGCAGCTGTTTTTTGAAATTTTCCAGTGATTCTGTTTCATATTGTTGGGCGGCAAGCGCGAGGCCGTAAGCAGCGGTTATGCCGATCGCCGGCGCGCCGCGCACTTTCAGCGACGCAATCGCCTCCCAAACGTCTTCAATATTTTTTAATTGCAAATATTCTGTCACTAATGGCAGCTTTTGCTGATTTAAAATCGTAATATGCGTGTCGTTCCATTCTACAGAGCGTGGGATTACGAATGGTTCTGCCATATGGTTCTTCCTTTCATTGTGTTAATTCGCTGGTGTTAGCACGGTTTGTGCGAAAAGAGAACGAATTTCTTTGGTACTAGATAATGTTTCACGTTGCAAGATGAGGCTTCTGCCAAGACGAAGCGCATGTCGTTTTGCTTGCAAACGGTTCTCTTTATTTTCGATGCCGTCCAGATCAGCAACATGTGCCAACCCAATCGTGCGGCGGATTACTTCGCAGCCGGCAAAGCCGATCGCATCGACAAAGGTGTTGTGCAGCACCTCTTCTAATAGTCCTTTCGTTTTCGCATACGGCTCGACATTGTGCGTATGCCAAAGTTCAGAAAAGATCGTCGCAAATACATCCCAAGTTTTGTCGATATGGGCAAATAACGGTTCTTGTTGTGGTTCTGGGCGGGACAACGCATTTAACAATAAGTTGGCGAAAAATTGACCGATATCAAAGCCGAACGGGCCGTAAAACGCAAATTCCGGATCGATAATTTTTGTTTCTTCGTCGCTGGCGAAAATGCTGCCTGTGTGTAAATCGCCGTGAATGAGCGCATCCCCTTCGGTTAAAAACTTGCGCTTTAATTTGGCAACTTCTAAATGAAGCTTGTCATCGTTCCAAAGCGCTTCGACATCGTCGCGCAGTTCTTCTTCAAAGTTGTTCGTTTCATGATTAAAAAACGGATCGGTAAATACGAGATCTTCCGTGATTTTGCACAGTTCGGGATTGACAAAGCTTTGCGCCAGCTGTTTTTTTTCTTGCTGATTCATGCCGAAATCCGACGTGTAAAATAACGTTTTTGCGATAAATTCGCCGATATGTCGGGATAGAAGCGGATATGTTTTTCCTTCGATTAAGCCTTTGCGGGCAATTTGCAAATGGGATAAATCTTCCATCACGGTAATGGCTAAAGATTCATCGGAATAGTAAACTTTTGGCACATATTGCGGCGCATAGCTTGCGAATGTGCGCAGCGCATTGCTTTCGATTACCGCGCGTTTTAAGGTGAGCGGCCAGCTTTCCCCAACGACTTTCGCATATGGAAGGGCTTGTTTGATGATAATTCCTTTTTTCGCTTCTTTATCGACGATGCGGAAAACGAGATTAAGGTTACCGTCCCCGATTTCCCGGCAGACAAGCGGCGCTCCTTCGCGGAAGAGGCCGAGGCGCACGGCCAAAGAAATGGCTCCTTGTTCTGTTAACGGTTCATAAACGGATGAATGTGAGATCGACATTGGAATAAAATCCCCCTTCATAACTAAATTAAAAAGCCTCTTTCTGCGTAGAAAGAGGCTTGAAGATTCCAATTCTTCGCACCTCTTATCTTCCAGAAAGAACGAGTCTTTCTGTTGGACTTAGCACCGTGCCCTGCGGAAGGTGGAACTTCCGGCGCCGAAAAAACGTGCGCCCTATCTCACGATAGTATTACGGTCGGTTGCTGGGCTTCATTGGGCCAATTCCCTCAGCCAACTCTTGATAAGAGTATTTTCAGTATATTCATTTTTCGAATTTTTGCTTATGTTAGAAAATATTTGTGCGTTTGATTCGAATCATACACGCTGACGAATTTATTTGTCAATACTTTTTGTAAAATTTTTTTCTGCCGCCTGATAATATTCAGGACGGCGGTCGGCAAAAATCGGGATGCGCGCCCGCACTTCCTGCACTTTTTGCAAATCGATTTGCGCCGTGAGTGCGCAAGGCTCCTCGCCCGCCTCGGCAATGATTTCTCCCCATGGATCGATGATCATGGAATGGCCGGCAAACACGTTGTTCGGGTCGCTGCCGGCGCGGTTGCAAGCGACGACATAGCATTGATTTTCAATGGCGCGCGCCGCAAGCAGCGTGCGCCAATGGGCAAGGCGGGGGAGCGGCCACTGGGCAACGACAAACAGCACTTCCGCCCCCTGGACCGCATGGACGCGGATCCATTCCGGAAAGCGGATGTCATAGCAAATGACACCGGCGCATAAGGTGTTTTCGAGCGTAAATAAACCGGTATCCTCCCCAGGCTGGAGGTAAAGATGTTCATCCATCAACTGAAAGAGGTGCAGTTTGCTGTATTCGCCAACGACTGTGCCGTTTCGGTCGACGACATACATCGTGTTTGTCACGCCTTTTGCCGTTTTTTTGGCGACTGAACCGGCGACAAGATGGACGCGGTACGATTTTGCCAGTTTGGTAATGAACGCTTTCACACGTTCGCCGTTTTCATCGGCGATTTCATCGAGACGAGTTAAGTCATAGCCAGTCGTCCATAGTTCAGGAAGAACGATGACATCCGGACGTTCTTTTGCAATTTTTTCTATTTCTCTTTCTACAACCTGTTCGTTTTCGTGCGGACTGCCGAAGACAATATCCAGCTGCAGGCAGGCAATTTTTAATGTCATTCGTGTTCACCTCGAAAAAATTTACTTTACATTTTGATTTTTACGATATATGATGTTGCACTAGAATTTCAAGAAATTTTTGAGAAGGTGTTAAGCATGACAAAACAATTTCCGTTATCCGACCTGTTAGAAGGGCTTCCAAAGCAGTTTTTCGCCTCATTAGTCGCGAAAGTAGCCAAAAAAATCGCGGAAGGATACGATGTCATCAATTTAGGGCAAGGAAATCCGGATCAGCCGACACCGCCACATATCGTTGAAGCGATGCAAAAGGCGGTGGCAAACCCGAAATATCACAAATATTCGCCGTTTCAAGGGTATTCTTTTTTGAAACAGGCGGTTGCCGAGTTTTACGAACGGGAATACGGCGTGACCGTTGACCCCGAAAAAGAAGTCGCCATTTTGTTCGGCGGCAAAGCGGGGCTTGTCGAGATTCCGCAATGCCTCGTGAATCCTGGTGATATCGTGCTCGTTCCTGACCCGGGGTATCCTGACTATTGGTCGGGGATTGCGCTGGCGCGTGCAAAAATGGTGATGATGCCATTGCGTGCCGAACATGGGTTTTTGCCTGATTATAGTGACATTCCTCGCCATATTGCAGAAAAAGCTAAACTTATGTTTTTAAATTATCCAAATAATCCAACCGGAGCGACTGCTTCGCAGGAATTTTTCGAGGAAACGGTGTCGTTTGCCGCCAAGCACGGGATTTGCGTCGTCCATGATTTTGCTTACGGTGCGATTGGCTTTGATGGAAAAAAACCGGTTAGCTTCCTTCAGGCAGAAGGGGCAAAAGACATCGGCGTGGAAATTTATACGTTTTCGAAAACGTATAATATGGCGGGCTGGCGCGTCGCATTTGCCGTCGGCAATGAAAGCGTGATTGCGGCGATTAATTTGCTTCAGGACCATTTATACGTCAGCCTGTTTGGCGCGATTCAAGAAGCGGCAGCAACCGCTCTTCTTTCCTCGCAGCGCTGTGTCGAAGAGCTTGTCGCCTTATATGAATCACGGCGCAATACGTTTATGGCGGCATTGCGGCAAATCGGCTGGGATGTCGCGCCACCGAAGGGCTCGTTTTTCGCGTGGCTGCCGGTGCCGCACGGCTGGACGTCGGAACGTTTTTCCGATTATTTGCTTGAAAAAGCGCATGTGGCTGTCGCGCCGGGAATCGGGTTTGGCGAGCATGGGGAAGGCTATGTGCGCGTTGGCTTATTGACGAGCGAAGCCCGTTTACAAGAAGCCGCGGAGCGGATTGGCAAGCTTTGTCTTTTTGAAAACAAAAAAATGATTGACAACGTTTAAAAATGCTGTCATAATTCAAATTAAATTTGCATGCACGAATAGTCCGAAAAGTGAATACAATATTGCAAACATTCTTATCAAGAGTAGGTGGAGGGACAAGCCCAATGAAGCCCGGCAACCGGCTTGGCGGTGATCGCGAAGCACGGTGCTAATTCTTGCAGCGGAAACGCTGAGAGATAAGAAGAGTGTCAATTTCAATGCCTCTTCTTATGAAGAGGCTTTTTTGATGAAGAGAAAGAGGGATGAACATGAGTCAAGTCATTGCCACATATCTTATTCACGATGAGAAAGATATAAAGAAAAAAGCAGAAGGCATCGCCCTTGGCTTAACGGTTGGCACATGGACCGACCTGCCTCTATTGGAACAAGAGCAACTGCGCAAACATAAAGGGGAAGTCGTCCATATACAAGAGTTGGAAGAAAGCGAACGGGTAAATCAGTATTTTGGCAAACGGCTGAAGCGCGCGATCGTGCAAATCGCTTATCCGACAGTCAACTTCAGCGCTGACATTCCGGCGCTTTTGGCAACGGTGTTCGGCAAGCTGTCTTTAGACGGAGAAGTAAAATTGCTAGATGTAACGCTCCCTGACGCTTGGAAAAAACAGTTTCCGGGTCCGCGCTTCGGCATCGATGGGATTCGCCAAAAAGTCAATGTATATGACCGTCCGCTTCTCATGAGCATTTTTAAAGGCATTATCGGCCGCGATTTAGCATATTTAACCGAACAGCTGAAGCAGCAGGCGTTTGGCGGGGTCGATCTTGTCAAGGATGATGAAATTTTATTTGACAGCGATGTGCTGCCGTTTGAAAAACGGATTGCGGATGGGAAAGCGGTGCTCAACGAAGTGTTCGAACAGACGGGAAAACGAACGTTATATGCCGTCAATTTAACCGGCAAAATGTTCGAATTGAAAGAAAAAGCAAAACGCGCGGTGGAGCTGGGCGCGGATGTATTGCTGTTTAACGTTTTTGTATACGGGTTGGATGTATTGCAAGGATTACGCGAGGATGAAGAGATTGCCATTCCGATTATGGCTCATCCGGCATTCAGCGGCGCGCTTACCCCGTCGGAATTTTACGGTGTTAAAGCGTCCTTGCTGCTTGGCAAGCTGCTTCGTCTTGCCGGGGCCGACTTTGTCTTGTTCCCATCGCCGTACGGAAGCGTCGCGATCGACAAAGAAGAAGCGCTTGGCATCGCCAAAGAATTAACGGATGAGAAGGAGCCGTTAAAACAGGCGTTTCCGGTGCCGTCAGCGGGCATTCACCCAGGGCTGGTGCCGCTTCTGTTCCGCGATTTCGGCGTAAACAGCGTCGTCAACGCCGGCGGCGGCATTCACGGCCATCCAGACGGAGCGGCAGGGGGCGGCAAAGCGTTCCGCGCTGCCATCGATGCTGTGCTTGCCGGCAAATCTTTACATGAAGCGGCCCGTGACAATGAGGCGTTGCAAAAAGCGCTCGACCTGTGGGGCGCAGTAGAGGTGACATCATGACCAAACGAGTGATCTTTTGCGATTTTGACGGAACGATTACGGACAATGACAACATTATCGCGATTATGAAGCAGTTTGCGCCGCCCGAGTGGGAAGCGTTAAAAGATGATATATTGGCGCAGCGCATCTCCGTGCAGGAAGGGGTGGGGAAAATGTTTTCCCTGCTTCCATCGAGCCGGAAGGAGGAAATTACGGATTTCATTTTGCAAACCGCCCGCCTTCGCGACGGGTTTCGCGAATTTGTCGCATTTACAAAGGAGCACGACATTCCGCTTTATGTCGTCAGCGGTGGCATCGACTTTTTTGTCTATCCGCTGTTAGAAGGACTGGTCGAAAAAGAGCGCATTTTTTGCAACAGTGCTGATTTCAGCGGCGAGACGATCCGCATCACATGGCCGCATGCGTGCGATGGCCAGTGCCAAAACGGCTGTGGCTGCTGCAAGCCATCCTTGTTGAGAAAACTGGCCGTGCCGGATGCATTTCATATCGTGATCGGCGATTCGATCACTGATTTAGAAGTAGCGAAACGGGCTGACCACGTCCTCGCCCGCGACTTCCTGCTAGACAAGTGTCAGGAGCTCGATCTTCCGCACACGCCGTTTACAACGTTTTTCGATGTCATTCATTTTTTGCAGACGATGGAGGTAAACGTATGAGCATCGTTGTGAAAAAATGGAGGGAGTTGGCCGAAGTCAAGGCAGAGCTGGCAGAGCGCGATTGGTTTTTCGCGACGAGCGGCAACTTGTCCATCAAGGTAACGGAGAACCCGCTGACTTTTCTTGTCACCGCAAGCGGTAAAGACAAGCGCAAGCAGACAGACGAAGATTTTTTGCTTGTCGACGCGTTCGGGCATCCGGTCGAGAATACAAATTTAAAGCCGTCCGCGGAAACGCTGCTGCATGTGGAAATTTACAATCGGACAAATGCCGGCTGCAGCCTCCACGTCCATACAGTTGATAATAATATTATTTCCGAGCTGTACGGGGATAAAGGAGAAGTCGCATTTTCCGGACAGGAAATCATTAAAGCGTTCGGGCTGTGGGAAGAAGATGCGACGGTCCGCATCCCGATTATTCCGAATTATGCGCACATTCCGACGCTGGCCAAGGAATTCGCCAAACATGTCAACGGGGATGCCGGTGCGGTGTTGATCCGCAATCACGGCATTACCGTCTGGGCGCGGGACGCGTTTGAGGCAAAGAAGTTTTTAGAAGCGTGGGAGTTTTTATTCAGCTGGCACGTCAAGTGGCTGCTGCTGAAGCAGACCGCTGTGCTGCCGGTTGTTAAACCATAAAATTGATGGAGGGGGAAATTCCAATGGCAGTAATCAAAGTGAGAAAAACGGGAGAAGTGATTGAAGGGGATGAAAATGTCCGCAGCTTTTTAAACAAACAAGGCGTGTTGTACGAGCATTGGGACATTAACAAACTACCGGAACATTTGCGCGACAAATATGTATTGACCGACGAAGAAAAAGAGGAAATTTTGGCGACGTTTAAAGAAGAAATTGAAGATTTGGCGGCGAGAAGAGGCTACAAAACGTGGGATATTGTCGCCTTATCGGATGCGACGCCGAATTTAGATGAACTGTTGAAAAAGTTTGAACAAGTGCACATTCATACGGAAGATGAAGTGCGCGCTATTACTGCTGGCCATGGCATTTTTATCATCAAAGGGGACAGCGAAACCGGCTATTTTGATGTCGAATTGGAAGCTGGCGATGTCATTTCCGTGCCGGAAGGAAACCCGCATTATTTCACCTTAATGGACGACCGCCAAGTCGTCGCCGTCCGCTTGTTTATCGACCCGTCCGGCTGGGTTGCCCATCCGTATGAAGAAAAAGAAGAATTAGGCCAGTAATGGCAATACCCCCCTGTCTCCTTTGGGCAGGGGGGTGTTTCATTAAAACGATTCTACTAAAAAAATCATAAATAATATGCCGATGATAAACGAATAGGTGGATGTCCGCTCATTTCCGTCTCCGTGGCTTTCCGGAATAAACCAAATCACCAAGTGACGAGTATGGCGTTGCTTTAAAAAACATTTGCGCCATATCAAATAGTTAAAGTATAATGCAAGTAAGAAAACGGTGTTTTGTGGAAAGCAACAGGTATAAATTTTGCGACAAAAGGGTTGGATTGTGAATGGAGAAGGAGAAGGACATTAAACAATCATTAAAATTATTTATCGTTTTATCAAGAGCATATCGATCTGTTAGCGATCAAGCGAATAAATCGATTCAATCGTTCGGCGTAAATCCAACCGAGTTTGCCGTGTTAGAGCTGCTTTACCATAAAGGGGATCAGCCGCTGCAGCAAATCGGGGAGAAAATTTTGCTCGCGAGCGGAAGCATTACTTATGTGGTCGATAAGCTCGAAAGCAAAGGATTGATTGTACGGAGGGCATGCGAGAAAGATCGCCGCGTCACGTACGCTTCAATCACGGAAAAGGGAAGGGCGTTTATCGAAAAGGTTTTTCCAGAGCATGCGCAGACGATTCACGAAACGGTTTCCGGCTTGACGGCCGAAGAAAAGGAACAGGCTATTTCGTTATTGAAGAAATTGGGATATGGAGTAAAAAAGGAATAGTTTGGGATCGTTTAACATAAGTGGCTGCCATGAGCAGCCACTTATTTTTTAAAAAAAATGGATAATCTATGAAAGGAAAAGGAGGAGATGCTGATGAGGATTCCAGTCGGAGTATCGAATCGCCATATTCATTTATCAAAAGAACATCTGGAGCAATTGTTTGGCGAAGGTGCGGAGTTAACAGTGTTGAAGCCGTTGTCGCAGCCAGGGCAGTTTGCTGCCAATGAAACGGTGACCGTCGAAGGGCCGAAAGGGAAAATCGAAAATGTCCGCGTGTTAGGCCCTGTCCGTTCGATGACACAGCTGGAAATTTCCAAGACGGACAGTTTTAAGCTAGGGGTGCAGCCGCCTATTCGCCTTTCCGGAGACATTGAAGGAACTCCTGGGATTACGATCCATGGCCCAAAAGGGACGGTGAACGTCGATAAAGGCGTGATTATTGCCAAGCGCCATATCCATATGACTCCAAAAGATGCAGAAACGTTCGGAGTAAAAGATAAACAAGTCGTAAAAGTGAAAACAGAAGGGGAGCGCGCCTTAATTTTTGATGAAGTCATCGTCCGTGTCAGTGAAAACTTCGCGCTCGATATGCACATTGATACAGACGAAGCGAATGCGGCAGGGCTGAAGACGGGCGATTACGTTGAGTTAATTCCATAAATATCTATCGAGTCCCGATTACGGGACTCTTGTTTTATGCTAAATATTGCCTAAACCACCTGACAATAGGATAGAGCCGCTCAATTCGAAGAGCAGGCGGGCCGCTGCGGGATAGATCACGATCGCAATACCGATGAGGAGAGTGTTTGAAAAATTGTCATGACGGTTTAGCAAGATGCAATATAAATTTCTTGCAAAAATTTTCAAACAAAATGCTATATTGTAACACTATCGTAAAAAATGTTAATTTTTATCCTTTTCTTAAACTTTGTCAACCTTTATTTTTAAGTAATAGATGGTAAGAATCCCTATTGATAGAAAAATAGTATTTAATACTCATGAAAGATGTTTTTTTATAATCCCAGTTTTTATCGGGGATCAACTTGGATTTTTTCATGAAAAAAATCTCTTCTTGCAGAAAATAATGGTAAATTCATCTGTTTTCCATATTTATCCATAAATATTACAAAAAACCCGTGTTATGATGTAGGTGCAAGCAAGGGATGAGATTGAAGGAGGAGAGACCGTGAACAAAAAAGTCGTATTTTCACTTGCTGCATCTTTAGCGATTTTAGGAGGATCTTTTACAGCGAAAACAGAAGCAGCTGGGCCTGCTCCATGTCCGGCTATCCAAAACTATGAAGTTAAAACTGTCTATCCATCTAGTATTCAAGATATCGAAAAATGGGTGCAGTTTATTTTAGAACAAACAGGAAATGCAGAATTGACAAAACTGATACAGCAAAAACCAGCTACAACTACTGTCCAAAAACCGTCAACGAATGTACAAACTCCTGTAAGCAAGCCAGCAACGCAGGCGCCTGCACCGAGCCAAAAAGTAAATAATGAAGCAGGATTAAAGGCTTATGAACAACAAGTAGTAGACTTAACGAACAAAGAAAGAGCGAAATATGGTTTGCCGCCTTTAAAGGTTGATTTAGCGTTAAGCAAAGTAGCCCGTGAAAAGTCAAGAGACATGGCAGTGAACCATTATTTCTCCCACAACAGCCCGACATATGGCTCTCCGTTTGATATGATGAGAAAATTCGGCATTTCTTATACAGCCGCTGGAGAAAATATTGCGAAAGGCCAACGTACTCCACAAGAAGTAGTAGCAGCTTGGATGAATAGTGCAGGCCATCGGGCAAACATTTTGAACAAAAACTACACTCATATCGGAGTAGGTTTTGAAGAAAACGGGTACATCTGGACACAACAATTTATCAGAAAATAAGGGTCAATGTTTCTGTACCACACCACTAAGGTAAGCACTAGTGGTGTGGTTTTTTATGTGCCCAGCAGTCTATAGGGCGAAAGTCCCGAACTGCGAAGGCGAAGTAGCAGTTAGCTTAACGTAAAAGTGTCCGCGGTGATGTTGCGGACGGCAAATTTTCGGTCAATCCGCCAATGAATATTGTTCAAACCACCCATCAATATGATTGAGCCGCTCAAGACGAAGCGCCGGTGAACCGATGTTGGGAAAGATCATGGCTTGTTTCCGGGAAGCGGACGAACTTCGTTTCCCGTTTTAAATGTTTCAGCGCGATAAACTGCTGCTTCGCACGAATTACTTTTCTTTCTAAAATTTGGTAAAATAACAGTGATGATAATGTAACGACGAAGGGGGATGGGGATGGCGAAATTGTTATTGACATCAGCAGGCTTTTATAACGAATCGATTAAAGCAGCGTTTGTCCGCTTATGCGGTCAAAAGTTTGACAAATAAAAAACGAACGTCCGCGTTTTCGGACGTTCGTTTTCGTTATGCCGACATTTTTTGTTTTTCTTCTGTTTGCTGCGCCGCTTTTTTCACTTGCGGGTAGAAAAAGATACCGCTTAAAAGCAGGACAACCCCAAGCATAAACGTTTTGATATCGGCGGTGCCGGCGATGATAACCCAGATCGAATAAATGGTTGCCAGAGCGGCAACGATTCCATCGATCGTGCGTCCCCGTACCGCACCCTTGTATGTTTCGCCGGTCAGCGCCAGCTTTAATTGGAAGACAGAGGCGATAAAATAGGGGACAAGATACGCCAATGTCGCGATGTAAATGACAAAGTCAAACGCCGCTGACATCGAGTTGGAAATCGTCGAAAAAATAAAGATTTGTGCCAATACATTCGAAAGAACTAAAGAAAAGCTTGGCACTTTCTTTTTATTTTCCTTTAAAAACGCTGGAATAAACAGACCTTGCTTTGCCGCCTGGTACGGCACCTCGGCGCTTAACAGCACCCAGCCAAGCGTTGAGCCGAGCAAGCTGATTAAACCGAGTCCCGCAAGAACGTAGCCGCCGCTTGGGCCTAAAATCGTAACAATCGCGTCAACAAGCGGTTTTTCCGACTGAATGAGTTCCTTTTGCGACAATACCCCCATGACAAGAATGCTAATGCCGATATAAATCGCAAGGGCAATCAACAAGCCAAGGATTGTCGCGCGTTTTACGTCCGCTTGCTTGCGCGCACGCGATGCGAAAACAATCGCCGATTCGACGCCGATAAACGCCCACAATGTCGACACCGCCGCATTATTAATTTGTCCTAACAAGCCAATGGAATGGCCAGCTTCATCATAACGCGGGGCAACGAGCGAGCCGATGTTGCTTTTTTCAAACGCAAATAATGCAATGACGATAAATAGGAAAAATCCAAGCACTTTTGCCGCCGTAGCGAGAAAGTTCAGCTTTCCTGCACCTTCAATGCCGCGCAAAATGATGAAATGCATGCCCCAAAGCAGCGCCGTGCAAATGGCAAAGGTGAGCAAGTTTCCTAGTTTTACGTCAAGCGAACCGATGGTAAATAACGTTTGCTTGCTTGTTAAAATTGGGAAAAACGTCGATAAATAGCTGGTGAATGTCGTAATAATCGCCACGTTGCCGGCAAAGTTGCCGATCCAATATCCCCATGAGGACATAAAGCCGGATAGAATCGAGATGTTCGATCCTTTCGGAAACAATTCTTTTGCATAAATTTGCGGTCCGCCGTTTAATTCCGGCTTGCGGATCGCTAAGTTACCAAAGACAAGCGCCGTCATTAAAACGCCTGCACCTGTTAACAGCCACGCGAAAATAACGCCAAGCGGGCTTGCTGCTTCCGCGAGCGAGCGCGGCAGCATGAAAATGCCTGAACCGACCATATTGCCAACGACAAGCGCCGTTAATAGCCATAATCCTAGCTTTGATTGTTGCATGACAATGAAGCTCCTTTCTTTATCTCAAAAAAAATACACCCTTGCGTTTTCAACGGGTGTAAAACATCCGTTTCCAACTGCCAATCGATAGCGCTCCGCCGTTTTTAACGGCGGCAGTGCTGCGCCTGTTCGGATGCAGCCCCAGCCTGCGGTGCCAGAGAACACCGTAAACTTCGGCAATGAACCCTTTCAGCGAAATTCATCGACCCTCTGCATCTCCTTTCGCTTACTATTGTTCATTGCGGCCTCTATCACAGCGACATTGATGAGAAAGAAAAAATATTCAATGGACGTAATTATTATACAAATTTCGACAAAGTTCGTCAACGAGCTTTTTGATTAGAAAAAAAGGATTTTCCGTGTATGAATGGAATACAATCTAAGATAAGGAAAACGAGAGAAAGGGAAGGGATTGCATTGAAATTTTCTGAGTTTCGCTATGAACGGCCGAACATCGAGAAGCTGAAAGCCTCATTTCAACAGGCGCTGCAATCGTTTCAAAAGGCAAGCAATGCGGAAGAACAGAACGAGGCGATGAAGGAAATCAATCAGCTTCGCAACGATTTCAGTACGATGGCGCAAATTTGTTATATTCGTCATACAATTGATACGAACGATGAATTTTATAAGCAGGAACAAGACTTTTTCGATGAGGTCGAGCCAATTGTTAAAGGCCTTGTGAACGATTATTACCGGGCGCTTGTTTCGTCTCCGTTCCGTTCGCAGCTCGAGGAAAAATGGGGAAAACAGTTATTTGCGCTCGCCGAGACGGAATTAAAAACGTATTCTCCGGACATTGTGGAAGATCTGCAGCTGGAAAATAAGCTGACGAGCGAATATACGAAATTGGTCGCTTCGGCGAAAATTTTCTTTGAAGGGGAAGAACGGACGTTAGCACAGCTCCAGCCGTTTGTCGAATCACCGGACCGCGAGATGCGCAAGCGGGCAAGTGAGGCGCGTTTTGCCTTTTTCCAAGAGCATGAGGAAAAGTTCGATGAAATTTACGATCAGCTCGTGAAAGTGCGCACCTCCATCGCGCAAAAACTCGGATTTAATAACTTTGTGGAACTTGGCTATGCCCGTTTAGGCCGAACGGATTATAACGCCGAGATGGTTGCGAAATTCCGCAAGCAAGTCGAAAAGCATATCGTTCCAATTGCCGTCAAGCTCCGTGAGCGGCAGCGCGAGCGCATCGGCGTCGAGAAGCTGAAATATTATGATGAAGCTTTTGTTTTTCCAACAGGGAATCCAACGCCAAAAGGGGACGCAAACTGGATTATCGAGAACGGGAAGAAAATGTACGAAGAACTGTCGCCGGAAACGGGCGAGTTTTTCCGATATATGATCGAGCATGAACTAATGGATCTTATCGCGAAAAAAGGAAAAGCAAGCGGGGGCTATTGCACCTATATCGAAAATTATAAAGCGCCGTTTATTTTCTCCAACTTTACCGGCACATCTGGAGACATCGATGTACTTACCCATGAAGCGGGGCACGCGTTTCAAGTGTACGAAAGCCGCCATTACGAAATTCCGGAATACAACTGGCCAACCTTGGAGGCATGCGAAATTCATTCGATGAGCATGGAATTTTTCACATGGCCGTGGATGAAGTTATTCTTCAAGGAAGATGCGGAAAAATATCAATTTTATCATTTAAGCGACGCGCTCTTATTTTTGCCGTATGGCGTAGCGGTGGACGAATTCCAGCATTTCGTATACGAAAATCCGAACGCGACGCCGGCGGAACGAAAACAAGCATGGCGGGCAATCGAACGGAAATATATGCCGACAAAAGACTATGACGGCAACGATTATTTAGAACGCGGCGGCTTTTGGCAGCGGCAAAGCCATATTTATACCACTGCATTCTATTATATTGACTATACGCTTGCGCAAATTTGCGCCTTCCAATTTTGGAAACGTTCGCGTGAAAACTATAAAGAGGCGTGGAACGATTATTTGACATTATGCCGTCAAGGCGGAAGCAAGCCGTTTACCGAATTAGTCCGCGTCGCTAACCTTATTTCGCCGTTTGAAGACGGCTGCGTCCAATCGGTAGTTGGCGAGATCGAGGGATGGTTGAATAGTGTTGACGATCAGAGCTTATAGATGGAAATAATAGTTAGGGGGGAAGAAATCAAGCGAGATTTCTTCCTTATCTTTTAGGAAAAATATAGAGAAAAATATAATGGGAGGTGTAGACCTGGTTACTAAAATCGTTGTTGTGTACTGACCGATGGAAGGAATGGTGCACGACAGGTGCCGCCGCTAACAGCGAGCCACGGGGTGTCTTTCACAGCAGGTGAGACATTAGGATTCTCTTCCTGATGGAACTCAGGTGTTTCCTGAGCGGCAAGCTGTTTTGCTGGTTCCATCGCGATGAGTCGATTTTTATAGATTTTAGTAGCCGGGAAAACTATGTTGTCAAAAGAAGAAATCCTTCGTTTTTTATCACAAAATTTTCGATTATTAAAAGAAAACTACGGAGTCAAACGTATCGGCGTTTTTGGATCTTATAGCAGAAATGAACAAACAGCTGACAGCGATATAGACATTTTGGTGGAGTTTGAGCCTTCCGCCATCACATTTGACCATTATATGGATTTAAAAATTTTCTTAGAAGATCATTTTCATAAACCGGTCGACCTAGTGATACTGGATGACATTAAACCTGCGTTAAAACCATATATATTGGAGGATGTTCAATATGCCGAGGGAGCCTAAGGTTTTTTTGGAAGATATTCTTATGGCGATCGATAAAATCCAAAAGTATACGAAAAATATGGATTATGAATCTTTTTTAGATAATGAACTTGTATGTGATGCGGTTATTAAAAACATATTGGTGATTGGTGAAGCGGCGAAAAACATTCCACAAGAAATAAGGCAGAAGAATTCACAGATTGAGTGGAGAAAGATAGCAGGTATGCGTGATATGATGATCCACGGCTATTTTTCTGTCAATTATCGTATCGTCTGGGATGTGGTAATCAATAAAATTCCAGTACTTAAGCAGGATATTGAGAAATTGTTAAACGATACAAATATGTAGGTGAACGGAGCAAATATAGTACGAATTGGGGGAAGGGGCATGAATGTTCGCAAAGCAACGACCGATGATGCGCACGCCATCGCCATCGTGCATGTCGAAAGCTGGAAAACGACATATGAAGGGATTGTGCCTGCGGAGTATTTGGCGCAATTAAGCGTAAGCGAAAAAGAACAGCTTTGGCAACGTGGATTAAATCAATCGAAACATTCGATTTTTGTCGTTGAAGAAGATGGAAACGTATGCGGATTTATTTCTGGGGGCAAGAACCGCGCTACACAAGGGAAAGAAGCGGAGTATGAAGGGGAAATATACGCCATCTATTTATTAAAAGAAGCACAAGGGAAAGGATACGGAACGAGGCTTGTCAAAGCGCTGGTTGATGATTTTCAACGTGATGGAATTTGTTCGATGGTCGTCTGGGTGCTTGCCGACAATCCGTCGCGCCGTTTTTACGAACAGCTAGGGGGCGAGAAAATTGCCGAAGAGGTTGTCGATATTGGTGGGAAAAAGCTGGTGGAATGGTGCTATGGATGGAAAAGCATCGAATATTTCGCATAAATAAGTAGCTGCCTAGGCGAAAGGCAGCTTAAAAAAATTATTTAATGAGTGATTACTCACTTTAAAATATAATCGATATCGTGTAAAATATAAGTGAGTAATCACTCACTGTAGAAGGGGGAAAGTTCATGTCAGAGAGGCTTTGTATTCGTATGGAACATGTATCAAAACGCTTTGGGAAAAAGACGGTTATCGAAAATGTATCCCTTGACGTATACAAAGGAGAAATTTTTGGATTGCTTGGACCTTCTGGGGCGGGAAAAACGACGATTGTCAAAATGATTGCCGGCATTGACGAAGCTACTCATGGAACCATTCATGTGTTAAATACGAAGATGCCGAATCTTCACGTGATGAAGCGAATCGGTTTTATGGCACAGTCTGATGCGTTATATGGCGAATTAACGGCATTAGAAAACTTGCAGTTTTTTGCTTCCATTTACGGATTAAAAGGGAAAAAGCAAAAGCAGCGCATTCACGAAGTGATGGAGCTTGTCGATTTAACGGACCATGTAAAAAAGACCGTCAACCAGTATTCGGGTGGGATGAAGCGGCGATTGTCACTCGCTGTTTCCTTGTTACATGAGCCGGAAGTATTAATCTTAGACGAACCTACAGTCGGAATTGACCCATTGCTTCGCCAAGCGATTTGGGATGAGTTGGAGCGAATTCGTCAAAATGGTACCACCATTGTGGTGACAACCCATGTCATGGATGAAGCCGAGAAATGCCAGCGCCTCGCCATGATTCGCGATGGCCGTCTTATTGCCGTCGGAAGTCCGGCAGAGTTAAAGAAAGAGACGGGCTCACAAACTATTGAACAAGCATTTTTATATTTTGGAGGTGCACGGCAATGAGAGTTTGGGCCATTGTGGTACGCATCATTCGCCAGTTTTTCCGTGATAAACGAACGCTTGCGTTAATGATTGTGGCTCCCATGTTTGTGCTATTTTTAATGAATCTTGTGTTTAATGGAGAGGAATATAAACCAGCGATTGCCGTTAGTAAAAACGTTCCGGAAATTGTTGTGGAGAAGTTAGCGAAATACGATGCTGATGTTCAAGAACTTACGAAAGCAGCAGCTCGTAAACAGCTAGAAAAACAACAAATTGATGCGTTTATGGAAATGGATGAAGGAGCACCGAAAATTACGTTAGAAGGAAGCGATCCAACGGTTAATAAAGCCGTGCTTATGACTGTGCAAAAAGCGCTTCAAGAATTAGCACCGCAAACACAATCGTTGCGATTGAAAACAACGTACTTGCATGGTTCAGAAGACATGGCGCTATTTGATAATTTCGGCCCTGTGTTAATCGGATTTTTCGTTTTCTTTTTCGTTTTTTTAATTGCCGGTGTTTCTTTCCTGCGCGAACGTACAGGGGGAACGCTCGAACGCTTGCTAGCGACACCGCTAAAACGTTGGGAAATCGTTGCTGGCTACATTATTGGGTTTGGTTTATTTACAACGTTGCAAGCGAGCTTGATTGCATGGTTTGCTGTTGATATTCTTGACATGATGATGGAAGGTTCTTTCCTTTACGTGTTATTGATTACGTTTTTATTGGCGATGACCGCGTTAACATTAGGAACATTGCTGTCTGCGTTTGCCAACAATGAGCTGCAAATGATGCAGTTTATCCCGCTTGTCGTCGTACCGCAAATCTTCTTCTCTGGTTTGTTTAATTTAGATACGATGGCCGAATGGCTTCGCTCGCTAAGCGTGGTTATGCCGCTGACGTACGGAGCGGATGCGCTGCGGGAAATTATGATCCGCGGCAATGGCTGGAGCGAAATTGCCAAAGATGTATATGTTTTACTTGGTTTTGCTGTATTGTTTATGATATTAAATGTAGTGGCATTAAAAAAATATCGAAAATTGTAAGGGGTACAAAGAATGAACGAGCAGCAGTGGCTGAAAGAACTGTTGAAACTAAATGAGGAAGATGTGAAGCTTAGTGAAAAACAAATCAAAATTTTAGAAGCGGCGATTGAAATGTTCGCGGAAAAAGGCTATGCCGCCACTTCGACAAGCGAAATCGCCAAGAAGGCAGGCGTGGCGGAAGGGACGATTTTTCGCCATTATAAAACGAAAAAAGATTTGCTGCTAGCCATTGTCACTCCGACACTATTTAAATCTGTCGCCCCATTTTTAGCGAAAGAGTTTGTCAAAGAAGTGTTCGATAACCAGTATCAAAGCTATGAAGATTTTATTCGTGCTCTTTTGAAAAACCGTTATGAATTTGTAAAAAAATACCTCCCAGCGATTCGCATTTTCTGGCAGGAAATGGCGTTCCATGAGGAGATTAAGGAGCAATTTCAGCGCATTTTTACGGCACACGTATATCAAAAATTTAAGCGAATTATAGAACATTTTCAAACGAAAGGAGAAATTGCCGCGATTCCTATTGATTCGGTCATTCGCATGACGATCACGACGATTGCTGGATTTTTGGTGACACGGTTTATCGTGTTGCCGGACTATGAATGGGATGATGAAGCCGAAATGGAACGGACGGTCCAGTTTTTAATAAACGGTCTTGCGAAAAAAATGCCTAATTCGCAATGAACATAAACCTTTATTTTTTAATATTAGTGCTAATCATGTATATAAAATAAGACCGAAGTGCCGCAACACCTCCGGTCATGCAATAGACGGTTCCCTTCAAGGGGAATCGGCAGTAGGACGGAAATAATCCACCCACCGCGTCAGTTCAAGGGTGGATTATTTCTTTTGGCTGTAAGACAGTATTGAAACGACGATCCATTGCGGATGTCAGTCAGCGTGACGTAATCGCCCTAACGGATATGTAAATCGTTGAAGAAGATATTCAAGTCATTCGTGTTGGAGATGATCGTGTTTAGGGAAGCTCCTTTTTCCTGAAGGTAGGTGGTATACTCATTTAGCATCTTTCCCACCCTTTGACTTATACGATGAGTTTGGAAAGGCACCGCTAAAGCATATCAGTTAAAAAATAACATTATATGACGAGTATATCATAAAAAAGACTAGATTGTTAGTCATATAATGTATATTATATGTCTAGTTTCATCGTATAAAAAGTAGGTATATAAAAAAGACGAGGAAAAATCTCGTCTCAGCTTGTCGATAAAGCCGACAAGCTTTTTTATTATTGTTGGTTTTGAAAAATTACCCAAACATTTTTGATTAATAATTTCGATTAAATCAACGAACTCTGACTTATTTAATTCTCATATCTATTAAAAATTGGATTTATAAAAAAACTCCCCTATCCTTCAGCAGCGTTTCTCCACTTCATCCAAAATGTTGTTTTGAAACAATTATCTGTTTGGGGATTTTAAACCGGCAATCCTGAGGAAAAATAGGTTCTTACGTTCTTTTGATGAAAAGTCGAGATAATTGAGAATGAGCAGCTAAAAAATTCTAATTTGCACACTAATTTTCTCAATTAGCCTCTCCCTATCATCAAGATTACGTAAGAACCAAAAACTAATCGCCCTTGACAAATAAAGCTAATCTAGAAAATCACTAGTTGCTTTTTTGCGATTGATATGATTGATATATTTGTTCCAACTCACTTAATGTAAGCTGGTACAGACGAGGATCAGATTTTTTGTAAATTCCTGCTTCCAAAATCCTTTTCATATAAAATTGTTTTTTCTTTTTAATAGCTTCTCTCAGGAGTTTAGACATCGGGCTTCCTCCTTTCTCATGAAATTTTACCTAAGTTTCACTGGCGTATTTTGCAAAGTTCTTAACAGATCAAAGTCCAAAATTTCGAGCTAAAACTCTCCATTCTCCAACAGTTCGTCATGAAGCAAACCCGATTCAATCATCTTTTTTGCCAAATGTACCGATCCAACTCACACTTCCTCCTTTTATCACACACATATTTCATCATCTCACCTAATCACCAACGATAGGATTGGAATAAAAAATGACACAAGAACTGCAGACATAGTCATCCCTACACTTCCTATCGCTCCAGCCTCTTCTCCCCATTGAAATGATTTGCCCACACCGAGCGCCTGTGCGCATGCACCCATGGCCAAACCTTTTGCAATTTTACTTTTGATACTTAACCACTCTAAACATCTAGGGCCGAAAATGAGCGAAATAAGCGCGGAGGTTAATACAAATAGGATCGTTAAAGAAGGTATTCCTCCGAGCGCCTCCGCAACAGACAAAGCAACTGGTATGGTAACGGATTTCGGGATTAGTGACGCAATGACTTCTGTCTTTAACTCCAAAACTTTAGCAGACAGCCAAACAAAAAATATTCCAAGAAAGCTTCCGAATATGATACTTACAAATATTTTATGGAAATGTTTTTTGAGGAACGGCCATTGCGAGTACAATGGGACAGCCATTGAAACTACTGCTGTTCCTTGAAGAAGTGAAAACAGTCGAGTGCCATTGGAGTACGTCTCATAATCCACCTGTAGTAAAAGCAACAGTATGACAAGTAGAATTGTTGCTGTATATAAAGGATTTAGCCATGACTTGTTAAACTTTTTAAATAGTTTTAAAGCAAGAAGATAGACTATCCATGTAATTAACACACTGAACAATGTATGCCCGACATAAGACATTAACATTCATCTTCCCCCTTTTTAAACTTTTCATATAATTCGGCTGTATACCCAGTTCCTAGCAGACCAAGCAAACTACTGATGATCAAAACGACAATAAGTTTCCAAATTTGCCCTTGCAGCATATTTAGTTTAAAAAAAATTCCGACAATTGGTGGAATAAACAACAAAATCATATGCTTGAAATGGAGATCAGCGGCAGCAGAAACCCAATTTATTTTCACAAGTCCGGTACCAAGTGCAACTAGAAGAAGAATCATACCCATAATACTTCCTGAAAAAGGAATGTGAAAAAATATGACAATCACATTTCCAACAAGAAGCGCGGTTAGAATGATGAAAAACTGAAATATTAACCGGAACAGCGCACATCACCCCCGTGTTTAGCCCGTTGTATAACTTTATTATATATAAAACGAGTGTGATAATATCAATTTATGTAAATAAATCTAACATACATTTTCTTTTGAATAAGAATTTTATGTTAGATAATCTTACAAAAATATGGCCGATCAGGGCGAATTGACATATATTAAGGAGTAAGAGTAAGGAGTTATAAAGGAGTAGATGCCCATGTCAATAAAAGATGAAACCTACAAAGATAAAAAAGTCATTTCGATTGGTATTGTTAGTGAGATTACAGGATTATCGGAACGGCAAATCCGTTATTATGAGGAACGGAAGTTGATTTTTCCGCATCGTACAAAGAAAGGAACAAGGAAATACTCTTTCAGTGACGTGGAACGATTGATGGAGATCGCTGAAAAGATTGAAGAAGGAGTTCAAACATTTGAAATTAGAAAAGAGATGTTAAAGAAAGAAAAGGCAGTAGTCCGGGAAAAAATGATTCGCGGGCAATTAAATGCAAGATTCGGTATTCCAAAATCATCATAACTCGATGATAAGTTACTATGTCCAT
The DNA here is from genome assembly GCF_000632515.1 of Parageobacillus genomosp. 1. Taxonomy (GTDB): domain Bacteria; phylum Bacillota; class Bacilli; order Bacillales; family Anoxybacillaceae; genus Saccharococcus. The sequence goes on from NZ_CM002692.1 coordinate 707,707, forward strand.
AGTGGTATTACATCCAAACCAATAACAGGATCCATCTCTAATAACGAAATCGCCGGTAACCCCTCGTTCCTTCTTGTAGCATCATAGGTTCGCTTGTTATACGGGACCGCAAGCCCCAAAGCCTGAATCATGTTTCTACAAGTGGGGGCGAACTGTTTAGCCAACAGGGTCTAGGCCCCGCGGGTGCGGACGTTCTGCCCGGCTACCGTTATAATAAAACTATCACTTTTGGGACACCCTAATAGTTATTCTATATTCTCCAAATAAGCATTCAATTTTCGTATTGCATCTCGATATATTCTTATTTGCCTTTTCGCAAGCATGAAAAATTGCCAACTCCATTTACAAACCGAGGAGGCATTACGTTTTACACAGTTGGTGAGGCATTATTGTTTAGCTTTTACCATGAAGCATTACATATCGAAACGATTAAGCGATTATTATATCGATCTATTTCTTCTGAATAACCTGAAAATCTACACATAATGAGAGGTATGATTGTGCGTCTCTTTTTCACAAAAAAACCTCTCAGGCAGATAAGGGATGAATCAGCCTGAGAGGGTAACAAAATATCACTATCCGCTCAGCCTCTCGACGCCAAGCTGCCCGATGAAGACGCCCGAGCAGGCACCGCACTCAACGCCGGTTGCGACTCCTTTACCGACTCATCAGAAGTGATGCCGTGATACACCGGATCGAGACCTTGCTCCTCTTCCTCAGCGGACACCCGGATCCCCATCAGTTTATTGACCAACAAGCCCACAGCAAAGGCGGATACAAACCCCCATAACGAAGCCGCTGCCGCTCCCGCCAGTTGCACGGTCAACAGGTGGGTCTGACCGGTGGTCAGGATCCCTTCCTTCAGGTCAAACAAGCCAACGGCAATGGTGCCAAACAATCCGTTAAATCCATGTACGGCCACGGCACCCACGGGATCGTCCACCTTCAGCTTATCCACCCATTCGGTGCCCAACAACACGAGCACACCGGCCACCAACCCGATCACGATGGCAGCCGTCGCGGAGACGAAGGCACATCCCGCTGTGATCGCCACCAAACCGGACAGGAACCCGTTGATGGCCATTCCCGGATCGGCCGTCTTCAGACGTATGACGCTAAACAGGGTTGCCGACGCCCCTCCGGCGGCCGCAGCGAGGAACGTATTCAGCGCAATGTCCGCCAGCCGTCCATCCATCGCGTTCAAGGTGCTGCCCGCATTAAACCCGAACCATCCGAACCACAGAATAAACCCTCCGGCGGCTGCCAACGGGATGTTGCTTGGGGCGAACCCGCCTTTCCGGTCATATCGGTTGGCCCGCTGTCCCAAGATCATGGCCAACGCAAGGGCGGCAAACCCTCCCATCGCATGAATGGCCGCTGATCCGGCAAAATCTTTCATCCCCATTTTGGCCAGCCACCCGTCGGCCGACCAAATCCAGTGACCGGAAATGGGATACATCAAACCACAAACGGCAACTACGATCACTATGTATGAGGAAAACTTGATCCGTTCCGCCACAGCACCGGATATGATGGATGCAACGGCGATGGCAAATCCAATTTGGAACAACACGTAGGCTTCCATCGGCAGTCCTTGGGGACCGGTCGCACGGCCGAAACCGAAGACACCGAAGGCATCTTTTCCGAACATCAGATGAATTCCGATCACATAAAAGGCCAGTGCGCCAAACGTCAGATCTACAATGATCTTCATCGTAGCGTTGACGGCGTTTTTACTGCGAACAAACCCTGCTTCCAATAAACTGAAGCCGCCCTCCATGAAAATCACCATGGCGGCCGCAATAACTATCCATACCGTATTCAGTGCTGCAGTCATACTCACTTTCATTTCCCCCGATTCACTTATTTGTTTAATTAGAGTATAAATCATCATGTCACTTTTATCAACCGTATATGTAAGATTAATTGACATGTTTTTGTATGATATTATTACAAACGTTAAAAGCGTTATTTTGAATTGCGTATAATTCAGATTATATGATTAGTTATATGACGAGTTTAATCATATAGAAAGTAGGTATTACTAAAAGATGAGGAAAAATCTCGTCTCATTTTGTCGGATATTGTTGAATGCAACAAAAATCATTATGACTATACAATACAATCATTTTTTTAGGTTAAAATCAGAAAAGTATTAATAATATTATTAATAATCACATTTTTTTAACAACTAACAAATGAGGGGGAAGAGGTAATGAAAGCTGCGAAAATTATTCAGCACAAAAAACCATTGGAAATTTTAAATGTTCCAGATCCTAAACCAGGGCCGGAAGATGCAGTGATTAAAATCGAAGCTTGCGGGGTTTGCCGCAGCGACTGGCATGCGTGGCAAGGGGATTGGTCGTGGATCGGTTTATCCCCGGAATTACCGATAACACCTGGACATGAATTTGGAGGTGTAGTCGAAGAAGTTGGTAAAGATGTAAAGTCGTTTCGTCCGGGAGATCGTGTCACAGTTCCGTTCCATTCCGCTTGTGGACGATGTGAATACTGCAAAAAAGGTGTGCCAAATTTATGCGAAAACCTCCAAATTTATGGCTTGGTTTCTGGATTTGAAGGTGGATATGCGGAATATGTACTGGTTCGCAATGCCGATTTTAACCTGATCAGACTCCCTGAAAATGTTGACAGTTTAACAGCTGCTGCTTTAGGCTGCCGTTACATGACTGGATATCACGGTATTGTCAGAGGAAATGTCAAGCCTGGTGATTGGGTGGCCGTGCATGGAGCGGGTGGCGTAGGTCTTTCTGCTATTCAGGTAGCCAATGCATTAGGAGCTCAAGTTATAGCAGTTGATATTGATGATCAAAAACTTGAAATCGCAAAGCAGGAAGGCGCCACTGCGGTCGTCAATGCTAGAAAAGAAAACGTTGTCGAAGCAATTAAAGAAATCACAAAAGGAGGCGCACATGTCGGACTGGATGCTTTAGGCATCAAGGATACCGTTCTTAATTCGGTTCTGTCCTTAAGAAAAGGAGGAAGACATGTTCAAGTAGGTTTAACCACATCAGAAGAAGGCGGTTTTGTATCGCTTCCTGTTGACCTGATTACAGCATCTGAAATTGAGTTTGTAGGAAGCATCGGCAATCCTCATCCTGACTATCGCGGCCTACTGAGCTTGATTTCTTCCGGACGATTGAATCCGAAGCGCTTGGTTGAACGTGAAATCAGATTGGAAGATGTAAACGCTGTATTTGAAAATATGTCACAATATAATACGAAAGGGTTTAACGTAATCACTAAATTTTAATGGATCAACCAAACTAAAAGTAAACAAGTGTCACCTGTTGAAATTGTTGATGGGGTAATTTATAGATAAAAAATCAGAATATTTTTTAAATAAAATCAAAAGGACAGTATAATATTTTTTGTAAACGGTTCCGAATATTAATAAAATAGGAGTGAAGTATATGCAAAATGTAAGTGCAAAAGGAATCGAATTAAGTCCTAGATTAGTAGAGTTTTTAAATGGTGTTAAAAAAATGTATATAAATGGCGAATGGGTAGACTCCGTTTCTGGTAAAACGTTTGAAACACTCAATCCTGCAACTGGTGAAAAGTTAGCGGATGTAGCAGAAGCAGGTCCAGAGGATATTGATTTAGCAGTAAGAGCGGCAAGAGAAGCGTTTGATCATGGACCATGGTCAAGAATGAGTGCAGCTGAGAGAAGCCGCTTAATTTATAAGCTGGCTGATTTAATGGAAGAGCATAAATTAGAATTAGCGCAGCTTGAAACATTGGATAACGGGAAACCAATTCGTGAAACATCTAATGCAGACGTACCTTTAGCGATTGAACATCTCCGTTATTATGCAGGCTGGGCAACGAAAATTGTGGGGCAAACCATCCCTGTTCAAGGAAACTATTTTAACTATACGCGTCATGAACCAGTGGGGGTAGTCGGACAAATTATTCCGTGGAACTTCCCATTATTAATGGCTGCATGGAAACTAGGTGCTGCCCTTGCGACAGGTTGTACGGTTGTCTTAAAGCCTGCTGAACAAACACCTCTATCTGCTCTTTACTTAGCAAAATTAATAGAAGAAGTAGGATTCCCGAAAGGTGTTGTCAACATTGTGCCTGGCTATGGCGAAACAGCGGGTGCGCCGCTAGTGGATCATCCATTAGTGGATAAAATCGCCTTCACCGGTTCAACGGCTGTCGGAAAACAAATCATGAAACAAGCAAGCGAATCATTGAAACGGGTAACACTTGAACTTGGCGGTAAATCCCCGAATATCATTTTACCTGATGCAGATTTGACGAAAGCAGTTCCTGGCGCATTTATGGGAATTATGTTTAACCAGGGTCAAGTATGCTGCGCAGGAAGCCGCTTATATGTTCAAAAGAAAATGTACGACAATGTAGTAGCGGATTTAGCGTCTCTTACAAAAACAATTAAACAAGGCAATGGTTTATTGCCAGAAACGACAATGGGCCCTCTCGTTTCAGAAGAACAGCAAAAACGCGTCAAAGGATATATTGATAAAGGAGTTGAGGAAGGAGCAGAACTAGTAGTAGGCGGTACTATCCCGTATGAACAAGGTTATTTTGTCGCTCCAACCGTTTTTGCTGATGTGAACCATTCGATGACCATCGCAAAAGAAGAAATTTTCGGCCCAGTTGTAGCGGCGATGCCGTTTGATGATCTGGATGATCTTGTTGCAAAAGCGAACGATTCGCTTTATGGTTTAGCGGCTGGTGTTTGGACGCAGGATATAAAGAAAGCCCACTACCTCGCGCATCGCATTAAAGCGGGTACGGTATGGGTGAACTGCTATAACGTATTTGATGCGGCAAGTCCATTCGGAGGCTATAAGCAGTCAGGCATCGGACGTGAATGTGGTAGCTACGCGTTAGATAACTATACAGAAGTGAAGAGTGTCTGGGTAAACATTGGCTAAGCCATTCAACTCTCCTATTCTCTAGATATATTTCAAATGTGTAAAAAAGCATCTGCTCATCGAAGCAGATGCTTTCTTTAATATCTACCTCAACATTTTTTATAATGCCATTCCATTCATGAAGGATCTCTTTCTTGTTCCCGGCAAAACAATCATTTAGTAAGATTTGATTTTAGCTTCAAATTGTCTAAGCGTTAATTGATTTAACTCTGGAAAACCTTCTTCTTTCAAGGAAATGGTTTTTCCTTCGTAAACAGGATAGACTCCTTGCCATCCCCCGACAATGGTATATAATTCTGTTCCCGGAACAGGTTTTAGAAAGCAAACATATCGACCCTCAGCCATCGGTCCTGGATAAACTCTGTTGAGAGGATGTAAAGGATCAGGAAGGGGTTCAATACCGGTTGATAATACGTTGATGATTTTGCTGCCGGTTCCCTTTAAATATTTGTCGACATGAAAGCTTTGTACAAAATTAACGAGCTTCCCACCTTGTACAGACTTATTTAACGGCTGCTTCTGAAAAGAAGTATCGAACCAACCATAAGCAATTAATGTTGAGCCGCTTACTAAATCCTTTAAGTTTGCGGCACGCTTGATATTTACTGCTTGTTTTGGAATGGCAATATGATGCGCCTGAACAGGTAAATGAAACGTAAATAGCAAACATATACAGATTAAAAACTTAGACCATACTTTCATTCCATCACCTCAATATATCTTTGTTGAGCGCTACTATTGTTTAACCATCTTTCCCGTTTTATGCATGTTTCCTTTGTCCTCATCATTTATACGACGTAAAAAATTTCCCTTAAGTTTTCGTTTGTAAAATTTGCATGAAGAAAATGTTACAAAATGAAGGAAAAAAGAACTATGATAATACGGATAATTTGTTGTGTGTTTAAAAAATAATCAGGAATGTTCCGAAAATTCAATCTTTACCTCTTCTTTAGACCTATTAACAAATGCCTCCACTATACATTTATGCTATTTTTTCTCTTTACATATCTTTACAGTGGGTTAAAAATTTCCATTTATAATCATGCACAGTTAAAGATTTTATTCAGGAGGGAAAAAATCATGAAAAATGAGAGACTTTTAGACGAATTAATCAAGAATTTTAATGAAGAAATCTTGAAAAAGAATATAGACCGCCGCAGCCTTCTTCATGGAGCCGGCAAGATTGCGGGGCTCTCACTCGGTCTAGCCATCGCCCAGTCCCTAGGAGGATTTAAGGTGGATGCCGCCCCAAAATTCAGCGATTATCCATTTAAACTCGGCATTGCTTCCGGAGATCCTTTATCAAACAGTGTTGTATTATGGACAAGATTGGCTCCGGATCCGCTAAATGGCGGCGGAATGCCTCCCCATGTCGTTCCTGTCCATTGGGAGCTTGCAGCAGATGAACATTTCCGCAATGTGATTCGGCGCGGTACCGAAATGGCTTCACCTGATCTCGCGCATTCTGTCCATGTGGAAGTGAACGGCCTAAAGCCGAACACCGTTTATTTTTATCGGTTTAAATGTGGAAACGAATTAAGCCCTGTTGGAAAAACAAAAACCATTCCGGCAGCAGGTGCAAAGGTATCTGGAATGGCGTTCGCTTTCGCCTCCTGTCAGCAGTTTGAGCACGGCTACTACACGGCGTATAAGCACATGGCGAAAGAAGATCTTGATCTAGTTTTCCACCTTGGCGATTACATATATGAATACGGACCGAACGAATATGTTTCATTCACCGGTAATGTCCGTACCCATAGCGGTCCGGAAACTATCACACTTGAGGATTACCGAAACCGTTATGCCCAATACCGCTCTGATGCAGACCTGAGAGCAGCTCATGCTGCCTTCCCGTGGGTCGTAACATGGGATGACCATGAAGTGGAAAACAATTATGCGAACGTTATTCCAGAAAACGGCCAATCGGTCGAAGCGTTTATCAAGCGCCGTGCCGCCGCGTACCAAGCTTACTACGAGCATATGCCGCTCCGTAGATCGTCGCTTCCGCATGAAGGCGGCATGCAATTGTACCGAGCTTTCGCTTACGGAGATTTAGCTTCTTTCTTTGTTCTTGATACGCGTCAGTACCGCGATGACCAGGCGAACGGAGATGGAATCAAGCCGCATTCCCCGGAATCTTTGGATCCTAAGCGCACCCTCCTCGGCGCGGAACAGGAGAAATGGCTTCTTGACAATCTTGGAAGCTCCAAAGCGCAATGGAACGTGCTTGTACAGCAGGTTTTCTTTTCCCAGCGGAACTTTGGGACAAGCACAGAGCCAAGATACAGCATGGATTCCTGGGATGGATATCCGGCCGCGCGCCAACGCATTATGGATTTCGTTGCAGACAAGAATATGAACAACTTGATTGTTCTAACCGGGGATGTCCATGCAAACTGGGCTTCTAACTTGACGACTGATTATAACGATCCTGGTGCCCCGATTTTTGGCGCTGAGTTTGTCGGCACTTCGATTACTTCCGGAGGAAATGGTTCTGATTGGCGTGCAGACACGGAGAAAATTTTAGCGCAAAACCCGCACATCAAATTTTTTAACAATTATCGCGGCTATGTCCGATGTCAAGTTACTCCGGAACAGTGGCGTGCGGATTACCGCATTGTTCCGTATGTGACTCAGCCGGGAGCGGATATTTGCACGAGAGCATCATTGGTTTATGAAAAAGATCAGAAAGGACTTAAAGAAGTATCATCCACTATGGTACCGATGGGTGTCCAAATGTCAATGGAAGTGGAAGAAGACCGCCATCGTGCCCACAGACGTGCCCATGAAAAACAAATGGAGAAAAAGAGAGGAAAGGTTACGAATTAATTCCGTCCGCGCCTGCTGAACGATATCAATTCCGCATTTGGCATCCGGGTATCTTTACTGGTCTGGATGCCAAATTTTCCGCAAAGGAGATGAACCTACAATGCTAAACAATATCGGTATTCCAGGTTTAATTTTAATACTCGTCATTGCTTTGATCATCTTTGGGCCTTCCAAGCTGCCGGAAATCGGCCGCGCATTTGGCCGCACGCTGACTGAATTCAAAAGTGCCGCGAAGGAACTAGTATCCGATAATAATAACGAGGAAACGAAAAAGTCTGTATTATCGGCTGTGAAAAAAGACAGCTAGTAAAAAAGAGAGCAGACGGGGCAGCCTGTCTGCTTCTTCTTTCCCAAAATTAGTAACTACAAACTAACAGCATTTGTTTCCAAAAAAGGAGGCAGCCAGCATGAAAAACAAAGATTTGCGTCTGATAGATCATTTGGAAGAGCTTCGCAAACGGGTGATTATTACGCTATTGGCGTTTATTGCGTCCTTCATTGGAAGTTTCGTTTTTGTACAGGATATTTATAAATGGCTTGTCAAGGATTTCGACGAGAAACTTGCCATCCTCGGCCCGAGTGACATCCTTTGGATATACATGATGATCGCAGCGGTGTTTGCGATCGCAGCAACTATACCTGTCGCCGCTTTTCAGACATGGCGGTTTGTCTCTCCTGCGCTGAATCCCGAAGAACGGAAAGTATCTTTGCGGTTTATCCCATGGTTGTTTCTATTATTTATCACGGGGATTTCATTTGGTTTCTTTGTGCTTTTCCCGGCCGTGCTCAGTTTTTTAACAAACCTGTCAGCAGAGCAATTCGAAACAATATTCACAGCGGAAAAATATTTTCGGTTCATGATCCATCTGACACTTCCATTTGGCTTTCTCTTTGAAATGCCGCTTGCGGTCATGTTTTTAACGAGACTCGGAATCCTGAATCCGAAGAGACTGGCAAAGGCGAGGAAACTATCCTATTTTTTTCTGGTTGTCATCTCCGTCCTCATCACGCCTCCGGATTTGATTTCGGATATTCTTGTTATCATTCCTTTGCTGGTGCTTTATGAAGTGAGTGTAACACTGTCCGGGATTGTTTATAAGAAAAAGCTGGTAAGTGAAGGGGCGCTGCATAACGCTGACCGGTTTGCAGAGAGCGGCTGAGCCGCAGGAACTGGATCAAACATCTGAAAAATTTCTTTCGCTTTGTGCTGAAAAAAACCGCCTTTCCCATTAAGGGATTAGGCGGTTTGTTTATGCAAAGGTTTGGCGACAATCGCGTCGTTTTCGACATCGATGCGAATCGCTTTGACTTGGTCGTTTTCGTCAAGCAAGACATCAGCGATTTTGTCTTCGACGTGTTCTTGGATGACGCGGCGGAGCGGACGAGCTCCGAATGCTGGATGGTAGCCGAGTTCCGCCAATTTTTCTTTCGCCGCTTGCGAAACGTCAAGGTCGATGTGCTGTTCGCGCATTGCCGCTTTTACTTCGTTAAGCATGAGGTCAACAATTTGCAGCATATGTTCTTTTTTCAGCGATTTGAATTCGATAATCGCATCGAAACGGTTTAAAAATTCTGGCTTGAAGTAGGCGTTTAACGACTCAAGGACGCTTGTGTGCGTTGGGCCTTGTTTTTCAAATCCGACCGTAATTTTTTTGTCCGTCACGCCGGCGTTGCTTGTTGCGATAATAACCGTATCTTTAAAGCTTACGGTGCGTCCTTGGCTGTCCGTGAGACGGCCGTCTTCTAAAATTTGCAGGAAGATGTGCTGGACGTCTGGGTGCGCTTTTTCAATCTCGTCAAGCAAGATAATGCTGTATGGGTTGCGGCGCACTTTTTCTGTAAGTTGGCCGGCTTCTTCGTGACCGACATAGCCAGGAGGCGAACCGATTAATTTCGATACCGAATGTTTTTCCATGTATTCGCTCATGTCGAGACGAATCATTGCATCTTTCGAGCCGAACAATTCTTCTGCCAACGTTTTCGCTAACTCTGTTTTCCCGACGCCAGTCGGACCGACGAATAAGAACGAACCGATCGGGCGGTGTTTTGCTTTTAATCCCGCGCGGCTGCGGCGGATTGCTTTTGCGACTTTTTTGACTGCTTCTTCTTGGCCGATCACTTTTTTCGCTAAGTTTTCTTCTAAATGTTTCATTTTTTCTTTTTCATCAGCTTGCAGTTTGCCGACAGGAATGCCTGTTTTTTCTTCGATAATGCGCTCGATGTCGGCAATATCGACGACTGGGCGTTCTTGATTTACGCCGTTTTGTAATTGTTTTTCTAATTTTAACTCTTCGTCACGCAATTTCGCTGCCAGTTCATAATTTTCTTCTTGCGCTGCTTTTGCTTTTTCTTTGGCGATTTGCGCAAGGCGTTCTTGAATTTGTTTTTCATCTGTTGGACCGATGCGCAAGTTCGCTTTTGAGCCGGCTTCGTCTAACAAGTCGATCGCTTTGTCCGGCAAGAAGCGGTCTTGAATGTAACGATGCGATAATTTAACGCACGCTTCAATCGCTTCGTCCGTATATTGGACGTGGTGGAATTGTTCATATTTCGGTTGAATCCCTTTTAAAATCGTAATCGCCTCTTCGACCGTTGGTTCATGCACGATAACTGGTTGGAAACGGCGTTCCAGCGCAGCGTCTTTTTCAATTTGGCGGTATTCTTTTAACGTTGTCGCACCGACGACTTGCAATTCCCCACGCGCAAGGGCTGGTTTTAAAATGTTGCCGGCGTCCATCGAGCCTTCTGCCGCACCGGCGCCGACGAGCAAGTGAATTTCGTCGATAAACAGAATGACGTTTTTCCGGCGTTGCAATTCAGAAATGAGCCGTTTCATTCTTTCTTCAAATTGACCGCGAATGCCTGTATTGGCGACAAGCGAGGCGACATCAAGCAAATATACTTCTTTATTTAATAGTTTTTCTGGAACTTGTCCTTCCGCGATTTTCAAGGCAAGCCCTTCGACAATCGCTGTTTTCCCGACGCCAGGTTCCCCGATTAATACCGGGTTGTTTTTATTGCGGCGGTTTAAAATTTCGATGACGCGTTCAATTTCTTTATCACGGCCGATGACCGGGTCAATCAGACCCGCTTTCGCAAGCTGTGTTAAGTTGCGGCCGAATTGGTCTAAGAAACCGCCGCCTCTTTTACCGTTCCGATTCCATTTGAATGGTTGTGACATGTTTGTTGATGGTGTGTCCATTTCCGAAATTGGCGAAAATCCGTCAATAAAGAAATCATCAAACGGGAACGACGAGAAATTATTGAAACCGAAATTGATCGGGACAGTCAGCTCTTGTTTTTGTTTTTCATAACATTCGTGGCAAAGATGCAATTGCTTTTTCTCATGATTGAATTGCAAACTTACAAATACCGTAGCTTCGTTTTGATGGCATACTTGACAAAGCATGAGGCATAACCTCCTTTTTTGTCAATTGACTTTGACTAACTTTGACTTTCTGACTTTATTATACTTTGACCTTTTTTGACTTTCAAGTGTTTTTTACAAAAAAATTTGTTGTAACCGTGAAATGTTTTTGAAGGAATAGTGAATAATGTACGGATAAGGAAAAGCTATGGTATAGTTAAGTCTAGAAAAATAGAACAAAGGGGAAATGAAAAAGTGAAAAAGCTTTCGTTGTTTTTGTCATTGATGTTAATATTGTTTTTATTTGCCGCCTGCAGCCAGGAAAAGCAAGAGGATAAACCGGCAATGCTTGAAGTTCAGCTTCAAACACCGGATCATATTGAATTAAATAAGGAAACGACCCTTTCTTGTATCGTGACATATGGCGGGGAAAAAGTGGATGACGCGGACGAAGTGAAGTTTGAAGTATGGAAACATGGAAGTGAGAAGCATGACATGTTAACCGCCAAAAATGATGGAGATGGCAAATATTCTGTGAAAAAGACGTTTACTGAACCGGGGACGTATTCCGTCGTCAGCCATGTGACAGCGCGAAATATGCATAATATGCCGAAAAAAGATATCGTTGTTGGCACACCGAGCGATCAGCCGCAAAATCACGCAGAGGAACAACACGGCGATGAACACCATCATGCCGATGTCGCGATGATGCTTCAGGAAAAACAATTTTCCGTAAATAAAGAAGCGCATTTAACGGTACATATTACTCATGACGGCCAGCCGCTGACGAAAGCGAAAGTTCATTTTGAAATTTGGCAAGGAAACAGCAAACACAAGTTTATCGAAGCAAGCGAAAAACAAGCAGGCCAATACGAAGCAACGACAACGTTTCAAGAAAAAGGGACATATTCTGTAAAAATTCATGTGGAAACGGAACAATTGCACGAACATCAAGTAGAGCAAATTACGGTGCAATGAAGGGATGCCCTATAGCGGCATCCTTTTTTTACTGTCATCCCGTCTTTATTGGACCATGCCGACATATATATGGGAGTGAATAGTGGACAAGGAGAGGGAGATGGCAGAAGTGGCTGGAAAATGGTCGGATGTTTGGCAAATCGCCGCCGTTTACGTCGGCACCGTCGTCGGTGCGGGATTTGCCACAGGAAAAGAAATTATCGAGTTTTTTACGCAATACGGAACGTCGGGAACGATCGGCATTATCATTAGCGGCATCTTGTTTACGTGGGGCGGCGCGCGCATGATGGTAATGGCGCGGAAAGTGAAGGCCGCTTCTTATCAACAGTTTAACCGCTATTTATTCGGAAAAGAAGTTAGTCCCGTTATTTCTATCATCATGACGTTGATGATTGTTGGAGTCACCGCCGTGATGATGGCCGGTGCAGGGGCGGTGTTTGAGGAGCAGCTTGGGCTGCCGCGGCAAGTCGGAATTGTAGCGACGTTATGTTTATCGCTGTTGGTCATGATGTACGATATAAAAGGGCTATTTGGCGTAAACGCCTTGATTGTTCCGATGATGGTGCTATTTAGCGCCATTGCGCTCGGAAAGCTGATCACCATGGGCGAATGGTGCGGAACGGGGCTGAAAGCGACAGACTACTCATTAAGAGCGTTTCTTTCCCCATTTTCGTATGCGGCGTTTAACTTGGCGATGGCGCAGCCTGTGCTCGTGCCGCTGGCTTGCGAAGTAGGGGACGAGCGCACGGTACGGCGCGGCGCGGTGCTTGGCGGGCTACTGCTTACCGGCATTTTATTAAGCAGCCATTTGGTACTCTTATCGTTTCCGTATGCAATGAATTACGATATTCCGATGGCGGAAGTCATCCGCTCGTTTTTCTCTGTTTTTTACTGGGTGTATATCATTGTGATTTACGGGGAAATTTTTACGTCCATTATCGGCGGCATTTTTGGCCTGCAGCGGCAGGCACGCACGCTCGTTTCTATTCCTAACGCCTTGTTTCTTGCCGTGCTGTTTATCGTGCTGTATATTGTCAGCTTATTCCGCTACAGTGAGCTCTTATCGTTTTTATATCCGCTATTTGGCTACATCAGTTTTGCGTTTCTTTTTCTATTATGGGTGCGCAAAGTGCCGCGCCCGTAACAGCAGCCGTTTTTCCGCAGTGGCGCGGAAAAACGGCTGTTTTTCTAATTATTGAAAAAAAGTGTTGTACGATGCTTTTTTTCAATGATTGTTTCGCCGCCGCACCATTGCTTCTGTCTTAGTATCCGTCTTTTTAAATCAATGCTGAATATGAAACGAATAAAATAAAAGGTCGATTGGAAGACTATCCCATGAACCTCTCCCACCTACACTCTGTTTAGAGGTGGTAGACTTCTCGGGAAATATGTTAAACGGCAAGTACGAGGGGATCGTTATGTCCATTTTCTCCTTTTTTAAAAAAACGAAGACAAACGGTGAGGAAAAAACGCTGCAACAATTATTGAATAAGCTGCGGCAATCGAGCGATTTCATTACAGTAGAGTTTGCCGTAAACGGCCATTTGCTTACCATTTACTATTTTGATTCGCTAGTTGATCCGAAGATACTGCAGCAACACGTTCTCTGCCATCTGCAAAATGACGTTCCGAAGTATCCAGATATTACGCTCGAGGATTTGCAAAAAATCATTCCGATTCAGCGGATTGAAGTAACGAACGATGTGCAGATGATCGAAGAAAAAATATTAAAAGGGTTTGTAGCTGTTCAGTTTCAAAAGACAGATAACCATGTTGCACTCATTAATGTAGCGAATGAAAGTTTAGGGTTGCGGCCAAACAATGATTCAGAAAATGAATTTAGTGTCGTCGGCCCGAAAGTTGGATTTGTCGAAAACGTTGGGACGAACTTGCATTTAATCAGAAGGCAAATCGTAACCCCAAATTTAGTGTTTCGGGAAATGCTGCTTGGTACGATGTCCAAAACGAAAGTGGTCATCGCGTATATCGATGGCATTACGAATAAGCAGACGATCGAAACCGTGATCCAGCGGCTCGAAAATATCCATTTTGACATTATTTTTGACAGCTCGTTTGTCTCACAAATGCTTTCCGATAACTCGAATTCTCCGTTTCCGCTTTTTATCTCGACGGAGCGGATTGAACGTGCCGTTTCTGCGCTCGCATCTGGTCAAGTTGTTATTCTTTGCGACGGCTCGCCGTATGTGATCATCGGCCCGTCGACTTTTTTCGATTTTTTTACCTCGCCGGAAGATTATTATTTGCCGTGGGTGCTCGGCTCCTTTTTCCGGTTGATCCGTTTTTTTGGCGTGATGTTTTCCGTGCTGGCCTCGCCGATTTATATTGCCGTATTAACGTACCATTATGAAATGATTCCGAAAGATTTGCTTGGGCCGATTATCTTTTCCCGTTCTAACGTGCCGTTTCCGCCGGTATTGGAAGTATTATTTTTAGAAATCACCATCGAATTGCTTCGTGAAGCAGGGGCGCGTCTGCCGACAAAAGTGGCGCAAACACTCGGGATTGTCGGCGGTATTGTTATCGGACAAGCTTCAGTGGAAGCGGGGTTGACAAGCACCATCTTGCTTATTATCGTTGCGCTCGCCGCTTTAGCTTCCTTTACGACACCGATTTTTAAAATGTCGAATACAATCCGCTTCATCCGCTTTCCCATTATTTTATTTGCGGCGTTTTGGGGCGGAGTCGGAATTATTTTCGCCGTCTGTTTCTTATTCATTCATTTAGGAAGGCTGCAATCATTTGGCAATCCGTATTTAGTTCCGTTTTATCCGCTGCGCATTCGCGATTTAAAAGATAGTTTGATCCGTTCCTCATACAGCCAAACAGCAGAGCGTCCGACGTTTCTGCGCCCGCTTTCTTTGTTCCGCTATAATCCGGCGGAAGCGAAACAAAAAGACGATATCGACGAGTAAGAAAGGGGTCGAATATGAAGCCGCTTCTAGTCATTGCCGCATTGCTGCTCTTGCTTGCCGGCTGCAAAAGTTCGCGCGTTATTGATGAAATTCAAATTATTCAAGAAATGGGCTATGACTATCATGACGGAAAATATGTGGGAACGGCAGTATACCCGACGTTTAAACAAGGACCGATGACGAAGCCGAATTTATTAACGACGTCTTCGTCAACGGTTTATGATTTAATTCCCCGCCTTTCTTCCAAGTCGGCATTGCCGATTGAAGAAGGGCAGCTTCGCCTAATTTTATTTGGCAAAGAATTTGCCAAACGGGGCGTTACGCAAATCACCCATAGTTTGGCCCGCAACAATAAAGTGGGAAGCCATTTGCTGTTGGGCGTATCGTCAGGAAGCGCGCAGGAGCTATTGGATATTACGGCGAACACCACTTTAAGCGATACGCTGTACTTGCCTAATTTAGTCGAACAAAATGTCCGTTCGATGAATTTGCCAAAAACGAATTTACATTTGTTTTTGTACAACTATTTTTCAAAAGGAAGCGATCCGTTTTTGCCTTATTTTGAGAAAAAGGGGAGTTTTGTAAAATTAGAAGGGCTCGCGTTGTTTAAAGATGGGAAATATGTGGGAAAAGTGAGTTTGCGTGATTCGTTTTTGGTAAAAATTTTATTAAATGAAACAAAAAATGGAGTGTATCAGTTAAAAGTAG
Organism: Parageobacillus genomosp. 1; assembly: GCF_000632515.1. GTDB lineage: Bacteria > Bacillota > Bacilli > Bacillales > Anoxybacillaceae > Saccharococcus. The sequence continues at coordinate 723,447 of NZ_CM002692.1, forward strand.
GAAATCGCGGGAAGCAAGGCGAAGACCGGGTGATGCTCGAAAATTTATTTGCGACATCCAAATATGAGTGGAAAAGGAAAGGGCACCGCCATGTTCTGCATATTTTTGTTCATATTCACGCTTCTGTCAGAGATTATCCGTCTTGGCTCGATATGTCGCATAAAAAGATTTTCTCTATGGTGAAAAAGAAGATGGAAGATGAAATGGAGCACAATATTCGCCGCCTGCTCCGCTATTTTCAAGAAAAAGAGATTGACCCGCTTGGCATTGGCGAATTTGTCCGCAGCAAAACAAGACATTGGAATGCAGATGAATTTTATCGTGAATATAAAGATTTAGAAATCAAGCCGCATGTAACTGTCGACATTATACAAACAGGGATCGGTGAGTGACGCGAGCGGATGGGGAGGTATTTACATGAATCAAGCGGCGAAAGAACGATTCCTTATCTCGCCCTTTTTGGTGTTTTTTCTCATCCATGGCACCCAAGTGGGAATTGGAATGCTTAGTTTTCAACGCTTGGTGATGAAAGAGGCGGGACACGATGCGTGGATAGCTGTCATCATAACGGGAATCATTGCCCATTTATTAATTTGGGTCATGTATCAACTTTTCACACATTCCCCTAACGCTGAAGATATCATTTCTATACACAAACACTATTTCGGCAAATGGATCGGCTTTGTCTTTAGCTTCGCTTTGCTTGTTTATTTCTCTTTATTAGCGTTTACGGTATTGCAAACGTATATTGAGATTATTAAAATTTGGATGTTTCCCCTGATGGGGGCATGGCAGTTCAGCCTTATTTTTTTAGCGCTGACTTATTACACCGTATTAGGAGGATTTCGCGTTGTCACGGGGTTATGTTTTTGGAGCGTCGTGCTTCCGTTGCTCACCATTTTCCCAATATTGTTTTTCCCGCTTGAATACGCCCATTATCGCAATTTGCTGCCGGTATTTGACCATTCGATCGGTGAGATCTTTGCGGGTGCGAAAGCAATGTCACTGCAATATTTAGGAATGGAAATGCTGCTTGTATATTACTCGTTTATCCAACAGCCAGAAAAGTCGCATAAGTGGGCGCAATGGGGCAATGCGTTTACGACCCTTCTCTATTTAAGTATTATGCTGGTCGCGATTCTTTTTTATAATGAAGAACAAATTCAGCATATCACTTGGCCGACATTAACGCTGGCGAAAATTCCAGAAGTACCGTTTATTGAAAGGATGGAGTACATTATCATTTCCATTTATGTGCTGGTAGTATTTCCGATTATTTGCATCGCGGTATGGTCGGCTTCACGTATTGCAAAAAAATTGTTTTCCATCAAGCAGCGCCGTTCCGTTCCTGTGATTTTGTTATTATTATTTATCGGGACGTTGTGGTTCGGAGAAAAAGAACAAATCGAACGGCTAAACAAATGGACCTCTACGATCGGCCTGTATCTCGTCATTTTCTATATTCCTGCTTTATATATATATGTGAAGGCTGCCAATAAAATAAAAAAAATAGTGCAACCAAAAAGCTGAATGTGGTATAGTTTTAAGAGGGAAAAACAGAAGAAAAATTCCGTACGAACGTACGGGAGAGGTTTCTAGAACAACCCTCTATAAAAAACTAGGGACGGCTATATCCTTAGGGGGTATAGCTTTTTTGTTTTAGAACGCCTCTTCTTCTGGAAAAAGCGGAAGGGAGTGCAACGAAAAATGAAAAAGGAAAAAGCGGTAGTCGTCTTTAGTGGCGGCCAGGATAGCACGACATGTTTATTTTGGGCGCTAAAGCAATTTGCGGAAGTAGAAGCGGTGACGTTTGATTACGGACAGCGCCATCGTCTGGAAATTGAAGTGGCGTCTGCGATCGCCAAGGAGCTTCATGTTCCTCACACGGTGCTCGATATGTCGCTATTGCATCAATTAGCGCCAAACGCCTTGACAAGAAGCGAGATTGCCATCGAACAAAAAGAGGGGCAATTGCCGTCTACGTTTGTCGATGGGCGAAATTTATTGTTTTTGTCGTTTGCTGCGGTGCTCGCCAAGCAAAAAGGAGCGCGCCATCTTGTCACAGGCGTATGTGAAACGGATTTCAGCGGCTATCCAGATTGCCGCGATATATTTATTAAGTCATTGAATGTAACGTTGAATTTAGCAATGGATTACCAATTTGTCATCCATACGCCGCTGATGTGGCTGTCCAAGGCGGACACGTGGAAGCTCGCCGATGAGCTCGGAGCGTTTGAATTTGTCCGCACGAAAACATTGACTTGCTATAACGGCATCATTGCCGACGGCTGCGGTGAATGCCCAGCTTGCGTGTTAAGAAAACGGGGGCTTGAACAATATTTGCAAGAAAAAGAAGGAGTGGGGCGGCGATGATATACCAGCTTTATCCGCAAGTGTTTCATGATTATCGCTATGAGTTGAATAAAGATATGCATATTGCCGCTGCCCATTTTATTCCCCACAAGCAGGCGGGTAAATGCGCGAACATTCATGGCCATACGTATGTCATCAACATTACGGTAGCTGGGGATGAATTGGATGAGACCGGCTTTTTAGTCAATTTTCAAAAACTAAAAGAGCTCATTCACGGAAAGCTCGACCATACGCTTTTGAATGAGCATCATGATTGGTTTGATACGAAAAACAGCAACGACTTTCCGACAACGGAAGTGGTAGCACGAAAAATATATGAAACGGTGCAAGCGTATTTGGACACACTGCCGCACAAGCCAAAATGCCTGCAAGTGTTCGTGCGGGAAACGCCAACAAGCTATGTTGTTTATCGGCCGAAAGCGGGGGATCGCTAATGGCGAAAACGATTCCCGTGCTTGAAATTTTTGGACCGACGATCCAAGGGGAAGGGATGGTAATCGGGCAAAAGACGATGTTCGTCCGCACCGCCGGCTGCGACTACCGCTGCCGCTGGTGCGATTCCGCTTTTACATGGGACGGATCGGCAAAAGAGGAAATTCAGCCAATGACGGCGGAGCAAATTTGGGAGCGGCTGTATGAACTTGGCGGTGACCGCTTCAGCCATGTGACGCTCTCTGGAGGAAATCCAGTTCTCATTTCGGCGCTGGAAGAGCTCGTTTTGCTTTTGAAAAAGAAAGGGATTCGTCTTGCCGTCGAAACGCAAGGAAGCCGCTGGCAAGACTGGCTGTATCATATCGATGAGGTAACCATTTCACCAAAACCGCCAAGTTCAGGGATGGATACCGATTTTGCCATGCTCGATCACATTGTGGAAAAGTTGGCGGGCGCGGAACGGGCGTCTCATATAAGCTTAAAGGTCGTCGTGTTCGATGACATCGATTTCGACTATGCAAAAAGGGTGCACCAGCGTTATCCGGGCATCCCGTTTTATTTGCAAGTCGGCAACGCCGATACAGCAGAAGCGGACGATTCAGCGCTGCGCACGCAGCTTTTGGCAAGGCTGGAGTGGCTTGTGGAAAAAGTAGCGCAGTCAAACGAGCTGAACGACGTGCGCGTTTTGCCGCAATTGCACACCCTCCTATGGGGAAACAAACGCGGCGTATAAATTCAAAAATGATTGAGGAAAGGGGAAAAACGATGGCAGGCAGAAAAGAGGAAGAATTAAAAGATCTTACGCTATTAGGGAATCAAGGCACGAAATATTTATTCGAATACAGCCCAGAGGTGTTGGAAGTATTCGAAAACAAACACCCTGACCGCGATTATTTCGTGAAGTTCAATTGTCCGGAGTTTACAAGCTTGTGTCCAAAGACCGGACAACCGGACTTCGCGACGATTTACATTAGCTATATTCCTGATAAAAAATGTGTCGAAAGCAAATCATTGAAGTTGTATTTATTCAGCTTCCGCAATCATGGCGATTTCCATGAAGACTGCGTCAATATTATTATGAACGACTTAATTAAAGTGATGGAGCCGCGCTATATTGAGGTATGGGGGAAATTCACACCGCGCGGCGGCATTTCCATCGATCCGTATTGCAACTGGGGCCGCCCTGGAACGAAATATGAGAAAATGGCGGAATATCGCTTAATGAACCATGATTTGTATCCGGAAAAAGTCGATAATCGTTAATCGGCATTTTCCCATTCAAAAAGTGTTTGCTCATTTATAAGTATTGGCTTTGGAGCGCGGGACGGCGCTATGCTTGGAAAATGGAAAAAATATAAGCCAGCTGATGCAAACCAGCTTGCTCTCGCAATGTTTTACAGCGCGGCTTTTTGCCAAGCTGATACGCATATATATGAATGAATCGGGTCAGCTAGTGTGTATTTCTTAACTAAAAACGAAAAGAGGCTGTTTTAGAAAGCAGCCTCTTGTTTTCTTCCTTTATTCAACAATTTTGTAATTCTTATGATTGACGACGGTTCGTTCTTGCAAATCTAATTCTCGATAATTTTCCATATACGTTAAATCCACGATGACAGAGTTTTCATTAACTTTTTCCACAATCCCGCGCAATCCGTTTTTAAACTCAATAATATCGCCGACTTTCGCTTTTTTCATCATCCATATTCTCCTTTTTGCATTTTTTCTTTTGTTATAGTTTGCCTCATTTTCTTGTTTAAGTAAAGTTTTTTATGAAAAAAGAAAGGAGCTTGCAAAAAAGCTCCTTTCTTTATTTAGCAAATACGTGGTTTCCAATGACAACAGTGACTTGTCTTGTGCTCACCCATTTGCTTTTCGCCGTTTTTGGATTATAAAAGTACAAGGAGCCATTTCCTAAACCGCGAAAAGCAAGGGCTTCTTCAACGGCGCGATATGATTCACGGTCGGCTGGTTCATTAATCGTTCCATTTTGCACCGGCGTGAATGCATAATGGCCGCCAGAGGAGCGTTCATAAATGACATCGCGAATCGTATCCGGAAAATCCGGATGGTCGACACGGTTTAATACAACGGTTGCTACGGCAACCTTTCCAGCATACGGCTCTCCTTTCGCCTCAGCGTGAACAAGGCGGGCTAATAAATTTTTTTCACTTGCAGAAATGGTTGAATTCGGAATAACTAGCTTCTCGCCAGGGAACAATACATCAGTGTACTTGTTGTTTTGCTTTTGCAGCTGTTTTAGTGGAACCTCGTATTGTTTGGCAATCTTCCAAAGCGTTTCCCCTGATTTTACTGTATGTGTAGTTGCTGCATCCGCATGGCCTCCAAATAGAAAGGCGCTGCAGAAAACAGATGCTAGCATCCATTTCCTTATCTTTTTCATAAAATTACCTCCTTCTCGTTAACTTGTTACTAGAGTAACAAGGATTTTAGATTCTATCATTATCTAAATGTTGGAAAATCGCGGCATCCATTGATATTACTAGTTTGATAGGCAGGCTGGAAATTTCTCCGTCATGAAAAAATGCCGATTTTCACATAAGGAAATCGGCATTCATTAGAAATGGATGAACAGCTAACTTCGTGGGGTTTGAAGATAGTGATAAATAACGTCTCCCCCTCGCTGGGCAATGCCGCGGAAATGTTTAAAGTCGCTTTGTCTTACCAGAACATTGCGAAAAGGAAGAAAATCTTCTTTTTTTACTAGCAGCTCGGAAATCTTCCCGTGGCGCAATTCATCAAGAAGCTTAGCTGCTAATGCTTCATCCATCGTTTATCCACCTCAATCGATGAATGTGATGACAAACATTATCATAGCGCAATAACGCTTTAGGATAAATACCCATTTTTGTTTAGGTAAACACCCTTTGCTTGTTCTCACATACAATATGGATGGGTATGTATCATAGGCATGCCTGAAGAAAAGTGAAGGGGAGAGGAACATGAATAACTGGGATTCGTATATGAATGATCCATTTTTTTCTAAACAAGGCTATGATGGAGAACAAAGAATAGATGATGAATCGGAGAGAGTAGACAACAATTTCCCACCGATGGAACAGATGCCAATTGCTTCTAACAATTTCCCGCCGATGGCACCGATGCCGGTTGCTTCTAACAATATCCCGCCGATGGCACCGATGCCGGTTGCTTCTAACAATATCCCGCCGATGGCACCGATGCCGGTTGCTTCCAACATTGCCCCACCGCCGGCACCGATGCCAACCGCCTTTTATCCAATGATGCCGATGTATTGCTGCCCGCCGATCCATTGGTGCCATCCAGTCGCAGGAGGCATTCCGTATTTTGTACATGACGATATCGCTGGTCCTGACATGACTCCGCCAGCGATGCCGCTTGGCATGGAACCGATGCCAGATACGGCTGTTGGCGGCGCTAGCTTGCCGATGAGCGATAACAATGCCCCTGCAACGACGTCGCCGATGCAGGCTGAAGAAATGGCTGACCCGTATACAGGACAAATGCCGGAAACAGTTAGTGGGATGGAAAACCCTGTTGCTCCGGCATCGGAACCAATGTTTCCAACAGCAGGGATGGCTCCAGCTTTTCCTATGTGCAGTCCAATAATGCCTGTTGGGGCAATGCCGTATTATGGACCGACTTCCTACTATGGAGGTATGGCGCCGTACGGACCGTTTTTCCCAGTCCCATATATGCCGTACCGCTAACCTTTATAAAAGGACCGCACTGCTGCGGTCTTTTTTTGAGAAATGAATTCTTACCGTACAGATGATATACTAGAGAATGAAATAACCGATGAACACAACTGTTCTTGAGCAGTAAAAATGAACAGGGAAGAGGTTGGGAAGCAGTGGATTTCTCTAGGAAGGTCGTTATCATAACTGGTGGGGCGAATGGAATTGGCAAAGCGATCGCCACTATGTTTGCCGAAAAAGGAGCGAAAGTTGTCATTGCTGATATTGCGGAAGAAAAAGGAGAACAACTTGCGTTAGCGCTGCGGGAAAAAAGACGGGAAGCTCGTTTCATTCCAACAGATGTTCGAAAAGTGGACGAAATTGAACGCCTCATGAGAGTAACGTTTGAAACGTATGGATACTTACATTATTTAATTAATAATGCCGGTGTATCAAGATGGAAATCCCCATATGAGCTGACGGTGGAAGAATGGGAAGATGTGCTTCACACTAATTTGCGCAGTGTCTTTTTTGCCTCTCGTGAGGCGGCGAAATATATGCGGAAAAACGCAAACGGCGGAGCGATTGTCAACATTGCCTCTACAAGGGCGCTCATGTCTGAACCGAATTCGGAAGCGTACGCTGCTTCAAAAGGCGGAATTTTATCGCTGACCCATGCTTTAGCCGTTTCGCTTGCCGGAGATCATATCCGCGTAAATGCGGTCAGTCCCGGGTGGATTGAAACAGGGGATTATGGGAAGTTGCGAGAAATAGATCATGTGCAGCATCCGGCTGGGCGTGTCGGTAAACCGGAAGATATTGCGCGCGCTTGCCTTTATTTATGCCATGATGAAAACGATTTTATTACTGGGGCAAATATCGTCATTGACGGCGGGATGACGCGGAAAATGATTTATGTTGAGTAGATGGCACCTGTTTGTTAAAATATACAAAATGTAAGATGCTGCAAAGGATGGGGATCACAATGAAAATTCGCAAAGCAATCATATCGGACAAGCAAACGCCGACAAAAGTTTACATTTATGAAAATAAAAAAGAAGAATACATGGTGGTAGCGATCCCTGATCTGGAATGGTCCTTTTTCCTTCGTTACGAAGAAGAACCGGAAACATTAAGAGGGCGTTTAGCTTCTTCATTAAAAAGAGTAGTTGCACAAGAGCAACTCGAAATGCTTGTCAATAAATTGCTATATTGGGTGCATGAAATGTAATACAGCAAAAAACGCGAGAGATGAGCAGGCGGTGGGGCGCTTTTTAGCTTCGCCGCTTTTTCCCTATTCCAATATTGATTACCATTCTGCAAGTTAGGAGTTCGATGATACAGTGCTCGCAAAATCAAAAATTATTGCAATTTATTCAATATTTAGCATTTGTTGGTTGATTGTAACAGACGGAATTCTTCACTTCTCTCATATTAGTCATGATTTGTATATCATCATTAGCACGGCAAAAGGAGCTGTTTTTATTCTCATTTCCGTTATTTTCCTTTATCAGCTGTTAAAGAAACGTGAACAGCTGGAAAAGGTAATGGAAAATGAACAGCAGCTTTCCACGTTAATTAACTCAATGCCAGACTTTGTTTGTTTTAAAGATAGCGAAGGACGCTGGCTGCGCGTCAACGATTTTGGACGGTGGCTTTACTGCTTAGAAAACGTGGAGTATAAAGGAAAAACGGACCGTGAACTTGGCGAGCTGGTGCCGTTCTTTAAAGAGGCGTTTGAACAATGCATCGAATCCGATCAAAAAGCATGGGAAAAAGGAAAACTGACCCGTTGTGAAGAGTCGTTTCAAACCGCTAGCGGCGAGATTAAAACTTTCGATGTCATCAAAGTGCCGCTTTTTGAAGAAAACGGAGCCAAAAAAGGGCTGTTGACGATCGGACGTGATATTACGCAGCAAAAGTTAGCAGAATCGTTGTTATTAAAAAAAGAAAAGCTGTCTGTATTAGGTGAACTTGCCGCGGGAATCGCCCATGAAATTCGCAATCCGTTGACCTCTATGAAAGGATTTATTCAAGTCATGCAGGAAACTCGAGAAATAAACGAAACCTATTTGAATATTATATTGAGCGAGTTGGAGCGGATTAATCAAATTGTCAGCGAGCTGTTAGTGTTAGCGAAGCCGCAAAGCCATGACTATAAGCCATTTTTTCTTAGCGATGTGATCGGATATGTCATTAATTTAATCGGGCATGAGGCCACATTGAACAACGTTTCTATTTCCGTGCATAACAATGTGCCAAAAGCGTGCATGTATGGTGATCAGAATCAAATTATCCAAGTGTTTATCAATATCATGAAAAATGCGATTGAAGCAATGCCAAATGGAGGAGATATTCGTTTACGCGTATGGAAGGAAGAGAAAGTCATTCATATCACCATTTCTGATACTGGTGTCGGCATTTCGAAAGAACGGCTGCAAAAAATTGGTGAACCGTTTTTTACACTAAAAGAAAAAGGAATGGGGCTTGGACTTACCACCAGCATGAAAATTGTTCAGGAACATAAAGGAACGTTGGAAATCGAAAGTGAAATCGGCAAAGGTACAACGGTTCATTTAGCTTTTCCGATTTACGAAAAAAGATGACCTATTTTTTGTAGGTCATCTTTTTTACTAGCACGATCATTGTTCCACCCATGTTGTGATGGCCTCAACTGGCAGCCGCGTTGTACGGTGCGCAGGGGCAATGCTTTTTCCAATCGTAATAAGCATAATTGGAATATAGCGGTCGGAAATATGAAACGCCTGTTTAAATTGGTTGACGTCAAAACCGCCGATCGAGCATGTTGCCCATCCTTTTGCCGTCGCGGCCAGCATCAGTTGCATGGCGGCAAGCGCAGCGTTAAGGTATGCCGCGTCACGAACATACTGCTTATCGGTATATGCCATTTCAATTTGTCGAGCAATCTGTTCCTTCGTTTCTTTCGACATTTGTCCTTGTTGCACTAATGGATCATATACTGCGTCCGTGTTTTGATTTGCTTCTAAGTCGCCTAACACCGCAATTACAGCAGAGGCGTCGAGAATTTGCTGCTGATGGTAGGCGATTGGATATAGGCGCTGTTGCGCTGCTTTTCCGTGAATAACGACAAAATGCCAATGTTGCAAATTCCACGCTGACGGTGCTTTTCCCGCTATCTCAATGATATCGCGCAGCTCTTCTTTGCTAATGGAAACGTTAGGATCATATTTCCGCACAGATTTCCGTTCGTTAATAACGGCAAAAAAATCTTTTCCCGATGTAGTAGCCGTGCTGATCATTTTTACTGCCTCCATTTTGCTGTCTGGTTGTAAAATATTTTGTAACAAAAAGGACTTGTTATCAACATACATTTAACTTTTACTGTTGTCAATTTTTTTACTCGGAGATCCTTTAGGAATAATTTCTTAACTTTTCCATGTTTATTGACTGCTTGCCCTAAAAAATTTAGGTAAAAAAGCGTATTAACGATACAGACTTTTTGACCGAAAAAATAAGTGAACGGCACATTTAGGACGAAGGAATAACACTCCGTCTTCATGAGGCAGTGTCGATACGCAAAAATACTGTTAATTTTTATCGCATAAAGGAATGAACCAAATGAATGACAATCGTTTTCTTCATGATATCATCATCGATGAGCAGCTATTGTTTACGATCATGAACAGATTATTTGATATTGTTTTTTTAATGAAAGTAGAGGAAGGGCCAAGATTCCGCTATGTTCGTGTGAGCGAGGACGCGCTTCCTTTAGCGAATTTAACGGAACAAGATATCGGAAAATGCATTGAGGACGTTTATCCGCAGGAAATTGCCGATCATTTAAACAAACAATACAAAAAGGCATTAGCGACTAGGGAAGTCGTTACATACCGCGATCAAATGAATGTAAAAGGTGAACCACGGATGGCCGAATCGATGATTGTTCCGATCGTGAAAGATGACGGAACGATTCCTTACATGATCTGTTTTACCCGCGATATTACGGAACAAATTACTCGCGAACAACAGTTTGCGGAAATTCACCAGCTATTCCATTTGCTTCTTGAGCAGTCACATGATGCGATCGTCATGTTTGATTTGACTGGGAGACTATTGCGGATCAATAAGGAAGTTGAACGTCTGTTCGGCTGGAGTGAAAACGAGGTGATGACAAAGAATATAGTTCATTTTTTACCAAAATATCGTGTCCAGTTGCTGAAAAGTCTGCAAATGCTTAGCATTGGTCAAAGCCTAAAGTCCGTTCGTTTATCGCTGCGCCGAAAAGACGGGAAACGTGCCTACGTTTTTGCCAATATTACTCCGGTTTTTAGAAAAGATGGTACGGTGGTGGCGGGATTGTCACTGCTTCGGGATATTACCGATGTTATCCATGTACAAAAACAACAGCGTCGGAGTGAAGAATTATATCGGAAAGTGATTGAATTTTTGCCTGATCCTATCATGATCCAAGTAGATGGAATCGTGCGTTATATGAATACGGCCGGGCTGACAATGTTAGAAGCAACGGGAATGGATTGTGTAAAAGGCAAAAGGGTAAGTGATTTCTTAACACCATATAACGAGCAGACGAATGAATGGTTACTAACTTCATTATCTGGGGCGGAAAAGGAAGTTACGGTGAAAGAGACAACAATTGATTACCACGGTCAAAACGCGCAGTTTCTCATTATCCGCGATTTGACAGAACAAAAAAAGAAAGAGAGAAAAATTAAATTTATGGCACAATATGATCCATTGACCGAGCTTCCGAACCGAAGTTATTTAAGAGAAATATTAAACGACTTGTTGCTTCATGTCGACAATATCGTTTTGCTGTTAATTGATATTCATCGTTTTCAGTTTATTAACGATTTTCTCGGTCATGAAAATGGCGATCAGCTGTTAAAGGAAGTGGCGCGGCGGTTGAAAAAACTGCAGTCTGAACAAATGTTTTTAGCAAGAGTCGGCGATGATGAATTTGTGGCGGTTTATAGGTATGAAAAAAAAGAAGAAGCAGAATGGCTGCTGACAACGCTTGATCGATCTTTAAATGAACCGTATTTCATCGCTGGGGAAAAGCTGAATGTTACGGTGCATATTGGCGTAAGCTATGCGTGCGATGCCAATCATTCCGCTGAGGGGCTGCTAAATAATGCGGGTAAAGCAGTGTATTATGCAAAAACAAATGGCATCAACCGGGTTGTCGAATATGAATCAAAGTTGCGGGACATTTTTGTCAAACGAATCCGCTTGGAAAATGACTTGAAAACAGCAGTGGGGAATAACGAATTTTCTCTTTATTATCAACCAAAGGTAAATCTTCACACAGGCGCCATCAGTGTAGAAGCGCTCATTCGCTGGAAGCATCCACAGCTTGGAATGGTGAGTCCGGCGGAGTTTATTCCAATTGCCGAGGAAACAAGTGTCATTGAGGAAATTGGAAAATGGGTGCTGCAACAGTCATGCCAAGATTATAAATGGCTGCATAGCAGCGGATTTTCGACGTTGAAAATCGCTGTCAATTTATCAGCGCGGCAATTTATTGATAGTTCTTTAAAAACGACAGTGGCCAATATCTTCGCTAACGCGAATGTTCCGCCATCCTCGTTTATGTTCGAAATTACGGAAACAACGATTATGAAAGAGCCAAATGAAGTCATTTGTATTTTACAGTCGTTAAAAGATCAAGGAATTACCATTGCGATTGATGATTTTGGCGTTAACTACTCTTCGTTAAATTATTTAAACCGATTTCCGATCGATGCGGTAAAAATAGATCGATCTTTTATAAGGGATTTTCATAAAAACGAAAAAGGAGCGGAAATCGTTGAAGCGATTATTTCCCTTGCCCATCGTTTAAACTTAAGCGTTACGGCTGAAGGCGTCGAAACGGAAGATCAAGTTCGTCTTTTAGCGGAAAAAGGCTGCGATGAGATGCAAGGATATTATTTCAGTCCTCCGGTGCCGCTTGAGAAATTGCCGAATGTATTGACAAAGCTTCATTCATGGGTTCGAAGCTGGAAATCATGAATCAACGGTAATAGGGGGCATAAGGGAGATGTTGTTTTCACAGGAAAACGGGCTAGGCGTTTTCCTTTTTTTATGAAGTTGAAACCATTTGCGCATGCTAAACGTAGTTTAATGGGGACAATCATATGCAAAGGAGAGTGCGTAATGTTAATTGCTCAATTAGCAGCGATTTTATTTGCCACGAAAATCGCGGGGGATCTTGCCGTGCGGTGCGGCCAGCCGGCCGTGCTTGGCAAATTGCTGATCGGCATCGTGCTCGGGCCAAGCGTACTCGGGATTGTGGAAGACACGGAAATTTTAAAGGAGCTCAGTCAAATAGGTGTGATTTTGCTAATGTTTATTGCCGGATTAGAAACAGATATGGAGCAGTTCAGGCGTACAGGAAAAGCGGCGGCATATGTCGGCGTCCTTGGCATCATTGTTCCGCTCATCCTTGGATATGCAGCTGGAGTGGGAATGGGGTTATCGGTTGAAAAGGCAGTATTTCTCGGTCTGTTGCTGTCGGCGACAAGCGTCAGCATTTCGGTGCAGGCATTGAAGGAAATGGATCAGCTGAAATCGAAGGAAGGATCGGCAATTTTAGGGGCGGCAGTCATTGACGATATTCTCGTCATCATCGCGCTTGCATTTTTAATGAGCTTGACCGGCGGCGATGTTCATCTCGGTGCGGTCATTTTGAAAAAAGTTGCATTCTTTGCCGTCGCTATTTTATTGGCATGGAAAGCCGTGCCGCTTGTGCTGCGGATGTTTGCCCCGTTACGTGTGACGGAATCGGTTATTTCTGCTGGCTTAATTGTCTGCTTTGCGTTTGCCTATTTTGCGGAAGTCACAGGAGTGGCGGCGATTATCGGTTCGTATATCGCTGGATTAGCTGTCAGTTTTACCGATTATAGGCAAGAAGTGTTTGAAAAAGTCGAAACGATTGGTTATGCCATTTTTGTACCCGTCTTTTTTACTTCCATCGGGGTGGCCGTCGAATTTTCCGGCGTGTTTGAGCATATTTGGCTTCTGCTCGGATTAAGCGTATTAGCCGTATTGACGAAACTGGTCGGCGCCGCGTTGGGAGCAAAAATGGCTGGGTTTTCCTGGAATAGCGCGCTTGCTGTCGGAGCCGGAATGGTTTCCCGTGGTGAAGTAGCGTTAATTATTGCCGGAATCGGATTGGAGACAAAGCTGTTGCCGCCTAATTTGTTTGCTGTTCTTGTCGTGGTAGTGCTTGTAACAACAATTGTTACACCTCCGTTATTAAAGGTGATTTTCAAACGAAAGCAAGTTGCCACACGGGTGGCGTAACAAAAACGAAGGAGGCGAATGAGGATCGCGCCTCCTTTGTTCTTTTCACGAACGATTTTTTTTCGCTTGTTTTGCCGTATCAATACTATCTTTTGCCATTTCTGCTTCTGCTTTAGAAACGGTCGGGTTGGCTACTTCCTGGCTTACTTTATTTTGTCGCCCTTTTTTAGACATTGTTTTTTCCTCCTTTCTTCCATCTTACGTTATACAATATGTCTTCAAAATTCCATTTAATTCACAGTGATGTTTAGTTGGAATTTGATGGCGTGCGTTTTCAATATAGATTATTTTCGCATGAGGTACATTTTTCTTGATCAGCTTCTCATATGGATGCATATAGTAATCGCGGGCGCCATAAATAAGAAGGATTGGCATACGTAACAATCTCAGACGCTCCGTACAGGAATAGGCTAATCCTTTTTCGTACATGTTTACTAAATCTTTTTTATTGACTAATCGTACATATTGTTTTAGTTCCTGTTGTTCTTTTTTATTTTTTTCATGCGATTTGGCTAATACGTTCGCAAGTAAAGAAACAGCACCGATTTTTGCCGCATAAATGCCAAGCAAAAATTCATAACGCAGCAAAGCAGTGCATACTTCAGAGAATCCGCCAATTAAAATGAGCATTTTTACTTTATGAGGATAGCGTAAGGCAAACTCTAACGCAATGGATCCACCGTTAGAATAGGCGCAAATAATCGCTTGTTTTACGTGAAGTGTATTGAGCAAGCAGTAAATATCATCAGCTAGCAGCGGAATCGTAATTGGACGATTCGACGGGCTGCTTTTCCCGTTACCGCGCATATCGTACATAATGACGCGGAAGTGATTCGATAAAGATTGTTGATGGCGGAAAACGATATGCCCCATTCCAGGCGGATGAATGAATAAAAGCGGTGTGCCGCTCCCCATCTCTTCGTAGTAGAGACGAACGCCATCTTCTACCATAATATATGGCATGGTAACCCCCCTGTTTGCACGCCCACTCATAGTATGAATCTGTATGGAGAAAAACATGAAAAAAAGAGCTGGCATTTCTTACTCAGCCAGCTCTTATTGCATCATATTTGGTGTAGGAATGTTTTTAAGAATAATGTGTAACCCTTCACTTACGGAATTTATCACATATCGTGCTTCTTTTTTTACATCAGGATGAGCATGAGACATGGCAAAGCTATAAGGGGTTAGACGAAACATTGGAACATCGTTAAACGCATCGCCGAAACAAGCAATTTCATTAGGCTGCACGCGAAGATGCTCCATTAAAGTGCGAATTGCATTTCCTTTGCTGTAACATGCTTTTCATTCTAGAGGGGAGAAAAAGGAGCGCGAAATATACGCCACATTTCGTTGTTAAGAAAAAATCCATATTTAATTCATTGACGATTGATAGATCGTTGCGTAAGATGATAATATTGCAAACGTTTTATTAAGGGAGTGGGGCTTTGTGACAGAGTCCTTTCGAGTGGAAAAAGTGTTAAATAATAATGTGTTAATTGCTTCACATCCAATGTACGATGAAGTGGTATTGCTCGGAAAAGGGATTGGGTTCGGAAAGAAAAAAGGGGATTATATTGAGCAGAGTGCCGTTGAAAAATGGTTCATTTTAAAAAATGAGCGGGAACAAGAACGATATAAGAAATTGCTGCCGGAGCTTGATGAAGAATTTATCGGGCTAATGAATGAAGTGATCCAGCACATTAAACAGCGGCTAAATGTTCCGTTAAACGAGCATATTCATGTTGCGCTGACCGATCACATTTCATTCACACTAAAACGGTTGGAACAAGGGCTCGATTTAAAAAATCCTTTTTTAGTAGAAACGAAAAGCTTATATCCACTAGAATATGAAATTGCCTGTGAAGTTGTCGACATGATTAACCGAAAATTAGAAGTCGAGCTGCCGGAAGGGGAAGCTGGATTTATCGCACTCCATATTCATAGCGCGATTTCCAAGCAAAGCCTTTCTGAGGTCAATCAGCATTCCCAATTGATTGCCAAGCTTGTTCAACTTGTTGAACAACAGCTAAATATAACGATTGATCGTAACAGCATTCATTATTTGCGCTTTGTCCGCCATTTGCGCTACGCGATTGAACGAATCAAAAAAGGGGAAAAAGTCGAAGAACCAAAAAAATTGTCGAAAATCTTGAAAGAAGCATATCCGCTATGCTATAATACTGCTTGGAAATTAATAAAAGTGATGCAACAAACGTTACAAATGCCAGTAGACGACGCAGAAGCGGTATATTTGACAATGCATCTACAAAGACTTGCAACGAAGGAAGCAGAAACAATAGAATAAATTGTCTCGCTTTACGTGTTACTGATTCGATCAGGCATGAGTAAAGAAGGCAAAGTAGAACAAGCAAGGGGATCTATTATTCCTCTTGTTGTAAGCGTTCTATTTTTGTCATTCTTTGCTCATGCCTTTCGTTTTTGTTTATATGTCGTCAATAAGTCTGACATCTGACGTATTCTTTTTTCGAGAAAACCGCAAAAACAATTTCTTGTTTATCGTACATGAACATAACGTTTGTTGCAAAACTTATACACAGAGAAAAAGGAGGGCATTAAAATGAAAAGAGCATTTGGTACGTTGCAAAAAGTCGGTAAAGCGCTTATGTTGCCAGTAGCGATTTTACCGGCGGCAGGAATTTTGCTTGCATTTGGCAATGCCTTAAAAAATCCGGCTTTAACGGATAAAATTCCTGCGTTAAAAGCAGATTGGGTCGTGCTTGTTTCTAATGTCATGGAACAGGCAGGCGGAATTGTGTTTTCGAACTTGTCGCTCCTTTTTGCGGTTGGGGTAGCGATTGGACTAGCCGGCGGTGACGGGGTTGCCGGGCTTGCTGCCATTATTGGTTATTTAATTATGAATATCACCATGAGTGTGATATTAGGTGTTACGCCAGATATGGTCGGTGACAATCCTGCATTTGCCAATATATTAGGAATTCCGACATTA
Organism: Parageobacillus genomosp. 1; assembly: GCF_000632515.1. GTDB lineage: Bacteria > Bacillota > Bacilli > Bacillales > Anoxybacillaceae > Saccharococcus. The sequence continues at coordinate 740,202 of NZ_CM002692.1, forward strand.
CAAACTGGTGTATTCGGCGGTATTATTGTCGGTATATTAGCTGCTTATATGTATAATAAATATTTCAACATTGAGTTGCCACAGTATCTTGGCTTTTTTGCCGGAAAACGTTTTGTGCCAATTATTACAGCAGCATCTGCGGTATTGCTTGGAATCGTGATGACATGGGTATGGCCACCGGTTCAACATGGTTTAAATGCGTTTTCCCATAATATGATTGATGCGAATAAGGCATTAGCTGCATTTATTTTCGGGGTTATTGAGCGTGCGTTAATTCCGTTTGGATTGCATCATATTTTCTATGCGCCATTCTGGTTTGAATTTGGCGAATACGTGAATAAAGCTGGACAAGCAGTACACGGTGACCAAAAAATCTTTTTCGAGCAATTAAAAGATGGAGTGCCATTAACTGCAGGAACGTTTATGACCGGAAAATTCCCATTCATGATGTTCGGACTTCCAGCAGCGGCGCTGGCGATTTATCATGAAGCGCGTCCGGAAAACAAAAAAGTGGTAGCTGGTATTATGGGGTCAGCCGCTTTAACATCGTTTTTGACAGGGATTACAGAACCAATTGAATTCTCCTTCTTATTCGTTGCACCAGCGTTATTTGCGATCCATACGATTTTTGCAGGATTATCTTTTATGACTATGCATCTGTTAAACGTAAAAATTGGCATGACTTTCTCTGGCGGGGTTATTGACTTCCTGTTATTCGGAGTATTGCCAAACCGAACGGCATGGTGGCTTGTCATTCCGGTCGGATTAGTATTTGCGGTCATCTATTACTTCGGATTCCGCTTTGCGATCCGCAAATGGGATTTAGCAACACCAGGACGTGAAAAAGTGACAGAAGAAGCGCCGACGGTGAAAGCAGAAGCGAACGACCTTCCATACGAAGTGCTGGCGGCGCTTGGCGGCAAGGAAAATATTTCCCATTTAGACGCCTGCATCACCCGTTTGCGCGTCTCTGTCAATGATATTAAACAAGTCGATAAAGACCGCTTAAAAGCGTTAGGCGCAGCGGGCGTTTTGGAAGTTGGAAACAATGTACAAGCGATTTTCGGACCAAAATCCGATATATTAAAAGGACAAATTAAAGATATTATGGAAGGAAAAGTTCCAGAGCGGACAAAAGAAGAGCCGGCGGCAGCGGAGGAGACAAAAGACGCCGCAAAAGCGGAAACGATCGCATCGCCGCTGACAGGGGAAGTCGTTCCGCTTTCGGAAGTGCCAGACCAAGTTTTTTCACAAAAAATGATGGGCGATGGCTTTGCCATTATGCCGACAGACGGAACTGTCGTTTCTCCGGTTGACGGAAAAATTATCAATGTATTCCCGACAAAGCACGCAATTGGCATCGAATCGGCCGCAGGTCATGAAATTTTAATCCACGTTGGAATTGACACCGTCAAGCTGAACGGCCAAGGTTTCGAAGCGCTGGTGAAACAAGGCGATGAAGTGAAAAAAGGCCAGCCTATTTTAAAGGTGGACTTAGAATACGTGAAAAACAATGCTCCTTCGATTGTAACGCCAATTATTTTCACGAATTTGCAGGCGCAAGAAGCGATTCGTGTAACGAAACAGGGAGCGGTCACAAAAGGAGAAGACCGCATCGCTGAAATCGGTTAACGGTGCGAATTTTCTTCGACAAATTTCGTTGTTCTTCATTTGAAGAAAGACAATATTATTTGGTATGATGACAAAGAAAAAATATAAGGAAAAGGGGAATGACGACAATGGCTGAAAAAGTGTTTAAAGTAACTTCAGAATCGGGAATTCACGCTCGTCCGGCAACGATTCTTGTTCAAACAGCGAGCAGATTCAACAGTGACATTCATTTAGAGTATAACGGCAAAACGGTAAACTTAAAATCGATTATGGGTGTTATGTCTTTAGGCATTCCAAAAGGCGCTGAAATTAAAATTACTGTAGAAGGGGCAGATGCAGCAGAAGCGATGGCGGCGTTAACGGAAACATTATCTAAAGAAGGTCTTGCACAGTAATGACAAAAACAATTCAAGGAATTGCTGCATCGAGCGGTATCGCCATTGCGAAGGCATACCGCTTAGAAACCCCTGAATTCGTTGTAGAGAAAAAAGTTGTTTCCGATCCGCAGGCAGAAGTTGCACGTTTTGAAGCAGCAGTGGCGAAAGCAAAAGAAGAGCTAGAAATCATCAAACAACATGCTTTGCAACAATTAGGGGAAGATAAAGCTGCGATTTTTGCTGCGCACCTGCTTGTACTAAATGATCCAGAATTATTAAATCCAATCAAAGAAAAAATTGAGACAGAACAGGTGAACGCGGAATACGCATTGGATGAAACAGCGGCGATGTTCATTTCCATGTTTGAAGCGATGGATAATGAGTATATGAAAGAACGCGCCGCTGACATCCGCGATGTCACAAAACGCGTGCTTGCCCATCTGCTTGGGGTGACGATTTCGAATCCAAGCTTGATTGCTGAAGAAGTTGTGATTATTGCCGAAGATTTAACTCCATCTGATACAGCTCAATTAAATCGCCAATATGTTAAAGGGTTTGCAACCGATATTGGAGGACGTACATCCCATTCCGCCATTATGGCAAGATCAATGGAGATCCCGGCTGTTGTCGGCACGAAACAAGTAACAGCGGAAGTGAAAAATGGCGATATCGTGATTATCGATGGATTGGATGGACAAGTTGTTGTAAATCCATCGGAAGATGTGCTCGCACAATATGAAGAAAAACGTACCCGCTATGAAGCGCAAAAGGCAGAATGGGCAAAACTTGTGCATGAAAAAACAGTGACAAGCGACGGCCATCATGTCGAACTTGCCGCAAATATTGGTACGCCGGATGATGTGAAAGGGGTACTGGAAAACGGGGCGGAAGGAATCGGACTGTACCGTACGGAATTTTTGTACATGGGCCGTTCCGAGCTGCCGACAGAGGAAGAACAGTTTGAAGCGTATAAAACGGTGCTGGAACGAATGGAAGGAAAGCCCGTTGTCGTGCGCACGCTTGACATCGGCGGTGATAAGGAATTGCCATATTTAGATCTGCCAAAAGAAATGAACCCGTTTTTAGGATTCCGCGCCATCCGTCTTTGCCTAGAAATGCAGGATATGTTCCGCACGCAGCTTCGCGCCTTGCTGCGGGCAAGCGTATACGGGAATTTAAAAATTATGTTCCCGATGATTGCAACGCTTGATGAATTTCGCCAAGCGAAGGCAATTCTTTTAGAAGAAAAAGAAAAATTGCAGCGTGAGGGTGTACCAGTGGCTGACGGTATTGAAGTCGGCATGATGGTGGAAATTCCGGCGGCCGCGGTGCTTGCCGACCAATTTGCTAAAGAAGTCGATTTCTTTAGCATCGGCACTAATGACTTAATTCAGTATACGATGGCGGCAGACCGCATGAACGAACGTGTTTCGTATCTTTACCAGCCGTACAATCCAGCAATTTTGCGCCTTATTAGCAACGTCATTGATGCTGCGCATAAAGAAGGAAAATGGGCTGGAATGTGCGGAGAAATGGCGGGCGATGCGATCGCCATTCCGATTTTGCTTGGTTTAGGATTGGACGAGTTCAGCATGAGTGCGACTTCCATTTTGCGGGCGCGCGCGCAAATGAAAAAATTATCGAAAGAAGAAGCGGCGCGCTTTAAAGAAACCGTCCTCTCGATGAGCACGGCCGAAGAGGTTGTGGCGTTTGTAAAACAAACGTTCCATATTGAATAAAAACTAGCGGTGAAGTGACTGCTTCACCGCTAGTTTTTTAAGCAAGAACGGAAGAGGTTGATTCGTAGCCAAACCGCTGCCGTACGGTAAGAGAAATTCCTAAAGCGATGGTTTTTGCCATTTGATAAACGATATGTAAATTCGTATATGGAAGCATCCCGACGTCTTCACAGTCTTCCATCATTACCCCCATGATGCTTATATCGCCGACAGCGGGAAGTTGTTTGCCAAGGGCAGAGCCAGGAGCAAGTGCTCCGGTGCGGATGACGATCGTATGGATATAGTCGGAAACACCGACAACGCTATCGATCGCGATCGTATATGTTGATGGGGTTGTGCGGATTTGTTTTATCGTTTCTTTTATGTTCGTCGCATCGACCGGCTGTTTCAAGTTTCCGATGACAGTCATATGTTTCGGGTAAAGGTTGGCTAACAGTGTTCCGACAAATGGACCTAAACTGTCTCCGTTAATGCGGTTGCTGCCGATGCATATCACAACGAGATGATCTACATATGGCGGAAGCAGCGAAAAAAGATAGTTGCGAATAAGCAAGGGAGCCAATGGATCGTTATAGGAAATGGGCTTCATCACCAGTCGTTCCTTTCAGTTATCCTCTCCCTTCTTATTCGCGCCGTTCGCAATGAAACCCTTCTCTGATAAACTATTAATTTTTTACAAATAGCGTTTAAACGGGTTTCGCCATTCCATAAGCACAGCATAATTGAGAGACTCTTCGTCTTCTAAATAATTTTCGATGACTTGAAGAGGGGTGCGGCCGCATCGCAATAAAAAGGTGATAACAGGATCTTTCAGCTCTCCTTTTAATACTTTTTCGAGATATTGCGTTGCCGATAGATGCTCGGCATGGCGGTGATAGCCCGGCATTCTCCCCCCGCCGAGGAGACGGTCGATATTCAAGCGGACGACCACTTCATACATCGATTGCATGAGCCATTTTCCAAGACCTAGTTTTCGGTAAGGCGGGGAAACGCAAATATCGACAACATATAACGTGTTTCCATCAGGACGGTGATTGCGGATATAGCCGCCGTCTGTAATTTCTTCCCATGTGTGCGCAGGATGGTTTGGGTCAAAATCGACAAGCAGGCCGGTCATCGACCCGACAACGCGTCCGTCCACTTCCACGCAAAGTGCCCCTTCAGGAAAAAGAGAAACATGATTGGCAAGCTGCTCTTCATTCCACCATAGTTCGGACGGAAACGGCGGCGGAAAACTTTCTTGCTGGACGCGGATTAATTGCGGGAAATCCTTTTTCGTATAGTTGCGAATAATCGCTTTATGCGGGACATCGCCATCAAAAACATAAAGTTCTTTCCAATACATCTTCATTCCCCCTGCCTATCAATGTATCATTATTTCCATCATATAAGAATGGTGGCAAAATCAGCAAGAAAAAAACTGCTGTTTATACAGCAGTTTAGCCGCTATGTTGATTGATATAGTGATCAATTAATGATTCGATTTGCTGTTCGTCCGGTTTTTCTCCAGTGAAACGGAATGTTACTTCATCCATCAGCACCCCGTCGCGGTATACATGCAGCGCCCCTTTTTGCTGGATGACGCTATATTCGATATCAAAAATATATCCATCTCGTTCGATAGCCCCATATCGTTTCTCACCTGCCTGTCCGTTAAAGATTCCTTTCTTATTGTCTCGTTTTTGTCCGTGTTTCATGCGTTGAATAAGAAGCTGCTCCTATAGACGTATGACGATAGTCCTTTATATAATGAAGACAAAGTTCGACAAAAAGACAAAAAAGGGGAGAAACAAAGTGGTATTTAAAACATTGCGGACAAAGTTGACCATCTTAATGGCATTGCTAATGATTGTTTCCCTGGCCGCTATTCAGATCGTCGGGGTGGTCGAAACGAAAAAACAGATCCGCCAGGACGTCGAAAAACGCGCACAATCCATTTTAAACGGGGTGCTAGGCGATATTCGCGACAGTTTTCAAAGCGAGGAAAATAGCTTGCTTCAGTTTAGCGAATCGCCTATCGTCGAGGAAATGATCAAAAAGGAAGATGCTTGGCCGCTGCTTAACCGGCAGTTTCGCACGTTTTTAAAAATCCACGAAAATATTCAACTTGCTTACATTGGGACGGCCGAGAAAAAAATGTATACGACGCCGGCAGCGCAGTTGCCTGACGGCTATGACCCGACTTCGCGTCCATGGTATAAAAAAGCGGAAGAAAATCCGGATCGAGTCGTTTGGACCGAACCATACATCGATGCGATAACGGGAAAAAATATCGTGACATTGGCGAAAGCGGTAACAGAAAACGGCCGCGTCAACGCTGTGCTCGGGATTGACATGACGCTGGATACAGTGACGAGAATTGTCAACAATAGCGAGGTTGGCTACCATGGGTACCCTGTGCTGTTTGACAGCAAGGGAGTCGCGATCGTTCATCCGCAATATAAGGGAAAAAATATGGCGAAAAACGCGGCGGTCCAATATATGTTAAGGAATAAAAGCGGCTTTTATACATATACATCCGGAAGCGAAAAGCGGGTGATGTATTTCACCACGATTCCTGAACTCGGATGGAAAGTCGGCACCGTATATAAAGAAAAAGATTTATTGGCGATGAGCAATTCCCTTGCTATGAAAATGTTTATCATCACCGTGGTCGCATTATTGATCGCGATTGTCGTTATTTATTTTCTCGCCCGTTCGATTTCGAAACCGGTCATTGCACTTCAGCACCAAACCGAAAAAGTCGCAGAAGGCGATTTAACGGTGCATGTGCGCGTAAAATCAAAAGACGAAATAGGCCAGTTGGCCGATCATTTCAATCATATGATTGCGCAAATGCGCGCGCTTATTCAGCAAGTCAATGAATCGGTAGACGAGCTCGCCGCCTCCGCTGACCATCTTAGTTCCGTTTCTGAGGAAACGATGGCGACAAGCGAACAAGTGGCCAGCGCCATTAACGATATTGCCAAAGGAACGACGGAGCAAGCGAACGATTTAGATACGATCAATGAACGGATCTCGGCGTTGTCCGCACAAATCGAAACGGTAACACAGTCGACGGCAAATATGCAAACATTGTCGAATGAAACGAAAGCGGCTAGTTATGATGGCCTCGAAAATTTAAATGTGCTGCAGTCAAAGTCGGATGAGGCGAAAAAAGAATTGGTTGCCGTGGAAGAAGTAATGAATGATTTAGTCAAAAAGATGGAAGAAATTGATGGGGTGATTCAAACGATTACCGCCATTTCCGGACAGACGAATTTGCTTGCCTTAAACGCGAGCATTGAAGCGGCTCGGGCGGGGGAACATGGAAAAGGATTTGCCGTCGTCGCAGAAGAGGTGCGCAAATTAGCCGAGCAGTCCGCAAGAGCAACCGAGCTGATTCGCCAAACGATCGCAATGATTCAGCAGCAAGTGAGCTTGGCGATGCAGGCGGTGAATCATTCGAAAGACATGTACGAGCAGCAGCAGCAAGCCGTTCATACAACAGGTGATTCATTTGTTAAGATCGTTACGATGATGGAAGAGTTAACAACAGCGATTGCCGAGATTACAGAGGAAGCGAAGCGGATGAACGAAGGCAAAGATGACGTTATCAGAGCGATGCAAAATATTTCTGCCATTGCCCAGCAGTCCGCCGCAGCGGCGGAAGAAGTAGCGGCATCTGCCGATGACCAGCTGCAGGCGTTAGGGACGGTGACGGAATCGGCAGAAAAATTAAGCGAGATGAGCCGGGAACTGCAACAACTTGTAGAAAGATTTAAAATATAATCATCTTATCAACGTTGCTATGTTCTTCGTTGATTGTTTGCGTGGCACTCTATCGTTGCCGCGTTTTTTTATTTTTCAAAAAAAATAGACTATTGGAGATTTTTATGCTTAATCATCGATTTTAATGAGTGATAGTGCTAAAATATACATTGAAAACGTTTATAAAGTTATTTCCTTGTTTATTTGGGAACAATGATAGGAGAACAAGCAGATCCCGTCCGCATTTTTCTTGATGGGCACGGGGGCGCAAAACGATCCCAAATGAACGAAAATTAGTTGGAGGTTTTTCGTAATGGCAAAGCAAACGATGAACTGTGCAGAACCATGGAGCCAATTTTATGGCCCAAACCTCGGGTACGTGATGGAAATGTATGAGCAGTATCTCGAGAATCCAGACGCTGTTGATCCCGAGTTGCGGCAATTATTTGAACAATGGGGAGCCCCGACAACGGAAGCAGAACCGTTTGCGTCAAGCGAGGAGATCGCTAAAACGCATCAGACGTTCCGCCTTCCGGAAAATCCAACGGTATTTAGCAAACTCGTCGCTGCTGTCAAACTAGCGGACAATATCCGCCATTACGGACATTTAGCAGCCGATATAAATCCATTAGACAAGCGAAATAAAGGCATACGCCGCATCGAATTAAGCGAATTTGATTTGACCGAGGAAGATTTAAAACAAATTCCTGTCGCGTTTATTTGTCCGCATGCGCCTGCGCATGTGAAAAATGGATTGGATGCCATTAATCATTTGCGGAAAGTATATACAGATAAAATTGCGTTTGAATTTTCGCAAGTACATAATTTAGAAGAAAGAAACTGGCTGATTCAACAAATTGAGTCGGGGGCATATTATCCAAGCTTAGTAAACGAAGAAAGGGTGGCATTGCTCCGCCGCCTCACGGAAGTGGAAGGATTTGAAAAATTTATTCATCGCACATTTGTCGGGCAAAAACGGTTTTCGATTGAAGGCTTAGATGCCATGGTGCCGCTATTGGACGAACTCGTTCGCCAATCGATTGAAAAAGAAGTAAAAGCAGTGAATATTGGCATGGCGCACCGCGGCCGTTTAAATGTGCTTGCCCATGTCCTTGGCAAACCGTATGAAATGATTTTTGCCGAATTCCAGCACGCGGAAAGCAAAGATTTTATTCCTTCGGAAGGATCGGTAGCTATCACATACGGCTGGACGGGGGATGTGAAATACCACTTAGGGGCGGCCCGCCGTCTGCGCAATAAAAATGAACATACGATGAGAATTACGTTAGCAAACAACCCAAGCCATTTGGAAGTCGTCAACCCGGTCGTGTTAGGCTTTACGCGCGCGGCTCAGGAAAATCGTACAAACCCTGGCATGCCGTCTCAAGATACAGATTCGTCGTTTGCCATTATGATTCACGGAGACGCGGCATTCCCTGGGCAAGGAATTGTGGCGGAAACATTAAATTTGAGTCAATTGCAAGGATATCAGACGGGCGGATCGGTTCATATTATTGCCAATAATATGATCGGTTTCACGACAGAAAGCCATGATTCCCGTTCGACCAAGTATGCGTCCGATATTGCCAAAGGATTTGAAGTGCCGATTGTGCATGTGAACGCCGATGATCCGGAAGCCTGCTTGGCGGTGGCAAACCTTGCTTTTGCTTACCGGCAGCGCTTCAAAAAAGATTTTGTCATTGATTTAATTGGCTATCGCCGTTTCGGCCATAACGAAATGGATGAACCGATGGCGACAAACCCGACGATGTACAGCATCATTCAGCAGCATCCAACCGTTCGTCAGCTTTATGCGCAAAAACTCATCGAAAAAGGCATTGTTACAAAAGAAGCGGTAGAAGAAATGGAACAGGAAGTGGCGGAAAGACTGAAAATTGCGTATGAAAAAGTTCCAAAAGATGAGTCAAAGCTCGATTTTATTATGGATCCGCCGAAACCGGTTGCAAGCAAATTGCCGGTTGTCAAAACGTCTGTGGAAAAAGATATATTGCAGCGGCTAAACAAAGAATTGTTGCAGTTCCCTGCTGATTTTCACGTGTTTAATAAGTTAGAGCGCATCTTAAAGCGGCGTGACGGCGTGTTTGACGGCAACGGGAAAGTGGACTGGGCGCACGCGGAAATTCTTGCTTTTGCAACGATTTTACGGGACGGCGTGCCGATCCGCCTCACTGGGCAGGATTCGCAGCGCGGTACGTTCGCTCAGCGTCATCTTGTGCTTCATGATACGAAAACGGGCAAAGAGTTTGTTCCGCTGCACCACATTAGCGATGCGAAAGCTTCCTTTGTCGTCTACAACAGCCCGTTGACAGAAGCGGCTGTGCTTGGATATGAATACGGCTATAACGTCTTTGCTCCGGAAACGCTTGTACTGTGGGAAGCGCAGTTTGGCGATTTTGCCAATATGGCGCAAGTGATGTTCGATCAGTTTATTTCGTCCGGACGCGCGAAATGGGGACAAAAATCCGGTCTCGTCATGTTGCTGCCGCACGGTTATGAAGGGCAAGGACCAGAACATTCAAGCGGCCGTTTAGAACGGTTTTTACAATTAGCAGCGGAAAATAACTGGACGGTAGCTAACTTGTCAACTGCCGCTCAATATTTCCATATTTTGCGCCGGCAAGCAAGCATTTTGCAAAGGGAAGAAGTCCGTCCGTTAGTGCTGATGACGCCAAAAAGCTTGCTGCGCCACCCGTTGGCGGCGTCGGAGGCGGAAGAGTTTACAAACGGTCAGTTCCGTCCGGTCCTTGAACAAACAGGGCTTGGCAAAGACCATGAAAAAGTCGAGAGAATTATTTTAGGTACTGGAAAACTGATGATTGATTTAGCGGAGCAAATCAATAAAATGGAAGGGCTTGATTGGCTCCACGTCGTACGCGTCGAAGAATTATATCCATTCCCGAAAGAAGAGCTGCAGGCGATTTTCGTCCGTTATCCAAATGTCAAAGAAATCGTCTGGGTGCAAGAAGAACCAAAAAACATGGGAAGCTGGTGTTATATGGAGCCAAGACTGCGGGAAATCGCGCCGGAGGGAGTGGACGTCAGCTATATCGGCCGACGCAGACGGGCAAGCCCGGCAGAAGGCGATCCTGTTGTTCACCGGAAAGAGCAAGAACGCATTATTCGCTGTGCATTAACGAAAAAAGAACAATAACGCAAGATTTGAGGAGGGCATCAACGTGGCTGAAGTCAAAGTTCCAGAATTAGCAGAGTCTATCACAGAAGGAACCATTGCGCAATGGTTGAAAAAACCTGGTGACTACGTCGAAAAAGGCGAATCAATCTGCGAGTTGGAAACGGATAAAGTGAACGTCGAAATTATGGCGGAAGAATCTGGAGTATTGCAGCAAGTTTTAGCGAATGAAGGGGACACGGTTGCCGTAGGGCAAGCAATCGCTGTCATTGGCGAAGGACAGGCTGTACAAGAAGCAGCAAGCCAAGCGGCGCCGGAGGCGGTGCGAGAAACAAAAGAAACAGCGGTAAAAACGGAAGAAAAACAAGAACAGCCAGTCATGGCGGGCAATCAGCCGGCGCAGCGTCCGATTGCTTCGCCGGCGGCGCGGAAAATCGCACGCGAAAAAGGCATCGATTTAACACAAGTTCCTACGGTCGATCCGCTAGGACGCGTTCGCAAACAAGATGTCGAGTCCTTTGCCCAGCAGCAAGTTCAGCCGCAAGCGCAGCCGGCCGCATTGACCCCGCCGGTTCAACAGCCGTCTCCAGCGGCATTCAAACAAGATGACGGCAAACCGGTCGTCCGTGAGAAAATGTCGCGCCGCCGTCAGACAATTGCTAAACGCTTACTAGAAGTGACACAATCTACGGCGATGTTGACAACGTTCAATGAAATTGATATGTCGGCTGTCATCGAACTGCGCAAACGGAAAAAAGATAAATTTTTTGAAGAACACGACGTCCGTCTCGGATTTATGTCCTTCTTCGTCAAAGCGGCGGTAGCGGCGCTGAAAAAATACCCTTATGTGAATGCGGAAATTCAAGGCGACGAAATTATTTTGAAAAAATACTATGATATTGGTGTCGCCGTTTCTACCGATGAGGGCTTAGTCGTTCCGGTGGTGCGCGACTGCGACCGGAAAAACTTTGCCGAAATCGAAAGAGATATTGCTGACTTGGCGGCAAAAGCGCGCAACAATAAACTATCGCTAAGCGATTTGCAAGGCGGAACGTTTACAATAACAAACGGCGGGGTATTTGGTTCGCTCTTCTCTACTCCGCTTCTTAACGGACCGCAAGTTGGTATTTTAGGCATGCATTCGATCAAGCTTCGTCCGGTCGCGATTGACGAAGAACGAATCGAGAACCGTCCAATGATGTATGTGGCGTTATCGTATGACCATCGAATCATTGACGGGAAAGAAGCAGTAGGCTTCTTAAAAACGGTAAAAGACTTAATCGAAAATCCAGAAGACCTTCTATTAGAAAGCTGATGAAAAGGAGGCAGACTCCAAAAAATCGTTTTTTGGGGTCGCCTCTTTTTTTGTTTTATGGAAAACAAAGCGCCACTGTGAAAAGGAATGATTCGTTTGGTTTGAAGGAAAAATAGACAGAAAAGGAGGGATAACATGCCAGAGCGCGGAAGAAACGATCATCCTCATAATTTTCATTTCGATGGGGAGCGAGAGGGAATCATAAACGATGCACTCGCGACAGAGGGGGATACATTAGGAGTGCGAAGCGATATAGACCCGTTGCAGCTAGCCAATCAAGAAAATCCATTTCATGTAGCGAAAGTGAATGTAGACGAAGAAATGAAACAATTTCGTTCCATAATGGATGGAGAAAGAAGAGGCTGACTCAAAAGTAAGGGTGTCCCCAAAGCGATCACTTTTGGGACACTCTCTTTTGACCGAAATCAGGTTATGCGACACCATATTTTTTACCAGGTCCGGTACGGAAGTGATCCAGGTGAGTGGTGCATCAAGATCTGATAGATCGGAATAGCGTACGCTATTACGGAAAGGGCGATGGAGACACCGATCCAGAATGACCATCTTTCCAGAATTCGTGGTGGATGTTCCGCCTGTTCGTTGACAACGCCAATCGGATATTCGATTGTTTTTTCGGATTTCGGTGCCAAGAACAACAAATTGAACCAGATATACAGTACCAGTAAGATGGCTACAAACAGGATGACGCCTCCTGCAGCGATTACCTGGTTGTAAGAAAGCCATGTAACAGCAAGTTCATGTCCACCGTAAGTGGAGTAACTGGTGCGCCGAGGTGCGCCAAGGAGCCCGACAATATGCATAATCACCGCCATCAAGAACATGCCGATTGCCCACAGGACTGCCTGGATGATGGCAAGCCTGTTCAATTGCTTCGTGAAAACCCGTCCGGTCAAGACTGGAATCAGCCAGTAGGAAATAGCAAAGAATGTCAATAATACTGTAGATGCGATTGTCAGATGGAAATGGCCTGTGACAAACCACGTATTATGCACCATCTGGTTCAGCTGGTAACTCGCATTAATGATGCCGCCGGCCCCGGCCGGTATGAAGATGATCATGCCCATGACGGCAGTGAAAAAGCGGGCATCCTTCCAAGGCAGTTTTCTCACCCATCCGAACAACCCTTTTCCGCCGCGGGACCTTCCAGCCAGTTCAAATGTGGCTAAAATTGCGAATGCCGTCATCAAGGACGGGATGACAACCATCATCGTCAAAATGACCTGAAGAAATTTCCAGAATGATCCAATTCCCGGTTCGTTCAATTGGTGATGGAAGCCGACTGGAACTGAGAATAAAATAAACAAGATAAAGGTCAGCCTTGGAAGCGAGTTGCTGAAAATTTTACCGCCAACGACCTGCGGAATGTTGACATACCAATAAATATAAGCTGGCAGAAGCCAGAAATAAACGAGTGCATGACCAAAATACCAGAACAATGTCCGGCTCAAGCTGACATTCACCCGATCAACGATGCCGAATGACCACGGAATAAGCTGGAAGACTACTTCAATGGCGACAAACAAACTGGCGTGAAGCCATAAAATCAACGTAGCCACAGCCATATAAGCGAATAACGGAGAGGATTGGTTTTTATGATTCTTGCGCCAGCGAATGTATGTTGCAAAGATTCCGAAAGCACCGAACCAGCTTCCCACGATCAGCAGTGCAGTACCTATGTAAAACCACGGTGAGGCTTTCATTGGTGCATAAAACGTATACAGCACTGTGCTATCATTCGTTAGAATAGTAATTGTGGCCATAACGGTTCCGACAGCCATCAAGTAAAATCCGATCCAGCCGAGTATCCTTGCGGCAGGCGTAAGTTTGCCGTCAAGTGTGCGCGCAACCCCTGAATATAGATAACCAATAATGAAAAACGTTGTAAAAACTAGTGCAAGAAGCACGCCATGTGCTGTGAGCAATTGATAATAGTTCAGCCAATTCGGTAATTGAATCCAGCCGCTCCGTTGCGTGACCTGCAGCAATCCGGCAATCGCACCAAGAAAAACAGCGAAAAAAGAAAATCCAATATGCGCTAAAATTAGATTGGAATCTTTCTTTTCAAATCGGAAATCGGTAAAAGCGTTGTTACGTCCGCTAGTTTCAGCGACAGTATCGTTCGTGCCCATGTTTTATTCCCCTTTCTTACACCGTATCTTTCACAATGACTCTTCCGTACATCGCCTGATGGCCGATTCCGCAATACTCATGGCACACAAACAGAAACTCTCCCGGCTCGTTGAATGTCTGTGTATATTCCGCAACATGTCCCGGTATGAGCATCAAGTTGGTGGTTGTGCCTGGTATCATGAAGCCGTGGACAACATCCTTGCTTGTGATCTGAAAATGGACTGTAGCCCCTTTAGGAACAGTAATGGTATTAGGATTATAGCCGAATGTGTAGGAGATGATCGTCGCCCTGTATTCGTTCGGACCGATTTTTTTCAGTCCGGGACTGTTAAATGGAGCAGCCGTTTCCACGTTTTCCGGTTCCATTTTCATTTTCATGCCGTTAGGCGGATGAAGCCCCATCGAGACAGCCATGATTCCTGTGACAAGGAGAAAAACGATCAAAGCTCCTGTTCCGACGGCCAGCCAGATCTTTTCGTATTTAGGCATATGCAGCATACTGTTTCCCCTCACTTCTAAACTTTAGTGATATAGAGATAAAAAACAACGAGCCATAACAGTAAGATGAAAGCTCCAATAATAAAAACGCCTACAAACGTCCCTTTTAATCTTTCATCATAAGCAGCTGCTTCCTTATCTTTTGTACGGTTATCCATTCCAACCTCTCCTTTTTCTGTAGATCAAATAGTAGACTACCCATCAGTATGGACAGGACAGGATTTTTTATACACCCAAAACGCTGCATGGAAGCCATTCCTTCTTTTTTAAAAAAGTGGCGCATATCAGCGTATCACTTCTTAAGATAGATCAAGAGATTTGTATGGTATTATCCCCTACCGTTCTACAGCGAAAAAAGAGAACATCTGATATGATGTTCTTAGGCGTCTGCTTGGGAGGGGATTTTTTGTGGCGAAGAAAGGACAAACTTTCGCGCCTCTCTTTTCATTTATAAAAGAAAGAAGGAAAAGCAATAAAATGCAGCGAATAACTTTAAATAAAAACATGTATGACGAGGGGGAAATACTATGGAGTTGGGCTTATCAGGAAAAACTGCACTTGTTGTCGCATCCAGTCAAGGCCTTGGGAAAGCCATTGCCCGCCAGCTTGTGCTCGAAGGGGCAAACGTGATGATTACCAGCCGGAACGAAGAAAAACTGCAGCAAGTAGAAAAAGAATTGCGTGATTTACATAAAGGACAAGTGTCTCATGTTCAAGCCGATATCACAAAAGCGGAAGAGATCCGCAGTCTCGTGCAGAAAACGGTAGACACTTATGGAACCATTGATTTATTAGTGAACAACGCCGGTGGTCCTCCGGCGGGAACGTTTGAAACGATCAGCGACGAAGACTGGTATCATGCGTTTGAATTGAATCTACTCAGCTATATCCGTATGATTCGCGAAGTGCTCCCATACTTGAAGAAAAAGGGCGGGAAAATTGTCAATATCGCTTCTTCTTCCATTAAGGAACCGATTCCAGGCTTGCTTTTATCCAATACGTTCCGCACTGGCATCGTCGGTTTAACCAAAACATTAGCTGTAGAATTCGCACCGTACAATATTTTAATTAATACGGTAGCGCCAGGTCGAATTGCGACAGAGCGGGTTGCCTTTTTAGACAAAATCAATGCTGAAAAATTGGGGATTTCCAAAGAGGAAATGGAAGCGCGAATGAAAAGTGCGATTCCTCTCGGCCGTTATGGCACACCGGAAGAATTTGCTAATGTGGTTACCTTCCTTCTTTCCGAGGCAAATTCATATATTACCGGCCAATCGCTGATTGTGGACGGAGGAATGGTGAAAGCAATTTAAGAAATTAAAGAAGAGCGACTCCCTTGGTTTTCTTCCAAGGAGTATTTTTTGTGAACGCGCAGAGAGGGGAATGCAAAATGAAAACGATCGGTTTTATCGGGCTCGGCGTAATGGGAAAAAGCATGGCACGCCATTTATTAAAAGCGGGATATCCGTTGCTCGTTTACACCCGGACGAAAGAGAAAGCCAATGATCTTATCGAAGAAGGAGCGGTTTGGAAAGAAACGGTTGCGGAGCTTGCCAAAGAAGCCGACGTGGTGATTACGATGGTTGGATATCCGCAAGATGTCGAAGAAGTATATTTTGGTGACGAAGGAATTTTGGCGAATGCGAAAGAAGGAAGCTATGTCATTGATATGACCACTTCTACCCCGACGCTTGCGGAAAAAATTTATCAAGAAGCGAAAAAAAGAAATATTTACGCGCTTGACGCCCCGGTTTCCGGCGGCGATATTGGCGCGAGACAAGGAACATTGACGATTATGGTTGGCGGGGATGAAGAAGTGTTTTCGGCGTGCAAGCCGATTTTAGAAAGATTGGGAACGAACATTATTCATCAAGGGAAAGCAGGAGCTGGCCAGCACACAAAAATGTGCAACCAAATTGCGATCGCATCCAACATGATCGGCGTTTGCGAAGCGCTTGCCTATGCGAAGCGTTCAGGATTGGATCCATTGAAAGTGTTAGAAAGCATCTCCCAGGGAGCGGCGGGGAGCTGGTCGCTGAGCAATTTAGCCCCTCGCATGCTTTCCGGTGATTTCAAGCCAGGTTTTTATGTGAAGCATTTTATTAAAGATATGAAAATTGCATTAGAAGAAGCAGAAAAAATGAATTTGCAGCTGCCAGGGCTGGCGCTGGCAAAATCAATGTATGAAGAACTGGCGAAAGCCGGGGAGGAAAACAGCGGCACACAAGCTTTATATAAACGCTACATTCAAGAATAAAACGGCATCATCCTTGTGATGCCGTTTTATTGTTATTATCAAAAAATATTGAATATTTACTTAAATGAGGGTATAGTAAAAATAAGGTTACATACTAACCGGTTAGTATAAAAGGGAGGGGAAACAATGGATTTTTCGTATTCACCGAAAGTCAAAGAGCTGATTAAGAAGTTAAGCGCTTTCATGGAAGATTACATTTATCCGAATGAAAAGGTGTATGAGGAGCAACTGAATGCGCAAGAGTCGAGATGGTCTGTTCCGCCGATTATGGAGGAATTAAAGGCGAAGGCGAAAAAAGAAGGGCTTTGGAATTTATTTTTGCCGGACAGCGAATACGGGGCAGGGCTGACGAACTTGGAGTATGCGCCGCTTTGCGAGATCATGGGGCGCTCGCTGATTGCGCCGGAAGTATTTAATTGCAGCGCTCCTGATACGGGAAATATGGAAGTGCTCGTCCGTTACGGCACAGAAGAGCAGAAGCAAAAATGGCTGATTCCGTTATTAAACGGGGAAATCCGTTCCTGTTTTTCCATGACAGAGCCAGACGTTGCCTCCAGTGATGCGACGAACATTTCTGCAAGCATTGTCCGCGACGGAGACGAATATGTTATTACTGGACGGAAATGGTGGTCGTCAGGCGCTGGCGATCCGCGCTGCAAAGTTGCGATTGTCATGGGGAAAACGAATCCGGATGCCCCGAAACACGAACAGCAGTCGATGATTATTGTTCCGCTCGACACGCCAGGAGTAAAAATTGAGCGGATGCTTCCGGTGTTTGGCTATGACCATGCTCCGCACGGCCATGCGGAAATTACGTATGACCATGTCCGCGTCCCGAAAGAAAACATTATTTGGGGAGAAGGAAAAGGATTTGCCATTGCCCAAGGCCGCCTTGGCCCGGGGAGAATTCATCATTGCATGCGGTTGATCGGAGCGGCCGAGCGGGCACTTGAGCTGATGTGCCAGCGCGTGCAAAAGCGGGTCACATTTGGGAAAGCGCTTGCAGAACAAGGAGTCATTCGCGATTGGATTGCCCAGTCACGGATCGAAATTGAACAAGCACGGCTGCTTACATTGAAAGCGGCATACATGATGGATACGGTCGGCAATAAAGAGGCGAGAAAAGAAATTGCCATGATTAAAGTGGTGGCGCCAAACGTTGCCTTAAAAGTGATTGACCGGGCGATTCAGGCATTTGGCGCCGCTGGAATCAGCAATGATTTCCCGCTTGCCGCGCAATGGGCGAATGCGCGCACATTGCGGCTTGCGGACGGGCCGGATGAAGTGCATAAGGAGCAAATCGCCAAATTAGAATTACGACAATATCAATAAAAGGGGAGAGGCATAATGCATGTACTAGATTTATTTAAAATACCAGGAAAGACGGCCATCGTTACCGGAGGGGGACGCGGGCTTGGTGAACAGATCGCCACCGGCCTGGCAGAAGCAGGCGCCAACGTCGTTGTATGTTCGCGAAAGCTGGAAGCATGCGAACAAGTGAAAGAAAAGTTAGAACAGCTTGGCGTAAAAGCGCTCGCATTAAAATGCGATGTCACAAATCCGGAGGATGTACAGCGCGTCGTCCAAACAACGGTGGATGAATTTGGGCAAATTGACATTTTAGTCAATAACAGCGGCGCGACATGGGGAGCACCGGTGGAAGAAATGCCGCTTGAGGCGTGGCAAAAAGTCATCAACGTCAATGTGACCGGAACGTTTCTCATGAGTCAAGCGGTCGGTAAAGTAATGATCAAACAACGGAGCGGCAAAATCATCAATATCGCTTCTGTCGCAGGACTTGGCGGAACGAATCCGGAAATATTAAATACGATTGGTTATAACACAAGCAAAGGGGCCGTCATTACGTTTACGAAAGACTTGGCCGTAAAATGGGGAAGATACGGAATTCATGTCAATGCGGTCGCGCCGGGTTTTTTCCCAACGAAAATGTCCAAAGTCGTCCTTGAGCAAGTCGGGCAGAAAGTGTTGCAAAATACGCCATTAGGACGATTTGGTGGAGAAGATGATTTAAAAGGTGCGGTATTATTTTTAGCGTCTCCGGCCTCCGACTTTGTGACAGGAGCGTTAATTGTTGTCGATGGAGGCAGCCACGCCTCAGGTGCTTAAAAAGGGAGGAAAGGGAGAATGAATGAAAAGAAGGCGGCTACATTATATCCAGAGCATGTATCGTTTCAGTTCGATATTCCCAACATCACATTATGTGATATTTTGCAAGAACGGGCCAAGCAATATCGCGACAATCCAGCTTTGACTTTCTATGATAAAGTGATTACGTACGGCGAACTTGCCCATGCGGTGGAGAAGTTTGCCTCGAGCCTGCAGCAGCAAGGCGTCCAAAAAGGCGACCGCGTTGCCATTATGCTGCCAAACTGCCCGCAGTATGTGATCGCTTACTATGCGATTTTGCGCATCGGTGCGATTGTGACGCAAGTAAATCCGATGCTTGTGGAGCGCGAGTTAATCCACTTGCTGACGGATTCCGGAGCGGAAACAATCGTGATTTATGATGCCCTTTACCCACGGCTGCAGGCAGTGCGTGATCATACGCCAGTGAAGCGGGCCATTGTCGTCAGCTTTCAGCCATCATCCTCTAGTTCCCTAGATGCGAACGATGTGACATTTGAACAGTTTCTCTCCCAAGGAAGCGGGAACGTGCAGCCTGTTCCGATTGAGCCAGAGCATGATGTTGCCGTGCTGCAATATACGGGCGGAACGACGGGACGTTCAAAAGGAGCGATGTTAACCCACCGCAATATTTTAGCGAACGTCATGCAATGTGCCGAATTTTTCAAAGGTACTTATGAGTTTGGGAAAGAACGGTATTTTACGGTAATTCCGCTTTTCCATGTGTTTGCGATGACATCGGGAATGAATATGGCGATTTATGTCGGCGCCAACAACATTTTATTGCCGCGTTTTGAACTGAAGGAAGTGTTAGAGACAATTAAAGAGAAACAGCCGACTGTGTTCCCTGGGGTGCCGACAATGTATGTTGCAATTACGAATACGCCAGGGGTAGAGCAATACGGCATCAACAGCATTAAAACGTGCAACAGCGGCAGCGCGCCAATGCCACTCGAGCTAATGCGGGAATTTGAAGCGAAAACCGGCGCGACCGTGTTAGAGGGATACGGTTTGTCGGAGGCATCGCCAGTAACACACTGCAATCCGCCGTTTGCTGAAAGAAAGCCAGGGACGGTTGGAATTGGCATGCCGATGACAGAATATAAAATCGTTGATGTTGCCACGGGAACAGAAGAACTTAAGCCAGGAGAGGTAGGAGAGTTAATTATTCGCGGCCCGCAAGTAATGAAAGGATATTGGAACATGCCAGAAGAAACAGCGGTGGCACTGCGGGATGGATGGCTGTATACGGGTGACTTGGCAACCGTGGATGAAGATGGATATGTAACGATCGTCGATCGGAAAAAAGATATGATTATTGCCGGCGGTTACAATATTTATCCGCGTGAAATCGAAGAAGTGCTTTACGAACACCCGGCAGTAAAAGAAGCGGTAGCGATTGGCGTGCCGGATGTATACCGCGGTGAAACAGTAAAAGCGATTATCGTATTAAAAGACGGCAAACAGGCGAGCGAAGAGGAGATTATCGCGCATTGCCGCAAAAATTTAGCCGCCTACAAAGTGCCGCGCATTGTCGAGTTTCGCTCCGAATTGCCAAAAACAAACGTCGGCAAGATTTTGCGCCGCGCTCTCCGTGAAGAGGCTCTTCGTTCGAAATGAGAAAAAAATGCGCTCTTCCCAAACGGTCGAGCCCCATTGCCTGTTGTCAGACGGGCTTGACCGTTTTATGATAGAATGGCAATAACCAACATGATAGAGGGAAAGGTGGAAGAGCGTGAAAGAAAAAATTATGGCGGCAAGCATCGAGCTATTTGAACAAAAAGGGTTTAGCGAAACTTCCATTCAAGATATTGTGGATATGCTTGGCGTGACAAAGGGAACGTTTTATTACTATTTTAAAAGCAAAGAAGAATTATTAATGAATATTCATCTTCGTTATATTGAAGGGCTGCTCGAAAAGCAAAAAAACATTATGGAAGATGCTACAAAGACGGTTAAAGAAAAAGTGCTTGAAATCGTCTACATGCTCATCCATAACATCGAGAAACAAGGAAGACAGGCGCGCATTTTTTTCCGGGAAATGAAGCATTTAAGCGAAGAACATTTAAAGAAAATTGTAGAAAAGCGGGACTTGTTTCGTTACAACCTGCAATCGTTAATAGAAGAAGGAATGAGAAACGGCGAACTACGTGACGATTTACCTCCTTCTATTGCAACGCTGACCGTTTTAGGGGCAGTAAACTGGAGCTACCAATGGTTTCAGCCTGATGGGGAATTGAGCGATTTTGAGGTAGCGAAACATATGGCTGTGATTTTACTGGAAGGAATGGAGAAAAAGTGAAGAGTGCGGCTGCTTGGTGTTTGTGTGCCAAGTAGCGTACTCGAAACATACTGACCAGTCGGTAAAAAAAGAGGAGACATGGAAAGGAGGAAAGACATGACGGCGATCATTCCTGTACGTAAAGGAGAAGAACTGCCCGTTGAAAAACTGACCGATTTTTTAAGAAAAACACTACCGGATTTCCCGGAAGGAACGCTGCAAGTCAGACAATTTTCTGCCGGACGTTCCAATTTAACGTATTTGCTGTCATGCGGAGAGTGGGAAGCCGTTTTGCGGCGGCCGCCGTTTGGCCCCGTTCCGCCGAAAGCGCATGATATGAAGCGGGAAAGCACATGGTTGACGGAAATTCATCCACTTTTTCCGCTGGCGCCGAAACCGTTATTATTTTGCGAGGATGAATCGATTATTGGCAGTCCATTTTTTGTGATGGAGCGGCGCCGTGGCATCGTGCTAGATACGGAGTTCCCGGCACACATCGCCCCGACAGAAGAATTATGCCGGAAAATCTCGGAAACGATGGTTGACACGCTCGTACAAGTACATCAGCTTGATTATACAAAAACGCGTCTTGTCGAGATGGTAAAGCCGGAAGGATTTATGGAGCGGCAAGTCCACGGCTGGATTCAACGCTATGAGCGGGCGAAAACGGATGAGATTAAAGAAGTGGAAGCGCTGACGAAATGGCTTGTGGGTCATATTCCGGAAAACAGCGAAGCGACGATTATCCACTATGATTATAAATTAAACAACGCACTGTTTGCCGAAGATGATGTCACACAAATGGTCGGTTTGTTTGACTGGGAAATGTCGACCGTCGGCGATCCGCTTGCTGATCTGGCCGTAGCGATGAGCTACTGGATTGAAAAGGACGATCCGCCACTGTTGAAAAACGGATTTGGCAGAACGCCGGTTACTGTTTATCCTGGCTTTTATACGCGCGAGG
Organism: Parageobacillus genomosp. 1; assembly: GCF_000632515.1. Lineage (GTDB taxonomy): Bacteria > Bacillota > Bacilli > Bacillales > Anoxybacillaceae > Saccharococcus. The sequence goes on from NZ_CM002692.1 coordinate 762,441, forward strand.
AATTTATTCGGGCATACGCTGAAAAAAGTGGACGGGATATTTCGGATATGCACTTTTATTTAACGTTTGCTTATTTTAAACTCGCTGTCATTTGCCAGCAAATTTATTATCGCTATCGCCGCGGACAGACGAATGACGAACGCTTCCGCGATTTTGGGAAGTTTGTTCAATCACTCGTCCAACACGCATGGCAGTTAGCAATGCGCTGAGGTGAATCCATGGCAAAAGTACATGTCGTCTTTCGCAAAGAAGATATTGATGAAACAGCTTTAACAGATGGGAAAATAGCGGTTGTGTTTGACATTTTGCTCGCTACTTCCACGATTACCGCAGCACTTTCGTTTGGCGCTGCTTCTGTCATTCCGGTGCGAAATGCTGAGGAAGCGCGGGAAAAAGCCCGCCTCCTTCCAAACGGGAGCTATGAGCTTGTCGGCGAGTACGAAGGCCGGACGATTGATGGCTTTCGGCCTACGACACCGCTTTTTTTGCAAAAGTTCTGCCCGGGAAAAACGATTATTTTATCAACGACGAATGGCACGGTGGCCATCCGCAAGGCGATGCATGCCAATCATCTTTACGTCGGGAGCCTGCTGAACGGACCGGCGCTTAGCGAGCATATTTGCCGAAGGCATGTATCAGAAACGATTGTCGCGATTTGCTCCGGTTCATCGGGGCGATTTTGTCTAGAAGATTTTTATGGAGCGGGCTATTTTATTTCCTGCCTGCTGCAAAACGGTGTTTCTGCCCGCGACTTATCTGATAGCGCCATGGCAGCGTGGCTTTTTTACGAAAAATACAAGACGGAAAACGAGGGGAAAACGGTACTTGCTTCTTCGCGGGTAGGGCAGTGGATGACGGCGCATGGCCTGGAGCGGGATATCGATTATATTAATCAGCACGGCGCACTTTCCGTTGTTCCTGTATTTGAAAAAACAGGATTGGGAGGAGAAATTCACGATGCAACGAGGCGGTCATTTTCTGTATGAAGAGGCGCGTTGCCCATTTAACGAACTGATCGATCATGAGGCGATGGAACGCAACCGCCGCATTGCTGACTTACAGAACAAAACGCAGCTAGCTATATAAGTTTAATTTCTTTCACAGAAAGACTAGAAGAAGCAATGGAGAGGAGAAGCAGAGATGAAAATGGTGCAATTTACGGAGTACGGCGGTCCGGAAGTATTGCAGGTGATCGAGGTGGACCGTCCTGTGCCAACGGGGCGGCGCGTATTGATCAAAGTGGAGGCGATTGGCGTAAACTACGCCGATACGGCGCGCCGCGAAGGCCGTTACGTTGTCCCAACTCCGCTTCCGTTTGTGCCGGGAACGGAGGTAGCCGGTGTTGTCTGTGAAGTCGGCGAAGAAACAAGTACTGTACGTGTTGGACAGCGCGTCGTTGCTTTAATCGAATCGGGAGGATATGCGGAATATGCCAGCGTCGATGAGCGCGCTGTCATTCCGCTTCCCGATGGATTGGATGTGCAACAGGCTGTCGCCCTTCCCGTCCAAGGATTAAGTGCTTACCATATTTTAAAAACGATGGGACGCTTAGAACAGGGGGAAACGGTGCTCATCCATGCGGCGGCAGGTGGCGTCGGCACGCTTGCGGTTCAGCTTGCAAAACTTTTTGGCGCTGGCAAAGTGATCGCTACCGCCAGCACCGAGGAAAAACGAGAGCTGGCAAGACAACTTGGCGCTGATGTCGCTGTTGACTACACAAAAGAAAGCTGGAAGGACGAAGTGATGAGGGCGACAGACGGAAAAGGCGTCGATGTGGCGCTCGAGATGGCCGGCGGCGACATTTTTCATCAGACACTGGAATGTCTGGCCCCGTTTGGCCGGCTTGTCGTCTACGGCGTGGCGAGTGGACAGTTTACGCGCATGAACCCGGCGCGGCTGATGGGAAAAAATTTAGCGGTCATCGGCTTCTTTTTGCCGCAAATTATGAGAAAACAAACGTTATATCAGCAAAGTTTGCATGAATTATTAACATATGTACAAACCGGAAAGCTGACATTGACGATTGGCGGCGTCTACCCGCTTGAACAAGCTGCGAACGTGCATCGCTTGCTTCAGTCACGAAAAACGCATGGAAAGCTCATTCTTGTTCCATAGCTCGTCAAACAAAAAAAACAGTGGGCGCTTTTGTTTATCGCGCCCACTGTTTTTCCTTTATGTATCGCTCTAAACGGTTGAGAGCTTCTTTCAGCACATCAAAGGAATACGCGTACGAAAGGCGCACATGTCCTTCGCCATATTTGGAAAAAGCGCTACCGGGAACGAGTGCGACGCCGGCTTTATGGACCACATCAAGGGCAAAATCAAAAGAGGATAAGCCGAACGGAGCGATCGATGGAAATAAGTAAAAGGCGCCGTCAGGCTTTTCCACTTGAAGTCCCATGCGGACAAGGCGGTCGTACGTATATTCCATCCGCTGTTTATATTGGTTGCGCATCGCCTCCGCGTCATTTTTTCCCGCCGTTAAAGCGACCAGCGCCGCCTTTTGCGACACTGAAGAGGTGCAGGAAACGCTATATTGGTGCACTTTAATCATATGTTTCGTCACAAAGGAGGGAGCGAATACGAACCCGATGCGCCAGCCTGTCATCGAGTGAGATTTGCTCAACCCATTGATCACAATCGTTTGTTCGCGTAGCCATTTGGCGATGGAATGGTGTTTGCCATCATAAACAAGCTCGCTATAAATTTCATCGGAAACAATCCAGATTGGCTGCCCCTTTACTAGTTCAGCGATTTCCCGCAGCGCTTGTTCCGATAAAGTCACTCCCGTCGGGTTTGAAGGGTATGGGAGTACGATACAGCGTGTCCGCTCATTCAAGTAAGGAGCGATTAACTCCGCTGATAAGCGGAATCCATTGGCGCGCGTATCGACATATACTGGCTTTGCCCCGCATAATTGAATGAGCGGCTCATACCCTGGATAGACGGGACCAGGCAAAATCACTTCCGTTCCCTCTTCCAAAATCGTGCGAAAGGTAATGTCAAGCGCTTGGCTTGCACCAACGGTGGCGATCACTTCATCGGGCTCATATTGTAATCCGTATTTTTCACTAACGAAGCGGCACGCTGCCTGCCGCAGTTCGAGAAAGCCGGCATTATGGGTGTAAGTGGTAAAATTGGCGGTAATCGCTTCTTTCCCTGCTTCTTTGACGTGCTCGGGTGTCGGAAAATCCGGCTGTCCAATCGTTAATGAAATTAAATCAGGATGGTCTGCCACCATGTTAAAAAATTTGCGGATTCCGGATATTTCAATATTTTTGACACGAGAATGAATCAAATGTTCCACTGGTTGTCCATCCTTCCATGTGATCGTTTTGTGATCGTTTGTCCTCATTTTATCATGTTTACCGCTAGAAATGGAAAAATAAAAGTGAGTCCCCTTCGTTTCTTATTAGAACTTTTTAACGAGAAAGGGACTCACCTTATTGGACGATAAGACTCTGGCGTTTCACACTCGATCATGTTTCTCTCCTTTTACGCACCGTATTTTTTTAAAAGTTCATTATATTGGGCGGAAAGTTCGAAAAAGAGGGCCTTATTGCGTGCGACAAGAGCTTCATCAATTTTTTCCATCAGCTTTCGTTTTTGAAACTGAAAGATTGCTTGCTCTAACACTTTCTCGGCAAGCGGACCATAGCTGTTTTTCTCTTCCGGTTGGTTAAATAAAATGGCGCCTTCGTGAGGATACTGTTTTTCATACATATGTGATTCCTCCCTATTTGGGAACCGATAAGTTCCCTTTTTTATATTATCATCATTTTTTACAAAAAAGTAAAGAAAATTTTGATAAATATTTTTTGTCATTTTTTTTTCTTTACACCATACATATTCTCTATTTTAGTTGGGGTATAACAGTTTTTCGGTTATCATAAGTAAAGGAAGCAAATTATGGACAATAAGGTGGTTTTTATGATCCGAACATGCGTCATTACAAAAGATTTTGAGGTTATATATGATGTTTCGCTTCCATTTGTAAACAGTTCCGATGTTTCGTGGTATTGGGTGGATTTCCAAGAACCAACAGAAGACGAGGCAAAGCTGCTTGCCGATTTCTTTCATTTCCACCCGTTGGCGATTGAGGACTGTTTAGAGTATGTGCAGCGGCCAAAGCTCGATTTTTATGACCGGTATTTGTTTATTGTGTTGCATGCTATTGAAGGAAACACTCTTGAAGCAGAAGAAGTGGACTTGTTTGTCGGGCAAAATTTTATTGTTTCGTTTCATAAGCAATCGATTCATGCCGTAAACGAAGTATGGACGAGAATTCAACATGAGGAAGACTTCCAGCAAGGCCCTTTTCATGTGATGTACCGCATTATCGATAAGCTTGTCGATGACTATTTTCCACTGATTTACCATATTGAAGATGTATTGAATGAATTAGAGGAAAATACGAATGATGAGACGATTCAAGAAATTATTGAAAAAGTGTTTGATATTCGCGGCGACTTATCGAAGCTGCGCCGAACGATTGTGCCGATGCGCGATTTATTGTATCGAATTATTCACTCCGACCGCCTGCAGCGGATGAAAGAGCGTCAGTTGTATTTTCATGATATTTACGATCATTTATTGAAACTGTCGGAAATGATTGAAACGAACCGAGAGATTACGTCGGATATTCGCGATAGCTATTTATCGCTAAATTCGAATCGAATGAACAACATCATGATGGCACTCACCGCCATTACGACCATTTTTATGCCGTTAACGTTTATTGTCGGTATATACGGAATGAACTTTAATTATATGCCGGAACTACATTGGAAATATGGCTATTTTGCTGTTCTCGGGGTCATGGCCTTCATTGCGCTTTCGATGTTTTTCTGGTTTAAACGAAACGGCTGGTTCCAGTTTCTTAAAGGCGGCGAATTCAAGGGTAAGCGGTAATGGATATGTCTTCCATCCTCGTTGTTGCGTATACATGATATAAAGGAAAAAAGTACATAAAGGGAGAGATACAATGAAACGGATTGCTGTTATTGGGCAGTCAGGAGATATTCCTGCTGAAGTGCGGTATGTAGCCGAGGAAGTAGGGGCAGAAATCGCCAAGCGCAAAGCGGTTTTATTAACAGGCGGAGGGAGCGGTGTCATGGAGGCGGCATCGAAAGGAGCGAAAGAAGCAGGGGGGCTTGTCGTCGGCATTTTAGCGGGCGATCGCGTCGATGTCGCAAACGATTATATCGATATTCCCATTACAACAGGCCTTTATTTTGACTTCCGCAGTTTGATCCTTGTCCATTCCGCCGATGCGCTCATTATGATTCGCGGCGGGAACGGAACATTGGGCGAGTTATCGGCGGCATATATGAATAAAAAACCAGTGGTGATTATTGAAACGACTGGGGGATGGGCGGCAAAAATAAAAGAGGTTGTCTATGAAGGCGGCTATTTAGACGAACGTCGTACAGTGGAAATCGCCTTTTGTCGCTCGGCAAAAGAAGCGGTAGAACTGGCGTTTCAGCGAATGGAAGAGCCGATCGATGTGATGAAAAATACGGGGCAAATCGGAGATTAATCAACGGGAACCGCTGTATGAGACAGGCCGTCAGTTTCATATATATGTATGGTAGAAAGAATGTCAGAAAGGGGGAAGCTGATGGCCAAAGGTATTTGGGGAGTAGATTCGGCACAAGCCGTAACGGAACAACTGTTTCAATGTGTCAGAAACGAACTTGGCTACCCTAAATTTTGGGGGCGTTATTTATCGGATGTCCCGAACGTTTCCGATGGCTTGACGAAAGAAGAGATAACACGCATCCGAAATTACGGAATCAAAGTGCTGCCGATTTATAATGCGTTCCGTGAAGCGGTTGGATATGCAAACGGACAAGTGGCAGCGCGCAACGCAATGTTCCATGCGCGGCGCCTCGGCATTCCAAAAAATAAGGTGTTATTTGCAAACATTGAAGATTTTTTTGCCGTTGATGCATCATGGATTGCCGCCTGGGTGGAAACATTGTATCCGACAGGTTATCGCCCAGGACTTTATGCCGATCCGACGAAAGGGGATTTCGCGACAGCTTATTGTGAGGCGGTACAAAGAAACAATCAAGTGGCCGTGCAAGCGATTATTTGGAGCGCAGCGCCGAGACCGGGGACGACAAAAGAGCAGAAGGCACCACGCTATCAGCCGGCTTCCCCAAATTGCAGCGCGAACGTCTGGGCTTGGCAATACGGCCGTGATGCCGAGTCGTGTCCGGTGGATACCAATTTGGCGGATCGCCGTCTCCTTGATTTTTTATATTGATTGACAGAATAGTTGCGGCTGTTTCGCTGCAACTATTTTTTATGTTGTTTCTTATTGCCACAGGGAAGCAGTGCAGAAGTAAAATGTGTTGAAAAATATTCTGATTTTATGCCTCCAACGCTATAATGATTATAGGTTGTATCGACTATATTAAAAATAGGAAGGAAGTATGGTTCGATGTCGGAAAAATCATCTATTTTGCTGGAAAGTGGGACAAATGAATTGGAAATTATTGAGTTTTTGCTTGGTGATCAGCGTTTCGCCATTAATGTGATGAAAGTAAGGGAAATTGTACTCCCTCTTCCAATTACGAAAATTCCTCATTCCCACCCTTATATGGAAGGAATTATTGAGCTTCGTGGGGAAGTTCTGCCGGTTATCGATTTGGCAAAAGCGCTTCGTTTTCCTGCTTCTGCCCACCCTGAGCAAGACAAGTTTATTGTTGCTGAATTCAATAAACAAAAGATTGTCTTTCACGTACATAACGTTACGCGCATTTACCGCATTTCCTGGACGCAAATCGAAAAGCCGTCGCAAATGCACCAAGGTTTAGAAGGGCAAGTGATCGGCATTGTCAAACTAGAAGGGCAAATGCTTTTGCTTTTGGATTTTGAAAAAATCATGGTTGATATGAACCCGGATTTAGGCATAAACGTGCAGCAAGTCAAAAAACTTGGAAAGCGGGAGCGTTCCCAAAAAAGGATCATCGTTGCCGAAGATTCTCCATTATTGCGAAAGCTGCTTCATGATACATTATCGGAAGCTGGCTATGAACGCGTCGAGTTTTTTGAAAACGGAGCAGAAGCGCTTGGCTATTTGCAATCGGTTGTTGCCAACGGGAAAGATATTGCCGAGGAAGTGCAGCTTGTTATTACCGATATTGAAATGCCGCAAATGGACGGCCATCATTTGACAAAACGGATTCGAGAGGATGAGAGGTTAAAGAAACTCCCCGTTATCATTTTCTCTTCCCTTATTACAGATGGTCTTCGCCATAAGGGAACGGAAGTCGGCGCAACAGCCCAAGTAAGTAAGCCGGAAATTGGCGAGCTGATCGAAATGATTGACAACCATATTTTATAACGCCGCTGTGAGATGTACTCCTTACAGATTACCAAACTTTGAATAGCTGTCTGGCAGAAAAAATAAGGAGGGGGAGCGGATGAATGAGTATGTAGCGCAATTTGTAAACAGCATTCGGGAACAGCTAAAGCGGTGGAAAGCAGGGCAAACTGTTTCCCGCGAGGAGCTGCTCCGCTTCCTCCGTTCCGTGGCAAGAACAGCAACCATTATTGGACGGGATGACATCGGAGCACAGGCGCATCAGCTTTTCAATGAATTGGAAGGGCAGCCGCAACAAAAGTGGACGGTAGACGAGGCAGCCTCCTATATTTATCCCATAGTGAAACTTTGTTACGAGAAGGGGGAAGAATCTTTTGCTGTTGCCGCCATTGCCGAGGAAACTAGTTCAGGCGATGCCCCGATGATCTGGCTTGTTGGAGACGACGTCCTATTTTTTATGTACATCAAAGAAGGGCTTAAGCAAGCGGGATGGCAAGTTGCTGCGGTGCCGCAAATCGAAAAAGCGCTTTCCTTTGTCTACGAAGAGCCACCGGACTGCATGGTGATCGACGTTTGTGAGAAGGAACTGCAAAATCTTCATCTGCTTCAGCTATTGGAAAATGCGCAAAAACAACTGTTTGTACCGATTGTGATGATTAGCGACGACCGCCGCAAAGAAATGCGGTTGAAAAGTTATCAGTTAGGAGTGAACGATTTCATTGCCAAACCGTTTGCCATCGATGAATTTATTGTGCGAGTGCGCCGTTTATTGAAGAAGAAAAAAAGGATCGACCAATTGGTGTTAGTAGATGAATTGACACAAGTATATAATCGTAAGTATTTAATAAAAGCATATGAAAGCTTGAGGAGCGATTTGAAGCGGTTTCACGAACTAAGTTGCATAGCGATGCTTGATTTAGATCATTTTAAACAAATTAATGATCGTTTTGGCCATCTCGTCGGCGATATCGTGCTGCAGGAATTTGCCCGCTTTCTTTGCCGGAAGACACGGACAGGGGACACCGTTGTCCGCTTCGGCGGCGAGGAGTTTATCGTTTTATTGCCAAAAACAGAGGTCGGCGATGCTTTACGCGTGGTCGAGCGATTGCGGAACGATTTTAGCGCGTATTTGATTGAAACCGACGGCCAGCAAATTTCCTGCACGTTCTCAGGCGGGCTTGTTGAAATCAATGATCCTTCCAAGCCGCTTGAATATTGGCTGGAGCTAGCAGATCAAGCGCTATATGCCGCAAAGCAGCAAGGAGGAAACGGCATAACGGTCGCTAAGCCCGCGGATTAGTGCTGCAATCAAAAATAGATGACAGCACCAGCTTCGTCTATAAATATTTAGCCCTCGCTTTGTCAAGACAGGAAAACGGCTCCCGACTTTCGGGAGCCGTTTTTAGTAGCTTTCGCCAAGCCGTTTAAATACCGGCTTTGCCTGCGGTTGTTTTCGTTTCGGCGGGGTTTCGCGGATCCCGGTGTAGGCTTGCAGTAGCGCTTTCGCCTGGGATAGGGGCATTCTTGTGACAGGATTGCGGTAAGAATCATTTAATGCTCCAAGATGTGGAAGGGTGGCGAAGTCTTTTTTTGTCGGGGGAATATGAAAATAGTAATCGCCGACGGAGACAAGAACGTCGGACTGCTGCTGGCTGTATTTTGGGTTGCGGGAAAAATGAAGGCCGATTTTTTTCGCCTTTCCTTCCTGCAGCAGCTTTTCAATTGCTTTTTTCTTTAAAAGGTAGAGAAAAGAAGGATTCAATGCCGTTTTGGCATGACGATTGACGGTAAAAATCGCTTTTGCAATGTTGTCCACCGTCAGTTCCAACGGTTTCATCAGCATATCTCCTTTTTTATTATTTTATTTTATTATACAAAATGAACATATGTTTGCAAAACGGCTTTTTTGGATGGAGAATGCGGCTGCTGGGCAAATGAAATGTTGTATTTTTCCGCTGCCGTTTAACCTTTATGCACGATGCTGCAATGTAAAAATAGTCAGTTCCGGCGGCGACAAAAAGCGGAGCGGCACTCTTGTCGTCCCAAGTCCGCGGTTTACATATAGCGTTAAATGACGAATACGGTAAAATCCTTCATAATATTTTTCCGACAGCGGCGGCGTAATTAGCGGGCCGATAAACGGAAGCTGAATTTGCCCACCGTGGCTATGCCCGGATAGTTGCAAATGAACGGGATAGCGGCTTGTTTGTATGGCACCGTCCGGCTCATGCAGCAGGATGATCGTATAAGTGGAATCGGGAATTGACTCAACCATCTTCGCGAAGTTTGGCCTGCCAAGCATCATATCATCGCTGCCGGCGATGGCGATGAACGGCCCATTCTGTCGCCGAATGAGAACGTGCTCATTGACAAGCATGCGAAAGCCGGCTTTCTCCATAATATGGCGATATATATCGGTTCCATATCCACCGTGATCATGATTTCCGTAAATGCTAAATTTTCCGAGCGGAGCGCGAATGTGGGAAAGTGTTTCAGCAACTGCATCAATGTGCGGATACTTGTTTGGCTCATCCAGTAAATCGCCGGTAAACAATACGATATCAGGCTGTAATTCGTTTATTTTTGCGATCGTATGGCGAAAGCGTTGTAATCCATAGTAATGACCTAAATGGACATCGCTAAATTGCAACAGTTTTGTCCCGTTAAACTCTTTTGGGATCAGCGGGTGGGAAATAATATGGTGGGTAACGGTTAATTGCGCCGGCTCAATAAAACGGGCGTAACTATAGCTGGATGTCGTTGCCAATATTCCGCCGACGCCGGTAAGTATCATTTTTTTTAAAAATGTGCGTCGGTTCATTTTTGCGGTTTCCAAATGTTCCATCATCATGCCGTCCTTTCACAATTAGTTTTATTATAGCGGAAAATAAAAGAAAAGAACAATAGGATGAAAATAATGTTAGAAAATTCAATACTTTTGTAGTAAGATGAAAATGAATGAATAATCAGTCAATATGCGGAGGAGGAGAAACATGAACGGAAAAGTCATTATTGTAACCGGCGGTTCGAGCGGAATGGGAAAGTATATGGCAAAGCGATTTGCGGCAGACGGCGCCAACGTCGTCATTACCGGAAGACGGCTCGAGGCGCTAGAGGAAGCGAAAAAAGAGATTGAATCCCCAAACGGAAAAGTGCTGCCGATCCAAATGGATGTGCGCGATCCGGAATTAGTGGCGGAAATGGTCAAACGGACGGATGCGGAGTTTGGCAGAATTGATGCACTCATTAATAACGCGGCGGGCAATTTTATTTGTCCAGCGGAAAAGCTATCGATTAATGGCTGGAATAGCGTCATCAACATCGTATTAAATGGTACATTTTATTGCAGCCGCGAGGTCGGGAACTACTGGATTCAACGCGGCCAAAAAGGCTCGATCATCAACATTGTTGCTACATATGCTTGGCACGCCGGCGCAGGGGTGATTCATTCCGCGAGTGCGAAAGCGGGAGTATTGGCGATGACAAGAACGCTTGCTGTCGAATGGGGGAAAAAATACGGATTCCGCGTCAATGCCATTGCCCCTGGACCGATTGAGCGGACGGGAGGAGCAGAGAAGCTGTGGGAATCAGAGGAAGCGGAAAGGTTGACGATTGAAAGCGTTCCGTTAGGACGCCTTGGCACACCGGAAGAAGTCGCTGCTCTTGCCGCTTTTCTGCTCTCAGATGATGCAGCTTATATCAATGGGGAATGCATTACCATCGATGGAGGACAATGGCTCAATCGGCGCCCGTTTTAAATGATAAGCGGTTTCCTAAGGTCAGGAAGCCGCTTTTTGCTTTGGCAACATGGACGGATGTTTATTTCACGCAAACATTTTTTAGATAGGATAGTCTTCACGATGCAGTTATCGGAGGTATAAGCAGTTTGTTAAACATCTATAAAAATGTATAAAATCATGTAAATATCTCCTGTTATTGGACGTAAAGAGGCGGATGTTCTCCATCTTTTCCATCGTCTCCTGTCTGATGATAAAAAATCATCTCCCCCTTCCTCATGGAAAAAGGAAAGGAAGAAAAGTTAGCGAATATATGTTCTTGAGAATCCAAACAAGGGGGAAGGCAAGGGGATGAAAACGGTTCGGGGGATGAAAATCGTTTCTCATGATGAATCGCAACTTCGTTCATTAGATGAGTTGATGCGCGTCTTTGGTTCCGCGAAGCGATACGCGTTCAACCGTTTGTTGGAGGGAAGGAACGCAAAAGACATCATCCAGCACCTTTCGCACCCATTTCGGCTCAACAAACGGTTTGCCGAAGATGCGGTCTTGCTTGCTCAATCGCTGATTTCTTCCCAACTTGAGTTGCTTCCCATGCGCTTAGAGGATGTGCAGGCGAAAATCGAAAAAACCGAAAAGAAAATCGATGAGTATCAACATGGACGAAAAACACCAAAAAAAGTCGATCTTCCAACATGTCTAGGTGGATTGCACCAACGGTTAGAAAAGTTGAAAGCGAAAGAAGCCGAGCTAAAGCACCATCTCGACCAAGGAACGATTCCACGTGTGATTTTTGGTGGAAAAGAGAACTTTTATAAGCGCTTAAAAGGAAACATCACGAACGAAGAATGGAAAGATTTGCGTTCCAATCAGTTGTACGCCAGAGGCGATAAAAGCAAAAAAGGAAATTTAAATATTCGCCTCGTGTATGACGACAACACGAATCAATGGTATGTAGAAATCGCCAACCCGCTGGAACAACAAAAAGGGAAACACGCTCCGCGCTTGAGGTTGCCTGTGTTGGTTCCTGAAAAATATGAAGAGGAAATCATCGATCTCGTTATGGGAGAACAAGTGGGAGTGAATGCAAAAGGAAAGCCCATTATCGAATATCAACCATATACCGTTGAAATCAAACGCAAAAACGGGGAATATTATGTCCATCTCATCTATGAAGAAGAGGTATATGGCAGAGAACTTGCCTACGATGAACCGATTCAAGCGGAACGAATCGCTGGAATTGATATCAATATGGACCGCATCGCCGTAAGCATCGTTTCGAAACAAGGAAACTTCATCAAATCGAAAGTGTTTTACTGCCATGAACTCGAATATGTGCGGGCGAATAAACGAAACAACATCGTTGGAGAAACAGTGCGAGACGTGTATGACTGGCTGCTTCAAGAGAATGTTGGGGCAGTGGTCATCGAAAACATCCAACTAAGACAGCGGCACGATACGGACAGACGATTCAATCGCTTGACCCATCATTTCAAAAAGAAAAAGCTAACTGACACCATCATTCGCCGTGGGATGCGGCTTGGGTTTCGCATCAAAAAAGTGAATCCGGCGTACACCAGCGTCATTGGACGTTTCAAGTATAGGAAAAAGTATGGGTTATCCGTTCATGAAAGCGCCGCTTTGGTGATTGGCAGGCGGGGATTAGGGTATCATGAACGATTGCCAAAAGAACTCATGGACACCATAAAAACGAAAGTGAAACGCCATTTGATTGCGGTGTTAGGGTCGATGGAAGAATCCTACAAGCAATCAAAAAGCGAAAACTGCGGCAATATCTAGGGATGATGTTAAAAAAGATAGAGAACTTCAAAGAGGAACATGAATGGTCATTATGGAATATCTTGCACAAATTCTGCTGGCTGAACCAGGACCAAATTCAACTGAAGGAGGTGTAGACCTGGTTGCTAAAATCGTTGTCGTGTACTGACCGAGGGAAGGAATGGTGCACGACAGGTGCCGTCGCTAACAGCGAGCCACGGGGTGTCTTTCAC